>NZ_LSRW01000004.1:0-307761 GCF_003104955.1 Steroidobacter cummioxidans | reverse complement strand
GCGTTGAAACAACCCGAGTTCGTTTTCAATCGCATGTCCCGGCTGCAGCGCCAAGGCGAACGCTCGCCGTTGCGTGTGCTGTGGATGCCGCAAACAAAATTCCTGCGACAACCCCCGCGCTTCGAGCAAGTCGTGAGCGCGGCGGGTCTGCCCGCTTTCTGGCAANANNAAGGCAAAAGGCGTTGCTGAATGTGTGCGCATCCGAGCCGACGCTGTATGGCTGCAAGACGCACTCAAACCCGGCAACCAAGCCCAGCCGACGCTGATTGTCCGACCGCCGGACACTGCTAAGTCCTTGATTAGTCATCTCTAGATGACCCGCGCTGCGGAATACTTTGCACTGCGGTAAAACGCGCGAAAGTGCGCCATAATGCCGCTCCCGCGACGAGCGACAGGCAGGGCGGATCGAATCCGTCGGCAGCGTCATTCCGCCTCGCGGACCGCTCAATCAAGTAACCAGGAGACGCACCGATGGGGGCAATCAACGCCGTGACCGACCTGTCCGTGGAAGACGGGATCGCGATCATCACAATCAACAACCCGCCCGTGAATGCGCTGGGACATGCGGTGCGCGACGGCATCGTCCAGGCCATGCAGAAAGCGGATGCCGATGCCGCGGTGAAAGCGGTGGTTTTGATTTGCGAAGGCCGCACCTTCCACGCCGGCGCGGACATCACCGAGTTCGGCAAGCCGCCGAAATCGCCGTGGCTCCCCGAAGTCGTCACGGAGATCGAGAACGTGAGCAAGCCGACGGTCGCCGCGATTCACGGCACCGCGCTCGGCGGCGGTCTCGAAGTTGCGCTGGGTTGTCACTATCGCGTTGCCGTTCCTTCTGCGAAGTGCGGCTTGCCTGAAGTTCATCTCGGTCTGTTGCCAGGCGCCGGCGGTACGCAGCGCCTGCCTCGCATCGTCGGCCCTGAGAAAGCGCTCGAGATGGTGACGTCCGGCGCGCACATCGATGCGAAGGCCGCGAACGCTGCGGGCCTGATCGATGAGATCGTTCCCGAAGGCACGCTGCGCGCCAGCGCGATCGCCTTTGCGAAGAAGGTGCTCGCCGAGAATCGCCCGCTCAAGAAAGTGCGCGACATGAACGACAAAGTCGAAGCCGCGCGCGGCAAGCCGGAAATCTTCGCCGACTTCCGCAAAGCCAATGCTCGTAAATTCCGCGGCTTCCTCGCTCCCGAATACAACATCCGCGCCGTCGAAGCCGCGGTGAACAAGCCCTTCGATGAGGGCATGAAGGTCGAGCGCGAGCTGTTCCAGGAAGCAATGGGCGGCGTGCAATCGGCTGCGCAGCGCTACGTGTTCTTCGCCGAGCGCGAAGTGTGGAAGATTCCAGATGTGCCGTCCGACACCCCGACGCTGCCGATCGCGAAGGTGGGCATCATCGGCGCCGGCACCATGGGCGGCGGCATCGCGATGAACTTCGCGAACGTCGGCATTCCGGTCACCATCGTCGAGACCAAACAGGAAGCGCTGGAGCGCGGCCTGGGCGTGATCCGCAAGAACTACGAGACCACCGCGAAGCGCGGCAAGCTCAAGCCCGAAGACGTCGAAAAGCGCATGAGCCTGCTGACCGGCACGCTGGAGCTGGAAAAGCTCGCCGACTGCGATCTGGTGATCGAAGCCGTGTTCGAAAACATGGACGTGAAGAAGCAGGTGTTCGGCAAGCTCGACAAGATCGTCAAGCAAGGCGCCATTCTCGCGTCCAACACTTCTTATCTGGACGTGAACGAGATCGCGGCGTCCACCCAGCGTCCCGAGTGGGTGATCGGTCTGCACTTCTTCTCGCCCGCCAACGTCATGCGCCTGCTCGAAGTGGTGCGCGGCGAGAAAACCTCCAAGCAGGTCGTCGCGACGGCAATGCAGCTGGCCAAGAAGATCGGCAAGATCGGCGTGTTGGTCGGTGTGTGTCACGGCTTCGTCGGCAATCGCATGCTGGCAGCCCGTCAGGCACAGGCGCAGGCGATGCTGCTGGAAGGCGCGATGCCGTGGGATGTGGACAAGCCGCTGTACGACTTCGGCCTGCCGATGGGCCCGTTCGCCATGGGCGATCTCGCCGGCCTCGACCTCGGCTGGAGCAAAGAAACATCGAAGAGCTCCACGGTGCGTGAAGTGCTGTGCGAAATGGATCGCCGCGGTCAGAAGACCGGCGCGGGCTTCTATGACTACGACGAGCAGCGCAATGCCAAGCCGTCGCCAGTCACCGAGAAAATCATCAAGGACTTCGCCGCCAAAGCCGGTGTCACGCCGCGCCAGATTTCCGCACAGGAAATTCTCGAGCGCTGCATTTATCCGATGATCAACGAAGGCGCGAAAATTCTCGAAGAGAAGATCGCGAGCCGTCCGTCCGACATCGACATCGTGTGGATCAACGGCTACGGCTGGCCGAAGTACACCGGCGGCCCGATGTTCTATGCCGATACCGTCGGCCTGGCCAATGTAGTCGCCAAGCTCAAGGAATACGCCCCGAAGCTGGGTGCCGGCTTCAGCATCTCGCCGCTGCTGGAAAAACTGGCGGCCGAGGGCAAGCGCTTTCAGGATCTGAAGTAATTCGGTGACATGAGGAGTATCCCATGCGTGAAGCAGTCATTGTTTCCACCGCGCGCACGCCGATCGGCAAAGCCTATCGCGGCGCCTTCAACAACACACAGGGCCAGGAGCTGGCCGGCCACGCAATCGCCGAAGCGGTAAAGCGCGCCGGCATCGACGGCGCTCTGGTCGAAGATGTGATTCTCGGCTGCGCCCTGCAGCAGGGCTCGACGGGCGGCAACGTCGCTCGTCAGGCGCTGCTGCGCGCCGGCCTGCCTGTCACGGTATCGGGCATGAGCATGGACCGACAGTGCTCGTCGGGCCTGATGGCGATCGCCACCGCGGCCAAACAGATCGTTCACGACGGCATGCAGATCGCGATCGGCGGCGGCGTCGAATCGATCTCGCTGGTACAGAACGACAAGGTGAACAAGTTCCGCGTCGCCGATCCGTGGCTGGTGAAGAACATTCCGCAGATCTACATGACGATGATCGAGACTGCGGAAATCGTCGCCGAGCGTTACGGCGTCAGCCGCGAAGCTCAGGACGAATATGCCCTGCAGTCTCAGCAGCGCACCGCCATCGCTCAATCCGAAGGACGTTACGACGCCGAGATCGCACAACTGCCGTCGACCATGATCGTGACCGACAAAGAGACCGGCGCGACTGCGGAGAAGGCGGTGAATCTGAAGCTGGACGAAGGCAATCGCCCGCAGACCACGCTCGCCGATCTGCAGAAGCTGCAGCCGGTGTTCAAGAACGGTCAGCGCATCAAGGAAGGCAAGTTCATCACGGCGGGCAACGCATCGCAGCTCTCCGACGGTGCAGCGGCACTCGTGCTGATGGAAGCGAAGGAAGCTGAGCAGCGTGGACTGAAGCCGCTCGGCGCTTATCGCGGCATGATGGTCGCCGCGTGCGATCCGGACGAGATGGGCATCGGCCCGGTCTTCGCCGTGCCGAAGCTGCTGAAGCAGCACGGCTTGAAGATGGACGACATCGGCATCTGGGAGTTGAACGAAGCGTTTGCCAGCCAGGTCTTGTACATCCGCGACAAGCTCGGCATCCCGAACGACAAGCTCAACGTGTCCGGTGGAGCCATCTCCATCGGCCATCCGTATGGCATGTCGGGTGCTCGCATGACCGGCCACCTGCTGATCGAAGGCAAGCGTCGCGGCGCCAGGTACGGCATCGTGACCATGTGTGTCGGCGGCGGCATGGGCGCTGCGGGATTGTTCGAAATCTTCTAAGCTGCGGTACCCACCCAGGGGGGCGGGGAGTCAACCCCGCCCCTCGGAGATCACCGCGGATGTCTGCTTCGGACAAAGAGGTCACCCCGTCAGCGCCACGCGCGCGGCCTCGCAAGGCTAGTGGCGCCGATACCAAGTACGCGCGCAAACAACAGGCGATCGTCGCTGCCGCCAGCGAAATTCTGAATCGCGACGGCGTCAAAGGCATGACGCTGGCCAACGTGGCCAACCGCGTCGGCCTCATCACTACCAGCGTTACTTATTACTTCCGCAAGAAAGAGGATCTGGCGGTCGCGTGCTTTCTCGACGCGATCGCCCGGGTCGAGGCGTTGGTCGAAGCAGCAGCGCGCGAACCGGATCCGCCCGCACGCGTGCAGCGGATGCTCAAATTGTGGCTGGATCTGCGCCATCGCGTCGTCGCCGGCGAGGAGCCCCCGATCGCCCTGTTCGGTGACATGCGCACACTGCAAAAACCTCAGCGCACCGTCGTCGGCGACGCTTATCGCCACTTTTTCGCCAGGCTGTGCGGGTTGTTCGAGTCTCCTGAGCTCAGCTGGCTGACACCGATGCATCGTGCCGCCCGCGCGCACATTCTCAGCGAGCAGATTCTGTGGGGCGTGATCTGGCTACGGCGCTATGACCCCGATGACTTTGGACGCGTATACACGCGCATGTGCGACATTCTGTTGCATGGTTTTGCAGGTCCGGGGCGCACCTGGCAGAACCGGCCAATCTCTCTGGATGAAATGCTGCCCGAGGCCCAACAGACCGCCGCGCAGGAAACATTTCTGATCGCGGCGACGCGCCTGATCAACGAGCGCGGTTATCGCGGCGCCTCGGTCGAGAAGATTTCCGAACGACTCAATGTCACCAAGGGCTCGTTCTACTACCACCATGACGCCAAGGACGATCTGGTGGTGGCCTGCTTCAAGCGCAGCTTCGACACCATGCGACGCATCCAGCGCACGGTGCTGGCGCGCAGCGACGATCATTGGGAACAACTGACGACGCTGGCAGCGGCGTTGTTTTCGTATCAAATATCCGAGCGCGGCCCGTTGTTGCGCACGTCGGCACTGGTCGCGCTGCCGTTATCGATGCGTCAGGAAATGATCGAAACGTACGGCCAGGTCTCGAATCGCTTTGCCGGCGTGATCGCCGATGGGATCACGGCCGGCTCGATCCGCGCGGTCGATCCGATGATCGGAGCCCAAATGTTCTCGGCGGCGCTGAATGCCTCGGCGGAATATCGCTGGTGGGTACCCGGCGCGACTGGCGAGCAGATTCACGAGCTGTACGCCAAGCCCATGCTGATGGGCTTGTTTGCAGAATGAAAAATCACGCTCGATAACCAAAAAAGAAGGGCCCGCGTGGGCCCTTCTCCGCCGGCAACCCCATCCGTGATCGCCGGGCACTCCTTTCGAGCTACCGCCGTTAGAACTTCTTGTTCAGCAGCATCTTGAAGTAACGACCGTAGGGGTTCGCCAGGAACGTGTCGTAACCCAGATCCAGGCGCGCGAACGGCGGATCGCGATCGGTGAGATTGATCACCGAAGCCGTGAGCGTCGTCTGCTGTGGCAACGACAGGCGATACACCAGGTCGTAAGTCAGGAACGAGCCCACTTCCACGCCTCGAGTCGTCGTGTTCGCCAGACCCGAGCGCACGTCTGTCACGCCGTCGACGTAACGAGCAGTCACACGCACACCCTGTGGTGCCAGCCAATTGGTGGAGTAGTCCACATAAGCAGAGCCGCGAAGCTCCGGCAAGCTGCCGCCAGCGACACCCGAGGCGCCACGCGTACCAGCGAAGTCGCCGGCCGCCTGAATCTGCACGGAGCCGATGAAGGACGCGTCGCGCTCGTACTCCAGGTTGTACGTCGCATCGGCGCCGACCAACAGGTTGCCGCCGATCACGTCTTCGAACGCGTATTGCAGACTGAGATCCAGACCCGACAACCTCTGATCCGGGCCGTTGACCGTGTTGGTCTGCACGCGCAACAGATTGGCGAGGCTGCAAGTGCCGTTGAACGTGAAGCGCGCCTGCAGATCGGCCAGAGCCGGGTTATCGCAGTTCTGATTGATGGTCGCGAGCGGTGCGTTCGGATTCGTGCCGAAGAATCGAGCCACCATTTCCGGACCGCTCTCGGTTTCCAGCGCGTCCTTGAAGTCGTAGCTCCAGTAGTCCAGCGTGCCGCTGAAGCCACCGGCCTTGACGATGAAGCCGACGTTGAGGGTCAGCGCCTCTTCCGGCTTCAGATTCGGATTGCCGACCACGTCATACGTTTTGTAACCGTTCGCAGCGGGCGTGAAGGTCAGCGTCGTCGCCGTGCCGGGAGCCAGCTGGGTCTGCAGCGGACCGCGGAAAGTGGTACCCACCGAGCCACGCAGCGCCAGCCAGTCCAGCGCCTGCCAACGCAACGACAACTTCGGATTGGTGGTCGAGCCCACCGGTTCGCCATACGTTTCATAGCGAACCGCGACCTGCGCCGACAAGCTCTCCAGGAGCGGCACGTTCAATTCGCCGAACACCGCCTTCACGTCGCGAGTCAGATCGAGCGGCGCGACGGGGCCGAGGAAGCTGAACACGCCGGTGGGAATGTTGCAGTTCTGATTGCCGGTGATGATGTTGCCATTCACCGAGTCCACGCAGGGGAACTGATTGATATCCGAGAAGCCGATCGGCTCGCGTTCCAGCGTTTCCTCGCGGTACTGCGCGCCAGCCGCCCAACCGATATCGCCGCCGGGCAAGCCGAACGGCAGCTGTCCATTCAACACGGCATCGACCACGAACGTGGAAGTCTTGTCTTTCGAGCCGTTGTCCGCGAACAGCCAATTGGCCAGCTCGACAGTATTGACGTTGGGCTGATCGACGAAGTTCGGGCTGAGCGCGCCGGTAATGATATTGCGCTGAACACCGGTGGAGAACGGATTCAACCACAAGCAGCCATTCTGGCCCGGAGTGTTGTTCGCGGCCACGCAGTTCGGGCCGCCCAAGCCGCGCAGCGCGAGCGCGAGGCGCGTCGTGACGATGTCCGGAGTAACGATCTCACGATTGTTCTCCATGTAGGTCACGCCCACGTCCCAGTTGGTGGAGCTGACCTCACCTCGCAAGCTGGCCGATACGCGATAGCCATCGAAGAAGCGCTTGTCCTCCTTGCCTTCGCCGGTGAGCGGATTGCCACCCACACCGTACGGACGCCACAGCAGGCCGCTGGCGATGACACTGGAGGTCGGTGACGCCAGTGCAGCCTGCACGGCGGCTGGCAACTGCGCGATGAATTCCGGCGTCAGGCCGGGATTGGAGCGCGGAATGATGAAGTTCGGGCCGGTCGGATTGCCGCCGGCGAGCGTTGCGCCCTGAGTCGGAGCGTACGACGGCGACGAGTTCTCGTGCGGCACATCGTGCGCGGCGTACATCGCCTCGACATGCAGCTCGGTCGTTTCGCCGAACAGCATGTTGAATTCGCCGTAGACGTTGTAGTGATCTTCGTCCTCGACCAGATTGTCGAACTGGGTGAACTGGAAGTTACAAGTCTGAGCGCCGGTCATCGCGTTGGTGGTGATGACGTTGCCCAGCGGCACGCAGCCCGGGTCGACGAAGCGGTTCGCGCCCACCAGGAACGTGCCCGGATTGGCGAAACCCGAATAACCGCCGTTCGGATTGTCGGTAATCGATTGCACGGCGAAGTCGCGATCGGTGGTGCTCAACTCCGAACGGCGGCGATAACCGCCGGCGAGCAGCACATCCCAACCGTCACCCTTCGTGCCCCACGCGAGATTGGCGCCGTAATCTCCATCCGAGCCATCGATGTAGTTGTAGTTACCTTCGATGGTCATGCCTTCCAGGCCGCGCTTGGTGATGAAGTTCACCACGCCCGCTACGGCGTCGGAACCGTAGGTCGCGGCGGCACCGTCTTTCAGCACTTCGATGCGCCCCATCGCCGCGGTCGGCAGCAGGTTGGCGTCGTAGCCGATGATCTGCGACGGCGAAGGCGCCAGACGACGGCCGTTCATCAAGATCAACGTGCGAGCTGCGCCGAGACCGCGCAGGTTGATGCTCGCGGTACCCGACGTGTTCGGGGCGGTGAACTGATTCGACTCACCGACCGTGCCTTGCACCGAAGGAATGGAGCGAATCATGTCGACCATCGTCGGCGAGCCCTGCTTCGCCAGATCTTCGGCACGCAGCACGTCGATGGGGAGTGCGGCGTCCTCCGCGGCACCTTCGATGTACGAGCCGGTGACGACGATCACTTCGATCTCTTCGATGAACGTCGTTTGTTGCGGCTCCGCCGCGGCGGCCACACCCGAGCCCAGCGCGGTCGCCAGCAAAGCGGTGTGGATTGTCGAACGCAAATACGAACTCATGGATCCTCCTGACATAGTCCGGGCAAGCCGGCGCATCCGCGCCGGCCCAAGCACCCCGGGTACAAATTCGAGAACTTTCGGCAATACGTTTCAGCGGTGTCCGATTTGCGCACCATCTGGGTCGCGCTCGTCGGCATTTTTTACGGAATTGGAAAATGTGGTATTCACCTATCCGGCGTCAAGCGCTCGCCAATGTCAAATGGGGATTTGTTGTGCTCGTAATACAAACTTCACATTGAAGTGTGAAATTCGTCAAATATCAGGCCTGTTCATGAACGAATATGCAGCCTCGATACAACACTGTAGCGTGCGGGTCGAACCAGTGTGGACGGTAGCTCCTGGGATTCGTGTTTTTGTAGCGGTCATTTCCAACATGCGGTATGGATGTGATGCAAGTGATGCGCCGGGGCAACAAATGGACGCGAGATTTCGCGATGCAGGTTGATGGGGGCTTGCAGCGCTGACGGGGGAACAAATCAGCAGCCGGCCGGGCGCGGACGCGAACCGGCGGGTCTGCGACGGATCGCAGACCGCATCTTCGAAAAATAATTTTGAGAGCGCGCCGACCGGGCGGTCGGCGGAGCGTTTAGAACATCTCGGACGCGTCCGGGGGACGGATCTGCGTCGGCGAGTTGCGCGAGGCGATGTGCTGGCCGGTGATCATCTCGTCATAGGCCTGGCCCGGACCGACCATGGGATAGACGCCGGCATCGGGATCGATCATGACCTCGAGGAACGCCGGACCTTTGAACTCGATGAACTCCCGCACCACGCGCTCGACATCCTGCTTGCGGTCGAGGCGCACCGCATACGGGAAGCCGTCGGCCTGCGCGGCCTTGATGAAGTCCTTTTTGTGGAGCGATTTGTCGCTGGCGGACAGACGACCCTTGAAGAACAGCTTCTGCCATTGCTTCACCATGCCGTCGCCGCAGTTGTTCAGCACCACGATCTTCACCGGCAGATCATAGGTCGTGACCGTTTCCAGCTCGCCCAGATTCATGCGAATGCTGGCGTCGCCGTCGATGTCGATCACCAGCTTGTCGGGATTGGCGACCTGCGCGCCGATCGCAGCCGGCAGACCGAATCCCATGGTGCCCATGCTGCCCGAAGTGAGCCACAGACGCGGGCTGCGGAAATCGAAGTACTGCGCCGACCACATCTGATGCTGGCCGACGCCAGTGCTGATGATGGCGTCGCCCTGGGTCAGCCGATTGATCTCTTCGATGACGTGATAGGGCTGAATCAGCGTGCTGTTGCGGTCGTAGTTCATCGCATGATCGCGACGCAACTGGGCGCAATGCTGCAGCCATTCAGACCAATCGCGCTTGAAATTGGCGCGACGACCGTACGCCAGCAGGGTGCGCAATGCTTCCGGTAGCGTGCCCACGTGATGCCAGTCGACTGGCTTCACTTTGTTCACTTCGGAGGCGTCGATGTCGATCTGTGCGATGCGCTTGGCATTCGGCGCAAATTTCGACGGATTGCCGGCCACTCGGTCGTCGAAGCGCGCGCCGAGCGTGACCAGAAAGTCACAATCGTCGACCGCATAGTTGGCGAACGCGGCGCCATGCATGCCGAGCATGCGCATCGCCAGCGGATGCGTCGTATCGAACGCGCCGAGCCCCATCAAGGTAGTCACGACTGGAATGTTGAATTCGATGGCCAGCTCACGCAGGACCGCCGAAGCGCCGGACTGGATCACGCCGCCACCGGCGTAGATCAGCGGCCGCTTGGCTTCCCCCAGCATGCTGAAGAACTCGGCGCACTGCGCCTCGGACAGCACGTTGCGCAGCAGGCGATTCATACGATGGCGATAGCCCGGCACGGGCAATCGGCCGGTGCCCTGGAACGGACCGCGCCAGTTCTGTACGTCCTTGGGAATGTCGATGACCACCGGACCGGGGCGGCCGGTGCGCGCGATTTCGAATGCCGTCCGCACTGTGGCTTCCAGCTTCGCAGCGTCAGTCACCAGGAAAATGTGCTTGGCGACCGAGCCCATTATGCTGGCCACCGGCGCCTCCTGAAACGCGTCGCTGCCGATCGCGCCGGTCGGCACCTGACCGCAGATCACGACGATCGGCACCGAGTCGGCCATACAGTCACGAACCGGCGTGACTGTATTGGTCGCGCCTGGACCCGAGGTCACGACGCAGACACCGACCTTGCCCGTGGCCCGCGCATAGCCCGCGGCCATGAAGCCGGCGCCCTGCTCGTTGGCCGGAACGACCAGCGGCATGGGCCTGGCGCCAGCTGCCACGCCATCACGGTTGTGGACGAAGATCGCGTCGTATGTCGGCAGGATCGCGCCGCCGCTGTAGCCGAATACCGTCTCTACGCCTTCATCGGCGAGCACCTGGACAATGATCTCGGCGCCTGACATCTGCTTGCCCGCGAGCGGATGGCTGGCGGCGGAGAGCGCGGCAGGACTGTGTTTCACGACGGTTTCCGGAAAAAAATGCGTCCGGCGCCCTGTTGGCGACCGGTTCATGCGACCGAAGCAGCCTACAGCAAGGTTGGCGCAACGTCTATTTGCCACCCCCGCCCGGTTGACCGCTAGGCTCGCGCTGATCGGTCCCGTATGCTTCCCCGCCCTTTCGCGCGAGACCGCTCCGGCGAACCTGATGACTACAGTAGTGACCCCTCAGTCTGGGGCTTGGACCAGCCCAGCCACCTCGAAAGGAACTGCGATGAGCTCCCGCAAGCGCCACATCGTTTCCATTCTGTTGCAGAACGAAGTCGGGGCGCTGACGCGCGTCGCCAGCTTGTTCTCCACACGCGGCTACAACATCGAATCGTTGAACGTCGCGCCGACCGAAGATCCGACCGTGTCGCGCCTGACGCTGGTCACCACCGGCACCGAGGCCGTCGTTCAGCAAATCGTCAACCAGTCGCTCAAGCTCATCGATGTCGTCAACGTCGATGACGTGACCCGCGACCAGCACGTCGAGCGCGAATTGTTGCTGCTGAAGTTGCGCGTGCCGGGCTCGCAACTCGCAGCAGTGAACTCCGCCATGCAAAAGGCGGGGGCTAGAGTCTTGTCGGATGACTCGGAAAGCTATACCGTCGAACTGACCGATAGCGAAGCGCAGATCAACAGGTTCATTGCCGAAGCGGGGAATCTCGGCGAAGTTCTCGAAGTCGTGCGCAGCGGTGCATTGGCAATGTTGCGAGGAGCGACCACGCTCCGCGCCTGACCAGTTCCGCATCGCTTCGGGGCGCCCGACCAGGGCGGCACCAAAGTTCTCTGCAAACATCACGGGGCAGGATGTTTTCGGGGACGCGTTCATCCTTTTGAGCGCGTTCTTGGAACCTTCGCCTGCTGACGATGATGATTGGAGAGACGATGTACCGCCTGTATGACTACCTGCCCTCTGGCAACGGCTATAAAGTGCGCCTGGTGCTCAAGCAGCTGGCGCTGCCGTACGAGCTGATCGAGCTCGACATCAAAGTCGGCGCGAGCCGCACTCCCGACTTCCTGGCGAAGAATCCCAACGGCCGCATTCCGCTGCTGGAAATTCCGCAAAAAGGCTATCTGGCCGAGAGCCACGCCATCATTGCCTATCTGGCCGAAGGCTCGACGCTGATTCCCGATGACCCTTATCAGCGGGCCCGCATGTGGCAATGGCTGTGCTTCGAGCAGTACAACCTCGAGCCGAACCTCGGCACGGTGCGTTTCTGGCTGAAAATGTTGGGCAAGACGCGGGCCGAGCTCGGCGAGAAACTCATAGAAAAGAAGAAGAGCGGTTACGCGGCACTGGACGTGCTCGAAGACGGCTTGCGCGAGCGCAACTTTCTAGTCGCCGATCAGTTCACGCTGGCCGACATCGCTCTGTACGCGTACACGCATGTCTCGCACGAGGGCGGCTTCGATCTCGCGCCTTATCCAAACATTCGCGGCTGGTGCGACCGCGTGTCATCGCAGCCGCACTGGGCGCCGATCACTGCACCTTAAGGCAACAAGACGGTAGAGCCCGTCGTGCGCCGGGCTTCCAGATCGGCGTGCGCGCGAGCCGCTTCTCGTAGCGGATAGGTCTGACCGATTTTCACTTTGATCACGCCGCGCGCCATCAGATCGAACAGCTCGTTCGCGGCGCGCGTCAGCGCCGCACGGGTCGCAGTGAAATGAAACATCGTGGGCCGGGTCAGATACAGCGAGCCACGCTTGGACAACTCCAACGGCGAAATCGCCGGCGGCGCGCCCGACGCATTGCCATAGCTCACCATCAAACCGCGCGTGCGAATGGTATCGAGCGAATGCATGAAGGTGTCTTTGCCCACCGAGTCATACGCAACCGCGACCCCTCGCCCACCGGTGATTGCTTTGGCCTGACCCACCCAATCGTCGTCACTGAGCAATGCGTGTTGCGCACCCAGCTCACGCACCAGGTCCGCTTTGGCAGCGGAGCCGACGATCGCAATCACGGTTGCGCCCAGATGCCGAGCCCACTGTACGAGAATTGTTCCGACGCCGCCGGCTGCGGCGTGAATCAACAGGGCATCGCCCTTCTTCACGCGATAGACCTGACGCAACAGCATCTGCGCCGTCAGTCCTTTCAATGTCGCCGCCGCAGCCGTCTGATCGTCGATGCCATCCGGCAGCTTGACCAGATCGTCCGCGGACATGACGCGAGCTTCTGAATAGCCGCCCGAGCCTTGCGCGTAGGCGACCCGGTCACCGACCTTCACATGTTTGACGCCGGGACCGACGGCCTCAATGACGCCGGCGGCCTCTTTGCCCAGGGTCGCGGGCAAGGACTTCTGATAGAGACCGTTGCGCTCGTAGACGTCGATGAAGTTCACGCCGACGGCACCGTGCCGCAGCCTTACTTCACCGCGCCCGGGCTCGCCAAGCTCAATGGATTCCCAACGCAGGACGTCGGGGCCGCCAGTTTCATGGAATCGAATGATGCCGGTCATGCCAGCATTGTACCGCCCGCTGGACAGCAGGCGGCAGGCCCCGGATCAAGCCTTACAACGCTTGGTCGTCTGCCTCACCGGTGCGGATGCGCAGCACTCGCTCCAGGTCGGTGATGAAGATTTTGCCATCGCCGACCTTGCCGGTCTTGGCGGCATTGATGATGGCTTCGGTCACCTGGTCGACCAGCGAATCCTTCACCGCCACTTCGATGCGGGTTTTGGGCACGAAGTCCACCACGTACTCGGCGCCACGATACAGCTCGGTGTGACCGCGCTGCCGCCCGAAGCCCTTCACCTCGGTGACTGTCATGCCCGACACGCCGATTTCCGACAACGCGGCACGAACGTCGTCGAGCTTGAACGGCTTGATGATTGCGCTGATGAGTTTCATTCCCCGTGGCTCCTATCTCGCTTGCCCTATGGGTTTTTCATGTCCGCCGGGTCGCATGGCGTGGCCAGACAACCTTGCACTACCGCGGCGAAGCTTTGCAATGCACGTTCTATGCCGCGAACGGCGGCCAGACGCATCCGCTAGCCTGCAGCTTACCAGCCGCGTGACGGTAAAAAACCGATCCGAACCGCACCAGTTTAGCGCGCGCATTCCGCGGCGCGCGCGGGTTTGGTGCAACTCCGGCTTGCTCCGCCTGGATCGCCGCCGAGGCTGCAAAAACAGCGGCGTCGGACACGCGGGCACGAGCTTTATAGGTCGTTTCGGTCACTTATTGGAAATCAAACCTTCATCCCAGTATTGGAAGCTGGCGCGTGATCCAGATCGCGTCCTGGCGCAAATGGCCCGTTGGTGCCGTTGTGGGCTCAAGAGCCCTATGAGAAAAGGTGCGCCGTCATAACAACAGCGGGTTGAACAGCAGCGATGGGAGGCGGCACGCGCAGCGGCGCCAATGGGTTCTTGAGCGGACGCCTTCATTGGCTCGCGGCAATCATTTGCAGCGCTGTGACGGGTTCCGCATTCGGCCTGGATCGCGCCGATTCCCAGATTCTTTATTTCGAGCCTCTGCAGCTCGCCGCACCGCTCACCACCGGCCAACAGAAGTCTTCGCCAACGCGCGAGCTGCAATTCGACGCGTACGGTCGCCGCTTCGTCGTCACCCTCGAGCCCAATGACAAGCTGTCGTCGCTGCTACAGAGCACGGCTGGCGGCAGCGATCTCGCGCTGTATCGGGGTCGCGTCAATGGTCTCGCCGGATCTTGGGCACGCCTGTCGACGGCAGACGGCAAGATCGAAGGCATGCTTTGGGATGGCACCGAGCTTTACGTCATCGAGCCGGTCGAAGAGCTGCAGGAGTCGCTGCCCGCGAATGCAGCGGCTGATCCAAACGCCACGGCTATCTTCCGGCTCAACGATGTAGTGATGGCGCCCGGCGCCGCTTCGTGCGGCTCCGACACCAGCACCGCGGCGAGCAAAGGTTCCGATGCCTACAACTCCATGCTCGCCGAGCTGAAGGGCTCGCCCACGATCATGCAGGCAGTCGGTGCGACCAAGCGCCTCGAAATTGCCGCGCTCGGCGACGGTTTGTTCATGAATCGTTTCGGCAGCGAGACCCAGGCTCGCACGGAAATTCTGCGCCGACTGAACAACGTCGACGGCATCTTCAGCGCGCAGCTCGGCATCGAGATCAGCGTTCCCAGCATCGATATCGGCGATTCGCTGTCCGCAACCACCTCGGCAGCGTCGCTGCTCAGCGAGCTGGGGGATCTGCGCAGACGCTCGCCGAATCTGTACTCACGCGGTCTGACGCATCTCTTCACCGGCCGCAATCTGGATGGATCGACGGTGGGCATCGCGTTCGTCGGCTCGGTCTGCGATCGTCAGTACGGCGCCGGACTGACCGAATCGAGCAACTCGCCCTGGGTCGAATCGTTGATCGCGGCCCATGAAATCGGCCACAGCCTGGGCGCACCTCATGACGGCGATTCGAGCCAGGCCTGCGCCGGCACGCCGACCGGTCAGTTCCTCATGTCGCCGTCCATCAACGGCAGCGATAAGTTTTCGACGTGCAGCCTGAACATCATGCAGGCGCGAGCCGCGAGCGCGAGCTGCATCACCGCACTGGCAAGCGCTGATATCGCCGTGGACGCCAATCTCGGCTCCATGCAGCGCTCGCTCGATAAACAGTTCCAATGGAACGTGACCATCCGCAACACCGGCGGCATGACGACTGCAAACGCGCGCGCTGAGATCGTGCTGCCATCGGAACTAACCATCGTCGAAGCTTCCGTGGTGGGTGGCACGTGCGTCAGCGGCGCCGGCCACATCACATGCGAGCTGGGCCAGATCCCCGGCGGCAACGCGGTGGTCGTCAATGTATCTCTGCGTAGCGCGATTGCGATGTCACATGCCGTCACGGTCGACGTCAGCGCCGCCAACGAGAGCAATCTGAACAACAACCATGGCGTGGGCACGATCAGCACCCAGCCGGAAGTAGATCTCGCAGTGAGCTTGCAGGCCCCGACCTCCATCGCGGCGGGCACATCCTTCAATGCAGATCTCGCGGCAACGAACTTATCCGACATGGACGCCGACTCGGTGACTATCGCGATCGCGTTGCCTGCTGGCCTCACCGCCTCCAGTGCGACGTTCGACGGCAGCAACTGTGTGGTGGGTGATAGCGGCATCATGTGCTCGCTGTCATCGCTGCCGGCGGGCACGCGAGTGACTGGAACCGCAAAGCTGATCGCGACCGGTGCCGGCGGCGGCACGCTGCAAGCTCAGATTTCCAGCGCACAGATCGATCCGGTGCCGGCCAACGACACGGCGGCAACGACAATCAGTATTACGGGGTCAGTCATGTCGACCGCCCAGTCGTCCTCGTCGGGCAGCGGCGGTGGCGGCGGCGGCGGTGCCGCCGGCCCGGGGCTGCTGGCGCTGTTGCTCGGCCTGCTTGCCTTGAAAAATCCCTCGCCGCGCCCCACCCGCTCGCCACGCCGGCCTTGACCTGACCCGAGCGCGCTTGAAAGCGCGGTTGCAAGCGCCATTTACGTCGCCATACACGGACAATCCGTGCCCCGTTCGACGGGCGGCATTAGTATCGGTCGCTTGCAACTGCCCGACGCTGCGCGGGCGTGAGGTGTAGTTTCGCCGTGCCTGAATACAAGGATTACTACAAGATCATGGGCGTCGCCCGCGACGCCGGCCAGGACGAGCTCAAGCGCGTCTATCGCCGGCTCGCGCGCAAATATCATCCGGACGTGAGCAAAGAGAAGGATGCCGAAGCCCGCTTCAAGGAAGTGCAGGAAGCCTACGAGGTCCTGAAGGACCCGCAAAAGCGCGCCGCTTACGATCAGCTGGGCAGCAACTGGCGTCAGGGCCAGGAATTCCGGCCACCGCCGGATTGGGGTCAGAACTTCGAGTTCTCGAACGCGTTCGGGGACCAGGAAGGCGGCTTCAGCGATTTCTTCTCGTCATTATTTGGCGGCGCTGCCCGAGGCGGCGGCCGCGCGCGCGGTGCTGGTGGACGAGGCTTTGCGATGGCCGGCGACGATCAAGTCGCGTCGATCGAGATCGATCTCGAAGATTCGTTTCGCGGCGGCACCCAGACCATCGAGCTGAAGAGCGGACCGGGCGCGACGCGCAAGCTCAAGATCACGATCCCACAAGGCATCGTCGAAGGTCAGCGCATTCGTCTCGCCGGTCAAGGCAGCCCCGGCCATGGCGGTGGACCCGCGGGCGACTTGTATCTCGAAGTGCGCTTCCGCAAGCACAAGTTGTATCAAGTCGAAGGCCGCGATGTGACTTTGACGTTGCCGGTCGCACCGTGGGAAGCGGCGCTCGGCGCGACCGTGCCGACGCCGACATTGGCAGGACCGGTCGACTTACGCATTCCCGCGAACGCGAAAGCGGGACAACGCATGCGGCTCAAAGGTCGCGGACTGCCGGGCGCAACACCGGGCGATCAATACGTAGTGTTGAAAATCGTCTTGCCGCCGGCCGATACGTCGCAGGCCCGCGAGCTATACGAACGTATGCAACGCGAGCTGCCGTTCGATCCGCGCGCCGAGCTGCAGTAATCGTACGGAGGGCCGATCGTCGGCCGCGGGCCGATCAATGCACGCCCGTGGAATCGGTGGCGTGCTGCGAATGATCGAGCAGATAAGCGACGCGGCGCACGATGGAGTAATCCACGTGCGTCTTCTCGATGAAATCCACTGCCCCCTCGCGCATGGCGGCCACGGCGGCACGCACATCCGCATCTTCTCCCAGCAAAATAACCGGCGTTGACGCGTGATTCGCGCGCAGGCGTTTCAGCAAGTCCAGTCCGGACATGCCGGGCAGGCTCATCTCGGTAATCAGGCAACTGCCACGAATGCCGAGCGGCGATGCGAGATAGCTTTCAGCGCTGTCGTAATCCTGAACATCCGCGTTCAGATTACTTAACATAGAACAAAGCAGTCGGCGATCCGTTGCGTCGGCTTCGATTACAGCAACGATGGGGCGGGAGTACGACACGACAACGATAAAGATCTAATTTGCGCTGAGAGAAAAGCGGCCACGGCCACTGTGCTGAGGAAGCCCGAGCCGCAGGGAGGATTGGGGGCGGTGGACTCGCCTGTGGGCCGTGGTCGCATGGCGGTATCTTGGCCGACCGCCACCCATGAAAAAGTCGCACTTGTACTTAAGGAAGAGCGCGCGCCGAACGCTGCTTCGTGCAGGGTTTTAAGGGTTTTTTCTAGGGTCGACAACGCGCGTCGCCGACCTGTCGCAAGCGACCGTCAGCTCAGCAAAACCATATCCGACATATGCGCGAATGCATCGCCTCACACCTGACCGACTTCCAGCACCATGCGCACCAGGTGCGCGAGCGAAGACGCCTGCATCTTCTCCATCACGCGCGCGCGGTGGATTTCCACGGTGCGTTGACTGAGCTTCAGGTCGCCGGCAATCACCTTGTTCGCTTTTCCGTGCACCACCAGATCGAGCACTTCGCGCTCACGCGGCGTCAGCGTTTCTAATCGGCGGCGAATATCGTTGCGCTCGCCGAGCGCGGCGCGATTGCTCGTGTCCTTCTCCAGTGCCTGATTGATGCGATCGATCAGATCCTGATCGCGGAACGGCTTCTGGATGAAGTCGACCGCGCCGGCCTGCATGGCTTCCACCGCCATCGGCACGTCACCGTGTCCCGTGATGAAAATGATCGGCAATATCGAGTGTTTTTCGTTCAGCTTCTGCTGCAGCTCCAGTCCCGACATGCCCGGCATGCGGATGTCGAGCACCAGGCAGCCGGGCCGATCTTCGCTGTACGCCTCCAGGAATTCCTGGCCGGCGCCGTACGTCTCGACCGATTGGCCCACCGAGCGAAGCAACAGCTTCAACGCGTCGCGCACCGCCAGATCATCGTCGACGACGAAGATCGTGGGCCGCTGATTGGGACGCTAGCTCTCATCATTGCTGACTCCCTGCTGAAGCCGGCACGGCCGGCAGTGTGAAAAAGAATCGCNNTCGCGCTCCGCCGCCGGGATTGGCGCTGCACCACAGCTTGCCGCCGTGAGCGCGAACGATGGACCGGCTGATCGACAGGCCGAGTCCGGTGCCACCGGGTTTGGTAGTGAAGAACGGATTGAACAGCTCAGCCATGGCCGCCGGATCGACGCCGGTGCCGCGATCGGCCACCATGAATTCGACGTCGCCTTCGCTGTCCACCGAAGTCCGCAACAAAATCTCCCGGCGCACTTCCGGCACCGTCAACATGGCGTCGATGCTATTGCGAATCAGGTTCAAGACCACCTGTTGGATTTGTACCGCGTCCGCCTGCACCTGCGGCGTCATTGGTGAGGGCTCGAGCACCAGTCGCACACCATTGTGGCGTGCGTCGGTCTGCGCCAGGGTCACCACGTCATCGAGCAGGCGATTCGCCTCTATCAACTCTCGCCGCACTTCTCGATTCTTGACGAACGTGCGCAGCCGGCGAATGACCTCGCCAGCGCGCAATGCCTGCGCACCGATATGGTTGAGCGCCGCCTCCACTTCCTCCTGCGAGAAGTCGTTGGCAGCGATCAGCCGCTGACAAGCCTGCGCATACGTCGCGATGGCGGTCAGCGGTTGGTTCACTTCGTGTGCGATGCCTGCGGCCATTTCACCCATGGTGGAGATACGCCCGAAGTGGGCGATTCGGTCCTGCATCTGGCGCGCTTCGTCCTCAGCGCGACGTCGATCCGTAATGTCGTGCAGTGTCCCCACCTGTCGCAATACCCTGCCGTCGGGCCGTCTCGTTGTTTGAGCAATGTGGTGCACGTAACGCAGCGAGCCGTCCGGATGGATCACACGATACTCGATATCCATGGAGCGAGCGCTGGTCTCCAGCTCGTCACGCGCCGCTTGCCAGCGAGCGCGATCGGCGGGATGAACCATCGGCTCCAGGTATTCGTACACCCCTATGTACGGTTCGCCATAACGGCGCCCCAATACCCGATAAAGATGGGGCGACCAGTAGTCCTCGAACTTGCCGTCGGCATGCACGACATAGTTGCCGAGGTTCGCGATCTCCTGCGCGATGGTCAGCTGCGCCTCGCTGCGACGGAGCGCTTCTTCTGCGTTCCGGCGTACGGTGATGTCGCGAATGAAACCGACGAAGCGCGGCGGGTCGGTGCCTTGCACCCGGCCGACCGCGAGCTCCGCGGAAAACTCGCTGCCGTCCCGACGCTTGGCCAGCAGCTCGCGGCCGATGCCGATGATGCGCGGCTCACCGGCTTCAATGTAATGACGCAGATAGTCGTCGTGCTGGGAACGGTACGGCTCGGGCAACAGGATGTTGACCTTCAGCCCGATGACCTCCTGTTCGTTGTAACCGAACATGCGCTCGCCGGCATGGTTCAACAGCTCGATGCGGCCCTCGTGATCGAACAACACGACGGCATCGACGGCGGCGTCCAACACTGCCTGGAATTCACGCTCCAGCCTGTGTGCGCGCTCTTCTTGTGGCTCGGCGACTCGCAGTAGCGTCATATGCAGATCTAACCACGCATGGCAGCAGCCGTGGAAGTAGTGCTGCCCGCGATATTCTTCCCGGCCCTTCACTGCAGCCGTCTTGCGACCCGATCAGCCGCCGTTTATCCCGAGGAGCGATAGTACCTCAAGAGCATTTACTACGACGGCAGGCCGGCCGATATCACGCACGCGCATGAGTTGACCCGGCAGCGGCGATATCGCCGGCAACGAATTGGTCAGGCAACTCGCGCAAGTTTTGCAAGGAGCGCCGATCGGGCCGGACTCGATCGGCGCGCGGCGCTCAGCCCAGCACGATCAGCAGGTCTTTTGCGTCCACCGTCTCGCCATGCTTGGTGACGACCTCGGCGACGGTCGCGTCGCGATCCGAGCGCACCGATGTTTCCATCTTCATCGCTTCGATCGTCAGCAGCACATCGCCGCGCTTCACCTTGTCGCCCTGCCGGACAGCGACGGTGGCGATCGTGCCTGGCATCGGCGCACCCACCTGGTTGGCATCCGCAGGCTCGGCCTTGCGACGCGGCGGCTTCAACGCGACCTGGCTGCGATCGGGCACCTTCACCGAGCGCGGCTGACCATTCAACTCGAAGAACACCGTACGCGTGCCATCTTCGTGGCTGTCGCTCACGGCAACGAAGCGAACGATGAGCGTCTTGCCGCGATCGATATCGACCGTCACCTCATCGCCCGGCTCCATGCCATAGAAGAACAGCGGCGTCGGCAACACGCTGACACGGCCATAGTCGAGCCGGTTCTTCATGTAGTCGAGGAACACTTTCGGATACATCAAGTACGAGGCGAACTCCTCGTCCGTGATCTCGCGCCAGGTCTTGCTCTGCGCTTCGTCACGCGCCTTCTTCAGATCGATCGGCGCCAGCACCTCGCCAGGCCGACCGGTCATGGCGGCGGCGCCCTTCAGCACCTTCTCTTGCAAGGCCGACGGAAAGCCTCCGTATGGCTGGCCGAGATCGCCGCGGAACAGCGAGACGACCGATTCGGGGAAAGCGATCTCGGTGTTCGGATCGAGCACCTGCTCGGCAGTGAGATTGCTGGTGACCATCATGATCGCCATGTCGCCGACGACCTTCGACGTCGGCGTGACCTTCACGATATCGCCGAACATCTCATTCACCTTGGCATAGGCGCGCGCCACTTCCGGCCAACGCACATCGTCGATGCCCAGCGAGCGTGCTTGCTCGCGCAAGTTGGTGAACTGCCCACCGGGCATGCCGTGGACATACACCTCGGACGCGCCCGAGCGCAGATCGCTTTCGAACGCGCTGTAGCAATGACGCACCTGCTCCCAGTATCCCGAGAGCACGCGCAGATGCTCCGAATTGAGCCCGGAATCGCGCGGGCTATGGCGCAAGGCCTCGACGATCGAGCCAAGGTTGGGCTGCGAGGTGAGGCCACTCATCGCGTCCAACGCGCCGTCGACGGCGTCGGCGCCCGCATCGACCGCGGCGAGCACGCTGGCAGCGGCGATGCCGCTCGTGTCGTGCGTGTGGAAGTGCACCGGCAGACCAATCTCTTCCTTCAGCGCCTTGACCAGCGTGTAAGCCGCGTGTGGCTGACACAGACCCGCCATGTCCTTGATGCCGAGAATGTGTGCGCCCGCCGCCTTCAACTCACGCGCCATCGACAAGTAGTACTTCAAGTCGTACTTGGTCTGGCGCGGATCGGACAGATTGCCGGTGTAGCAAATCGCCGCTTCGCACAGCGCGCCGGACTCGCGGACCGCATCGATCGCGACACGCATGTTCTCGACCCAGTTCAGCGAGTCGAACACGCGGAACAAATCGATGCCCGATTGCGCCGCCTGCTTGACGAAGTAGCGCACGACGTTGTCGGGGTAATTCGTGTATCCGACTGCATTCGCCGACCGCAGCAGCATCTGCAGCAGCAGATTCGGCATCGACTGGCGAAATTCCTGCAAGCGCTCCCACGGACATTCGTTGAGGAATCGCATTGCGACGTCGAACGTCGCGCCGCCCCAGCACTCCACCGAGAACAGATCCGGCAACAAGCTCGCGTAGTACGGCGCGATCGCCTTCATGTCATAGGTGCGGAAGCGGGTTGCCAGCAGCGACTGATGCGCATCACGCATGGTCGTGTCGGTCAGCAGCACTCGCTTCTGCTCGAGCATCCATTGCGCAAACTTGTCGGGCCCCAGCTCATCGAGCTTCTGCTTGGTGCCGGACGCCGGCGCCGGCAAATCGATCTTGGGCAGCTTCGGCGTCACCAGGCGCTGCGGCCGCGGCCGCGACTTCACCTCGGGATTGCCGTTCACGACCACATCGCCGACGAAGTTCAACAGCCGCGAGGCTCGATCCTTCTTG
The DNA here is from genome assembly GCF_003104955.1 of Steroidobacter cummioxidans. Lineage (NCBI taxonomy): Bacteria > Pseudomonadati > Pseudomonadota > Gammaproteobacteria > Steroidobacterales > Steroidobacteraceae > Steroidobacter > Steroidobacter cummioxidans. The sequence continues at coordinate 285,403 of NZ_LSRW01000004.1, read as the reverse complement.
CGCGGGAAACGGAACAGCTCTGGGGTCTGATCGATGAACTTGGTCGTGTATTCGGCGGAGGCGAACTGCGGATGCAGGATCAACTGATCGAGGAAGCGCAGATTCGTCACCACGCCTCGCACACGGAACTCCCACAATGCGCGATGCATACGCGCAATGGTCTCGGCCGGCGTTGGCGACCACGCAGTCACTTTCACCAGCAGCGAATCGTAAGAGCGCGTGATGATGGCGCCCGAATACGCCGTGCCCGCATCGAGGCGAATGCCGAAGCCCGCCGGACTGCGATAGGCCGTGATGCGCCCGTAATCAGGAATGAAGTTGTTCTCTGGATCCTCAGTGGTAACGCGACACTGCATCGCATAACCGTTGAGCCGAATGTCTTCCTGCTTCGGTACGCCGCTGTCTCCATGGCCGATCCGCGCGCCTTCGGCGATCCGGATCTGCGCGCGAACGATGTCGATGCCAGTGACTGACTCCGTCACCGTGTGCTCGACCTGCACGCGCGGGTTCACTTCGATGAAATAGAACTTGCCGCTGTCGGCGTCTTGTAGGAATTCCACGGTGCCGGCATTGAGATAACGCACGGCGCGACCGATCTTCAGCGCCTCTTCGCACAGCGACTGACGCTGTTCGTCATTGAAGAACGTGGCGGGCGCGCGCTCGATGACCTTCTGATTGCGGCGCTGAACGGTGCAGTCGCGTTCGAACAGATGTACCAGGTTGCCATGGGAGTCGCCCAGCAACTGCACTTCGATGTGGCGCGCGCGACGCACCAGCTTTTCGAGATAAACCTCGTCGTTGCCGAAAGCCGCCTTGGCCTCGCGCCGGGCGGTGGCCACCATTTCGGGCAGCTCCTTCTCGTTCTCGACAATACGCATACCGCGCCCGCCGCCGCCCCAGCTCGCCTTGAGCATGACCGGGAAGCCCACTTCGCGCGCCATGCGCAATGTTTCTGCTTCATCGCGCGGCAATGGCGGCGTCGCGGGCATCACTGGCACGCCCGCTGAGACGGCGAGGTTGCGCGCCATCACCTTGTTGCCCAGTCGACGCATGATCTCGGGCGTCGGGCCGATGAAGATCACACCCGCGGCCGCACAGGCTTCGGCAAACTCGGGGTTCTCAGACAAAAAACCGTAGCCGGGATGGATCGCATCGACCTGCGCGGCACGCGCGATGCGCACGATGTCGGCAATATCCAGGTAGGCCTCGACCGGTGTTTTGCCGGCGCCCACCAGATAGCTCTCGTCCGCCTTCATGCGATGCAATGAGAAGCGGTCTTCCTGCGAATAGATCGCGACGGTGCGGATGCCCAGCTCGGCGGCTGCGCGCATCACGCGAATGGCGATCTCGCCGCGATTGGCGATCAGCAGGCTCTTGATTTTCTGAGGCATGATGAACACTCGCCGCCCGCACCAGTCTTTTTTAGTGCCGGACCGGGGGCTTGTAGGAGTCGTGGATGGGGCTGCCGGCGGCAGCGAGATCCATCGATCATAGCGGCAGCAGACTCCCCTGCAAGAGCGAGGCCAATAGGGTTTCAAGATCAAAGTATCGGCGGCGACGATGACACCGCTGACACCAAGGCCAACGCGGGCGCGCTCGGGGACAGCGTTTTCTTAGTGCGCGGCGCCTGCTTCCGCGGCGGCTTCTTTGCGAAACGAGCCGGTGGTGAGCTCGCTGTATTCCTTGTCCATGATGACGATGCAATTGCGGCCGCGCTCCTTGGCCGCGTACAGCGCCTCATCTGCCAGCTGGATGAAGCCATAGTGACTGCGATCGCTCATCGGCTGGACGCACGCGATGCCGATGCTCACCGACAAGCTCTTGCTCGGAGTCGGAGACGCGCTATGCGCGATCGCGAGCGATTCGATGCCGGATTGAATTTGCCGCGCCATGTCCTCGGCGTGGTGGCGGGTCGCATCGTAGAGAACCATCGCGAACTCTTCGCCGCCATAGCGTGCCGCAATGTCCAGCGGCCGGCGCGCATGACTGCTCAACGACCAGGCGACGCGACGCAGGCATTCGTCGCCCGCCTGGTGCCCGAAACGATCGTTGTACGCTTTGAAATGATCGATATCGATCATGAGCAGGGTCAACGGCCGGCCCTCGCGGGCGGCCTGCGCCCAGACCCGATCGACGTGCTCGTCGAACGTGCGGCGATTGGCGATGCCGGTCAATCCATCACGCCGCGCCGTTTCCATCAGCAGCTGCGATTCCAGGAAGTTGGTGCGATTGGCGCGCTCCAGCGAATAACAAACAATCGCTCCGATGGCGTTGGTGAACAGCAATACACCTACATCGACCAGCCGCTGCGATGCCGGAATGCCGGCGAGCGTGGCGATGATGGGATAGGCAGCGAGCACCAGCAGCGATGAGCTCAACGCCGGCCGGAACGCCAGCCCCAGCATCAGATAGTTGTAGATCATCGCGAGCACCACCGAGGCGATCAGGCTGACGCCCTGGCTGGCCGCGATCACGGCGAGCACCACGACGCCAGTGCCGAACAGCGTTGCGCCGAAGGGACATACGATGGGATACCAGCGCTGATACAGCCGGCTATGCACCAGGATGAGCGCGCTCAGAAAGATCGGTCCGAGCACGGTGAGTCGAATCAGATCCAGCGGCCGGTTCACGGCCGCGGGCAGCACCAGATGAGTGAGCGCCGAGAAGCCGATGACGAAGCCGATGCCCAGCTGCAGGTTGCGACTGATCTGGGCACGAGTCCTGGCCAGATGCGAGCGACGGAAACGCCGCTCGAGGTCAGGATCGTCGAACGTCAGGCGCGGAAAGCCGCGCTGGAGTTGCAGCGCGTAAGCGGACTGGGGCGGCGCATCTGCACCGCCTGCGTAACCTGTTCTTGGCGCCGGCTCGGGGATTAGTTCGAATCCTGATGATGTTTGCGACGATCGCGCGCGTCCTTGATCAAGCGGCGCCATACTTCGTAGGCATCCCAGCCCCCGGTCGATTCGATATTTGGCTCGACCACCGTGTCGATACCAAGTTCCGGTGTCGTCAATGAAATTGCGTTACCGAGCTGATCGGCGTTGGCTGCCGACCCTCCGCTGACCATCTGGCTGACGACAGGTTTGATTAGTGTGCTCATAAAAGTCAGTCGGCGGAGCTCGCTTACGCGAATTCGGATGAAAAAAACGTGCCCATGTTATTTCTCACCCGACCGCAAAAGCGTGCGCAGTTCTCAGTTTCGGAACCCAGGGCATCTTCGCTGAGACTTCCGTGCGCGAGACACTCGACAGACGTGGGGACGCGTTTGAAACCGCTCGATTATGTTCAAGCGACCAACGCGCTGACCAGGAAGCCGAATGTAACGCTCACTGTTAACTTGTGCTAGTCGGTGCGAAAAATAAAACTCACCCGCTAAATCGCGGCGCTGCGATATCCGGATTCGCCAAGCTGTTTGAAATTGATCCGCTGATGATCGGCAGCTTGGAGAGTCGGACTCTACCGCTCAAAATATTTGACCAGGAACTGGTCGAAAGTCATGTCGTCGGCGGCTTCGATCGCGGCCTGCCGCTCGAGCGACTGTTCGGCTTCGGCACCAAATTCCGCCAGGCGCTGTTCGTTCGGCGGATACAAATCCAGAAAGTAAGCCTTGTGCACACGAGACATCCGCAGCGCGAACTGCGCGAAGCTTTCACCCGTGGTGCGCAATTCCTGCAGACTGCGCGCCGACGGTGTGCGATCCACATCGTCGATCTTGGTCTGTTGCAGATCCAACGCGGCCGTGTACGGCTTACGCTCATCGCCTTGATCCAGCAGCTCGCAGATGCCACGCATCGAATCGATGAGCTCCAGCGCCCAGGTGCGCAATTCTACGGGCCGCCCATTGCGATTTAGTTTCAATCCCGGCTCGCGCCCGCGGCGCGCGACCAAGGCATGGTTGGCGTCCAGGTGCGCCTGCTCGCCGGCATCGATCGGCTCGCTTTGTTTCAGCACACACAGCGCCGCGAAACGCCTCCAAAAAAAAAGCGCAAAACTTNNCTTGTTTTGATTGACGCCGACCGGATCGAACGCGCTCACGTCGAGCGCGCGAAATTCCACATATTCGACACCGCCACGGCGCAATGCTTGCGAAGGATGCTCGCCGGAGCGGGCCACGCGCTTGGGCCGGATGTAGCTGTAATATTCGTTCTCGATCTGCAGCAGATTGGCGTTGAGCTGGCGGTATTCGCCGTCCACTTTGACGCCAAGCTTTTGATATTCCGGATGCGGCGTGCTGACCGCGGCAGTCAGGTCGCGCACATATTCATCCAGACTGTTGACCGAAATCTGCACACCCGCCTGGCTCTTGTTGCGATAGCCCAGATCGCTCATGCGCAGCGACGTGGCGTGCGGCGCATAAAGCGTGCCGGGCGCAAATGTTTCCAGTTGATGATCGCGCCCCCGCACGAACGAGTTGCACAGCGCCGGCGAGTTGCCGAACAAATACAGGATCAGCCAGCCATGGCGCCGGTAATTTCTCAGCAACGAGAAATATTGCTCCGAAATGAAATGCTGATCGGCGCGCGACTCCTGCAAAACTTCGGCCAGCACCGGCCAGAACGCTTGCGGAAAGGAGTAATTGAAATGCACGCCGGAAATGGCCTGCATCATCCGGCCGTAGCGGTTGCCCAAACCCAGCCGGTACACCTCTTTCAAGCGCCCGATATTCGAGCGACCGAAGCGTGCAATGGGAATCTCATCGTCGCCGGTCAGCATGCAGGGCATGCTGGTTGCCCACAGCAGCTGGTCGCCGAGGTGGCGGTAGACGAACTGGTGCAGGTCGCACAGATATTGCAGCAGTTGCCAGGACTCGCGGAACGCGGGCGTCACCAGCTCGATCAGGCTTTCCGAATAATCGGTGGTGATGTGCTCGTGAGCGAGCGCCGAGCCCAGCGCGACCGGATGCGGGCTTTGCTCGAGGCGGCCGTCGGGCGAGACGCGCAGCGATTCTTTTTCCACGCCCTTGAGGCCGTTCTGCAGGACACGCGGCTCGCGGGTATTGATCAGCGTCGCCAGGCGACGCTCGAAGGCGCGGTCGATGCCGGAGCTGCTCATGTCTCATCAGAACCGTAAGTGGCCGGCAAGTTTCACGAGGCGCGTTCACTGCGTCAAGCACCCGCCAGGCATGACACAAGTGAACGCCCGCCCCCGTGCTGCGTATGGTCCGATACCGCAAACCCGGCGACTATGCTCTGATTAGCCCATTCCGACCGAGCGCTGGAGATCCGTGGAGCTGCCATCCACCTTCGCTTTCGAGCTCGCAACCTTGCATCTGCCGATCGGAGTGGTCGCAGCCCTGGCGCTGACGGTTATTGCCGCTTTGGCGCGAGCCCTGGTCCTGCACGTCCGCCTGGCCCGACGCACCCGGGAACTGGAATTGGAGCTGGCGCAACGCCAGCTTGCCGAAGCCGAACTGCAAGCAATCCGTGACGGTCTGGAGAATCGGGTCCGCGAGCGCACCCGTGCACTGGAAGCACGCAACGAGGAACTGAGCCGTCTGCGACTCGCACTGGAAACCGCCAATCAGCGCCTCCGCCGCCTGGTCTCCGTCGACGCGCTGACCGGCATCGCCAATCGACGTCATTTCGACCGAGTACTGGATCGCGAGGTGCGTCGCGCGCGTCGCGAACAGCTGCCGTTGTCCTTGATCTTCCTAGATCTCGACGAGTTCAAGCACTTCAACGACACCTATGGCCATACCCACGGCGACGAGGTCTTGCGCCGGGTTGCGCGGACCCTGGATGAAAGCTTCCGTCGCGGCGGCGATCTGGTCGCCCGCTACGGCGGCGAAGAATTCGCGGTGATCTTGCCTGGCGTGGATGCGCACCGCGCCGGACTGTATGCGGAGCGCTTGCGCCGCCGGATCTGGCGCATGGCGATTTCGATCGGGCCGGGCCAGGGCGGCGAGCGCATCACCATCAGCGGCGGCGTTGCCGCGATCTCGCCGGGCGCGCCCGGTCGCCACGATGCAGCGGCCGATGCATTGCTACGGGCGGCCGACCAGGCGCTCTACAAAGCCAAATGCCAGGGACGCAATCGGATCGCGATGGCGGCTGCACCAGCAACGAGCATTGCCGAGCGCCCGATCGTCGAGCTCGCCTCCTGATCTTTCCTGTCCTTGCGCCACCCACACGCGCATCGGCGTATAGTCGATTCGTCGCATTCATCCTCGAAAACAACAGTGACAGGGAATGTGGGTCGCGGGCGATTGGCATTCCTTCGGAAGGGAGAATCGCATGACGGACAGGAAGACGGTTGGCGGCGTCACTTATCAAAACGCCGGTAAGGATTACTTCGAGAAGCGTGGCCTGAAACGTCACGCCAGAGTCTGGTCGCTGTGGGCGCTGGGCGTCGGCGCCGTCATCTCGGGGCATTTCTCCGGCTGGAATTTCGGCATCGGCGCCGGCGGCTGGGGCGGCCTGTTCATCGCGGCCATCGTCATCGCCATCATGTATCTGGGGCTGATCTTCAGCCTGGCGGAAATGTCGCCAGCGCTGCCGCATACCGGCGGCGCATATTCGTTTGCTCGCAGCGCCATGGGTCCCTGGGGCGGCTTCATCACCGGTCTGGCCGAGAGCATCGAATACATCATGACGCCGGCGGTGATCGTGTTCTTCATCGGCTCCTATCTCACCGGCATCTTCGAAACTCCAGCCGCGTATCAGCCGTTGTGGTGGATCGGCTGTTATCTGCTGTTCGTGCTGCTCAATTACGCAGGCGTGGAGTTGTCATTCAAAATCTCGGTCGTAGTCACCGTGATGGCCCTGGCGGTACTGGTGGTGTTCTGGATCAGCGCGATTCCGCATGCGGACTTCTCGCGCTGGGCGTTGAACATCGCCGCCGGCCCCGACGGCAAGCCCATGGAACTGGTCCAAGGCGGCGGCAGCTTCCTGCCGTTCGGCTGGCACGGCGTGCTCGCGGCCCTGCCCTTTGCAGTCTGGTTGTTCCTGGCGATCGAAGAGCTGCCACTGGCCGCCGAAGAATCGGTGGATCCGAAACAGGACATGCCCAAAGGACTGATCTTCGGCATGTTCACGCTGATGGTCTCGGCTCTGATGATCATGCTGCTGAATGCATCGATCGGTTCCGCCGAGGAAGGCAAGCTGCATGGCGCGTACTCGCTGGCCACCTCGTCCGAGCCGCTGCTCGACGGTTTCCGCGTGATCTTCGCCGGCGACATTGCGAAGTTGCTGTCATTGCTGGCGGTCATCGGCCTGATCGCGAGCTTTCACACCATCATCTTCGCGTTCGGACGACAGATATATTCGCTATCGCGCGCGGGCTATTACCCAGCTGCCATGTCCTTGACGCACGGCTCGCGCAAGACACCTCACATCGCATTGTTCACTGGCGCGTCGATCGGGCTCGCAGTGATTCTCGCGGTGTGGATCTCGCGCGGCGCGGAGAAAGGCGGCGCAATCATCGGCGCGACATTGCTGAACATGGCGGTGTTCGGCGCGATGATCTCGTATGCGTTCCAGGGCATCTCCTTCATCTTGTTACGCAAGAACATGCCCAACATCGAGCGACCGTATCGCAGTCCACTCGGCATTCCGGGCGCTACCGCGACCGTCGTCATCGCGATCGTCACGCTGTACTTCCAGCTGCAGGATCCGGTGTATCGCGCCGGCGTGTACTCGGCGCTGGCCTGGTACGTGGCCGGCGTTCTGTACTTCGCGTTCGTGGGTCGCCACAAGCTGGTGTTGTCGCCCGAGGAAGAATTTGCACTCACCGGCGGGCAGCACGGGCATCCCGAGCGCGAGGGTTACGGCACAACCAAGGTTGATACCGCATCATGATGGAACCTCGCCAGGTCAAAAGCGCGGCCGATGCCCGAGCCATTGTCGAGCAACGCGGTCTGTCGCACGTCAAAGTGGGCGTCTTCGATATCGACGGCATCATGCGCGGCAAATACATGTCGCGCGCCAAGTTCATATCGGCGCTGGAAAGCGGCTACGGCTTTTGCGATGTGGTGCTCGGCTGGGACTGCCAGGACCAGCTCTACGACAACGTGAAATTCACCGGCTGGCACACGGGCTATCCCGATGCACCGGTGCGCATCCTGCCGGCAACGTGCCGTCCATTGCCATTCGAAGAAAACAATCTGCTGTTCCTGAGCGAGTTCACTGGCGCGGCAGAGCAGGTCTGCCCACGTGGCCTGCTTCGACGCGTGATCGACAAGGCGGCGAAGCTGGGTTTTCAACCCTACGCAGGCTTCGAGTACGAAGTGTTCTTCTTCGACGAAACTCCCGAGTCGGTGCGCGCCAAGCACTATCGCGACCTGCGACCCATGGCGCCCGGCTGGTTTGGTTACTCGGTCATTCGCAACTCGACGGCAGCGGAGTTCTATCGGCACCTGCTCGCCACTTGCGAAGCCATGGACTTCGGCATCGAAGGGCTGCACGAGGAAACCGGCCCGGGCGTGATCGAAGCAGCGATTGCCTTCGACAGTGCGCTGGCCTCTGCCGACAAGGCCTCGCTGTTCAAGACCTTCATCAAAGTGCTCGCCCAGCGCAACAGCATGATGGCGACCTTCATGGCGAAATGGTCGCGCGACTGGCCGGGTCAGAGCGGTCACATTCATCTATCGCTGCAGGACCACGATGGCCAGCCCGTGTTTCACGATGCCGACCAGCCGCATCAGATGAGCCAGACCATGCGTCATTTCATCGGCGGGCAGCAGAAGCTAATGCCGGAGCTGCTGGCGATGGTGGCACCCACGGTCAACTCATATACACGGTTGATTCCTGGATTTTGGGCACCCACGGATTCGACCGTTGGCGTCGAGAACAGAACGTGCGCACTGCGCGTCATTCCGGGCAGTGCGAAGTCGCAACGCGTGGAATATCGAGTGGCCGCGGCGGACGCGAATCCATACATCATTCTTGCGGCAGCGCTGGGCTCCGGACTGTATGGCATCGAACACCGCATCGAGCCCGAGCCGCTGGTCGAAGGGAACGCTTACGACCATAAGTTTCCGCAGCACCTGGCGCTGCCCCGGACTTTGTGGGATGCCGCCCAGCGCTTGAAACAATCACGCATGGCCCGCGGGTACTTCGGCGACGCCTTCGTCGAGCACTTCGCTGCCACCCGCGAGTGGGAAGAGCGCGAGTTCCGCAAGCACATCACAGATTGGGAGCTGGCGCGATATTTCGAGATCATCTAGCGAATGACGGCCCATGCAACGCACGATTTCTCCTGTTGATGGCAGCATCTATGTCCAGATGGAGCTGGCGACGCCGGCGGTAGTCGATGAGGCACTCAGTAGTGCTCGCTCGGCGCAGCGCGAGTGGCGAAATACGTCGATCGAGGACCGCGCCAGGATCCTCTCCCGCTTCTGCGACATCTTCGACAGCCAGCGCGCCGACATCGCCACCGAGCTGACCTGGCAGATGGGCCGCCCCATTCGTTTTTCGCCAAGCGAAGTAAACGGCACCCTCGAGCGCGCGCGACACATGATCGCCATCGCTCCGCAAGCGCTTGCCGATATCGACGCTGGCCCGAAGGAGAACTTCACACGCTTCGTGCGGCGTGAGCCGTTGGGCGTCGTGCTCACCATCGCCGCATGGAATTATCCGTATCTGATCGCAGTCAACAGCATCATCCCGGCGCTGATGGCTGGGAACGCCGTGATCCTGAAGCATTCCGCACAGACGCCGCTGTGCGCCGAGCGTTTCGCAACTTGCCTGACGCAAGCGGGTCTACCTGACGGTGTGTTTCAAGTCTTGCATCTGAGTCATGCAGATACCGACAAGGTCATTCGCGACCCGCGCATCGACTTCGTCGCATTCACCGGCTCGGTCGCCGGCGGACACGCCGCGCAACGCGCGGCCTCGGAACGCTTCATCGGGGTGGGACTGGAGCTCGGCGGCTGTGACCCCGTGTACGTTCGCCACGACGCCGATCTGTCACACGCCATCGAGAACGTTGTCGATGGCGCCTACTTCAACAGTGGCCAGTCGTGCTGCGGCTTACAGCGGATCTACGTTCATGAGCGCGTTCACGATGCATTCGTCGACGGCTGCATCGATCTCATCAATAAGTATGTGCTCGGCAACCCGCTCGAACAGGACACCACGCTAGGCCCCGTGATTCGAGCCGCCGCTGCGGACGCGATTCGCCAGCAGATTGCTGCGTCAATCAGCGCCGGCGCGACGCCTGCGATCGACGAAGCGAACTTCCCTGTCAGCAAACCCGGCACACCCTACCTCGCGCCACAGCTGTTGCTGAATGTCGATCACTCCATGACCGTCATGCGTGAGGAAATTTTTGGCCCGGTGGCCGGTCTGATGAAGGTGAGCTCGGACGAGCAGGCGATTGCATTGATGAACGACAGCCATTTCGGTCTGACTGCCGCGATCTGGACCGGCGACGAGCAGGCCGCGCTCGCCCTCGGCGATCGCATCCAGACCGGCACGTGGTTCATGAATCGTTGCGACTATCTCGATCCGGCGCTCGCCTGGGTCGGAGTGAAGGATTCGGGGCGCGGCTGCACACTGTCCGTGGTTGGCTACGAACATCTCACGCGACCCAAGTCATTCCATTTGCGCACGCGCACTTGAGAGCGCCATGAGAGAGTTCGTCATCAAGCCGGTCCGCTCGAAGGAAAACATCATGGCTTCGTTACGCGGCAACTGGAACTATCCCACCGCGGTTCGCTTCGGCCCCGGCCGCATCACCGAGTTGCCGGAGGCGTGCAAAACGCTGGGCATGAAGCGTCCTTTGCTGGTCACTGATGCCGCATTGGCGAAGCTGCCTATGATCGAACACGCCGCAGCTGCCTGTCGGGCGGCGGGACTCGCCTGTGAAGTATTCAGCGACGTACGAGCGAATCCGGTCGAAAATCGAAACGTCACGAANAATGGAGTCATTGCGTACCGTCGCGGCTCGCACGATGGTGTGATCGCATTCGGCGGTGGCAGCGCACTCGACACCGGTAAGGCCGTGGCATTGATGGTGGGACAGACGCGTCCAATCTGGGACTTCGAGGATCGCGAGGATTGGTACACGCGAGTGAATGTCGCGGGCATGGCGCCTACCGTCGCGGTGCCGACCACGTCTGGCACCGGCTCGGAAGTCGGCCGCGCTGCTGTGATCACCGACGTGCGCGACCACACCAAGAAGATCATTTTTCATCCAAAGATGTTGCCGTCCATCGTGATCGCCGATCCTGAGCTGACATTGGGCCTGCCCGCGCAAGTCACAGCGGCAGTCGGCATGGACGCGCTCTCTCACAATCTGGAAGCGTACTGCTCGCCTTCCTATCATCCGCTCGCCGAAGGCATCGCTCTGGAAGGCATGCGATTGATTCACGATTGGCTGCCGACCGCCGTACGCGACGGCAGCGACATCGAAGCCCGTTCACACATGATGGCAGCCTCCCTGATGGGCGCGACCGCTTTTCAGAAAGGGCTCGGCGCCATGCACAGCCTGAGTCATCCGTGCTCGGCCAACCTGAACACCCACCATGGCCTGACCAATGCAGTCGTCATGCCTTATGTCTTGTCTTGGAACCGTCCGGCGCTGAGCGAGAAAATGCAACGCCTGGCCGCCTATCTGAACCTGCGCCAGCATTCGTTCAGCGGCGTGCTGGACTGGATCCTGGAATTGCGAAATTCCATTGGCGTCCCGGACACATTGGCCGAGTTGGGCGTTACATCAGAGCATGCGGACGCGTTTGCCCGGCAGGCATTCGACGATCCTTCCACCGGCGGCAATCCGCTGCCAGTCACGGTCGCAGACTTTGCTCAGCTGTATCGTAACTGCATCGAAGGACGGCTCCAGACGGCGGCGAGTTGATGGATTGAAGCCATGTTTCATTGGCAATTCAGCAGCCGCGAGGCATAGTGAAGACCATGCGTATCTCAGTGCTCATCGGTTTGACAGTCGTCGCGGGCGCCCTCGCAGCGCCGGCGCATGCCGACACCATGCGTTGTGGCAGCCGCTTGATCCGCGATGGCAATGCACGTGCAGAAGTGCGAGCGTTTTGTGGCGAGCCCGCCGACGTGCAGACGCGCACCATCCTGCGACGCCCGACCTACACCATCGGCGGCCGCGTCTTTTTCTCCGGCGATGGACTGGTCGAGATTCCAGTGGAAACCTGGACGTACAACTTCGGTCCGAACAAGCTGATGCGCCGGGTGCGTTTCATCGATGGCGTCGTCGACGAGGTCGAGACGCTGGGCTACGGATATAACGATCCGCAGCGTGGCTCCTATAACGCCGGCAACTGATCCCGCAAGCGCGCTCGGGTCACGCGCCAAAAGCGCGCCACCAGCAGCACCGCGCTGATTGACAGCCCGACGTTCAGGCCAACCCACACCAGTTTCGGCCCTTCGCCTCGGTACACACCGAAGTAATACGCGAAGGTGAACCCAACCACCCAGTACGAAAAGACGCACAGGGTCATGGGAATGGTCGTGTCCTTGAAGCCGCGCAAAGCCCCCGCCGCGCCGACCTGCACGCCATCGGAAAACTGAAACAACGCTGCCATCAGCAACAAACTCGCAGCCAGCTCGCGCACCGGCAGGTCGCGTGTATAAAGCGCGGCGATGTGATCGTTGCACAGCAAGATCACGATCGCCGACACAGTCATCACGATTGCGCACATCACCACACCGATCCAACCAGCATTGCGTGCGCCGATGAGATCGCCACGACCCAGCGTGTGGCCAACGTGAATCGTGGTCGCCGAGCTGATGGCGAGCGGCACCATGAACATGAATGCCGCGTAGTTCAGCGCGATCTGATGTCCGGCCGCAGTGACGGCGCCCATGCCGCCCATCATCAACGCCGCCGCAACAAACAAACCGCCTTCAGCCAGGATGCTGCCGGCAATCGGCGCACCGATGCGACTGAGCTCGCCGAGCACCGGCCAGTTCGGACGATCGATACGCGCAAAAAAGTTGAAAGGGCGATACGCACGATGCATGCGCACGTGTAGAAACATCGCGAAGAACATGAGCCACATCGAAATGGCCGTCGCGACTCCGCAGCCCACCGCACCCATCGCTGGCGCGCCGAACTTGCCGTACATGAAGATCCAATTGCCGATGACGTTGGCAGTCAGACCGAGGAAGCCAGTGAACATGATGGGCTTGGTACGACCCAGCCCTTCGCTCATGTAACGCAGCGAGAAGAACGCGAGCAGCCCGGGCATGCCCCAACTGATGGCGTGAATGTAGCCCACCGCGACCGGCAGCACGTCTTTGGAGATGCCGATCGCCGCCAGGAACCAGTCCGCCTGGCGCATTCCCGTGAACAACAGGATTGAAAGCGCCAGCACCAGCCACCATGACTGACGCGCATAGGACGTCACCTTGTCCTTATCGTTGGCGCCGAAGGCGTGCGCGACCGATGGCGAAGTGGCCATCAACAGGCCGAAGCCGACGAACATGAAAAGGTTGAAACTGGCGGCGCCGATGGCCAGGCCGCCCAGCTCGACCGCCCCCAGCTGGCCCGCCATCACGGTATCGGCAAAGGCCATGCCGGAGATGGAAAGATTGTTCCCTAGCAGCGGGGCGCCGAGCGACACAATAGCTCGGGCGTCCACGACCAGGCGGGCGCGGCTGTGGATACTCATGACGATGACACCGCCGGCGTTGGCGGGAATGTGTGGCGTTACGGATCGCGGGCCGCACAGCGTACGGGCTTCAGCCGTCCGCGCCAACAGCGATTCCCAACTATATTCGAGCGACGACGGCTGGCATGCTTGCGCCTGTTCGTTGCCCGCAATGGAGCCATCATGCTCGTAGGTTCGTCAGTTCGACGCGTCGCCATCATCGGGGGCACACGCATTCCCTTCGCGCGCTCGATGGGTGTCTACGCCGAGGCCAGCAATCAAGAAATGCTTACCGCCTCGCTGAAGGGCTTGGTGGATCGCTTCAACCTGCGCGGCGAGGTGCTCGGCGATGTCGGCGCTGGCGCGGTGCTCAAGCACTCCAGGGATTTCAATCTGACGCGCGAAAGCGTGCTCGATAGCGGCCTCGCGCCGGAAACTCCCGCATTCGATCTGCAGCGCGCCTGCGGCACCAGTCTCGATACCGCCATCGTGCTCGGCTTGAAAATCGCCACCGGTCAGATCGACTCGGCGATTGCGGCGGGCGTCGATACGGCGAGCGACGTTCCAATCGTCTTCCCCACGGCGTATCGCAAATTGCTTCTGCGCAGTGCGCGCGGACGGTCGCTCGGTGAGCGCCTCTCTCCGTGGGCGAGCTTTCGTCCCAGCTTCCTCAAGCCGCAGCTGCCTGGAGTGGGTGAGCCGCGCACCGGCATGTCCATGGGCCAGCATTGCGAAAAGATGGCTCAGACCTGGCAAATCCCGCGTGCCGATCAGGATCAGCTCGCGCTCGAAAGTCATCACAAAGCGGGCGCGGCGTGGGATGAAGGTTTCTTTGACGATCTGGTCGTGCCGTTCCGTGGCTTGAAGCAGGACAACAACATCCGTCGCGATACCTCGCTGGAAAAGCTCGCGAAGCTCAAGCCATCGTTCGCCGCGAACGGCACGTTGACAGCCGGCAACTCAACGCCCATGACCGATGGCTCGGCGGCTGTGCTCCTCGCCAGCGAAGACTGGGCGAAAACACGCGGACTGCCGGTGCTCGCCTATCTCACCTATGGCAAGTACGCGGCCGTCGATTTCGTTCAGAAGGAAGGACTGCTGATGGCGCCGGCTTATGCGGTGCCTCGAATGCTCGCGGATGCGAAGTTGACGCTGCAGGATTTCGACATCTACGAGATCCACGAAGCCTTCGAGGCGCAGGTGCTCTGCACGCTCAAAGCCTGGGAGTCACCGGAATTCTGCCGCGACCGGCTCGGCCTCAGCGCGCCGCTCGGCAGCATCGATCGAAGCAAGATGAATCTCAAAGGCGGCAGCGTCGCCATCGGCCATCCCTTCGCCGCCACCGGCGCCCGCATCCTCGGCACCCTGGCCAAGCAGCTCGCCCAACGCGGCGGCGGCCGCGGCCTCATCTCCGTTTGCACGGCCGGAGGCATGGGAGTGACTGCAATCGTCGAACGCTAGCCCATCCTCAAAATGGAGGCGATCGGCAGGGTCTGATGGGAGATTCCTGCCGACCGCCGTCCGGACCTGGACCGGAATAAGTTAAACCAGTCGTCGGTCCACTGCGCGAGGTGCCGCGATCCCGGGGAGGGGGCAGTAACGAATCGCGACACTCCGAGCAATCGGTTGAGGAAGGGTCGGTCGGTGGCGAAAGGCCGACCCGATACCCAATGGATTTAGAGAAAGAGGTGAAGGGCGTCCATGCCCGGGTGCATGCCCCGACCATGCGGGTCCTTGTGAAGGCATCCCTAATCACACGCACGCAGATCCTAAAGGGTATAGCGACAAACCGAGGTAAATACCCTCACAGCCGCAGCAGATAGCTTCGCAAAAAGCCCCTCAGACGGATTCGCGAGGCGCTTTTACTTATGTACCCGACAGAATATGCGGCAGTGCGTCGGTCGGTATTACAAGGCATCCATCCCGAGCCGCGCGTCACCCCAGGCAGTCGGGCTTAGTACATTGATGTACAAAGAAAAAATTACACTCGGCACAGCAGTTGCTTTATCTACGACGCGTGCCATAAACGCCCACAGGAAGTTCTCTCAAATGAAACGCTTTTTTGCTCTGGTGCTGCTCGCCTTCGGCTTTGTCAGCGCCGCCCATGCCGATTACATCCCCGCCAGCTGGACCGACAGCGCCAACGTCGGCAATGGCATCTATATCGGTAACCGTCAGTCCTATACCTATACCCACGATCTGACCGACAACGGCTTCCGTCCGTTGAACGACCTGATCTCCAGCTTCCGTCTGAACATCGATCTGGCGGACGATGACAACAATTTCTTCCGTGATGGCATCGAGATCGCGTTCGTCGATCTGCCGGGCATCGAGGGCGACGCCTTCGTGACCAACTTCGGCCTGAGCGGTCCGGAGTACAGCGGCTTCTCCATCCTCGGCCTGCTGCAGCTGAATGCGCTGGGCACGCTGACCGTCACGATCACCTCCATCATCGGCGACTTCAACCTGGTCGGCTCGACCCTGACCGCGAGCGGCCTGAGCAACGTCGCCAACGTGCCGGAGCCGGGTGCTCTGGGCCTGCTGGGCATCGGCCTGGTCGGCATCGCGCTGAGCAAGCGCCGTCGCAAGCAGGCTGCCTGATCGCGCAGCTGAAACCATCCTGGTGAGGAAGGCCCCGCTCCGGCGGGGCTTTTCTTTTTGGGAGCGTCAATCGCTCCCATCTGTTGCGATCATTGGTCGGCCGGGGGTCTGGGTCATTAGACTTGCGCCCCATGGTCGACTACCTCGGCAATTCTTCTTATCAACACGGCGATCCCGCACGCATCGGCGTGCTGCTCGTCAATCTCGGCACCCCTGACGGCTCCGATCCATCCTCGGTCCGGCGCTTCCTGGCCGAATTCCTCTGGGACCCGCGCGTCGTCGAAGCGCCGCGTCTGTTCTGGTGGCTGGCTCTGCATGGCGTAATCCTGCGCATCCGTCCGTCGAAGAGCGCCCACGCCTATCAACAGATCTGGACTCCCGAAGGCTCGCCCTTACTGGTGCACAGCTCCGCTCTCGCCAAGCGAATCGGAGCAGCGATGCAGCCGCGCTGGAATGCAGCCGTCGCGCTCGGCATGAGTTACGGCTCCCCGTCCATTCCCGCGGCTCTCGAGCAACTGCGGAGTCAGGGCGCACAGCGCATCGTCGTGCTGCCCCTGTATCCTCAGTACTCCGGAACAACGACGGCCTCCGTGTTCGATCGCGTCACTCGCCAATTGCAACGTTGGCGCTGGGTGCCGGAGCTGCGCTTCATCGGCAGCTATCACGACGACGCCGGTTATATCGACGCGCTGGCGGCGAGCGCCGAGCACCATTGGCGCACGCATGGGAAGAACCATCTGCTGTTCTCCTTCCATGGCATTCCGAAACGCTACGTAACCGCGGGCGATCCGTACTACTGCCAGAGCATGAAGACGGCGCGACTGGTCGCAGAGCGTCTGTCGCTCGGCGAGCAAGACTGGAGCGTGAGCTTCCAATCGCAGGTCGGGCGGGAGGAATGGCTTCGACCCTACACGGACGAGCGCCTGCTCGAATACGCCCGCAGTGGACCGAAGCGCGTCACGCTGATGTGCCCGGGCTTCGCGACCGACTGCCTGGAAACGCTCGAAGAGATCGCGCTACGCAATCGACAGTTGTTTCTGGAAGCCGGCGGCGAAGCTTACGACTACATTCCCGCGCTGAACTCCAGCGACACGCACGTTGCGGCGCTGACGAATCTGATCGAGCGACACATCCAGGGTTGGGCCGAACCCTCGCATCACACTCCCGCGGCAGCCGAGGCCACACGGCGGCGAGCTTTGAGCAGCGGCGCGCAGCGTTGATGTTCGGCCGGTTCCTCGAAATCAGCCTGTACACGCCCGAGATTCGCGACTCGCTGGCGTTCTATGAGTCGCTCGGCTTCGTACAGGCGCCGGTTGGGGAAGTCTTCAATCATCCTTATGCGGTGGTCACCGATGGTCGGCTGTTTCTGGGATTGCACGGCCGAGCCCTCCCTGCCCCCACGCTGACCTTCGTGATGCCGCGGCTCATGCATGGCATGGAGCAGCTGGAACAACTGGGCATCGAGTTCGACGAGCTGCAACTGGGCAACGAAGTCTTCAACCGCGTCAGCTTCCGCGACCCTTCCGGTCAATGTATCAACGTGTTCGAGGCGCGCACCTTCTCGCCGCCGCCATTCGAGAGTCAGCCGGCGACGACCTGCGGTTACTTTACCGAGTACGGCCTGCCGGCTCGCGAGCAAAGCGCAATGCGCGCGTTCTGGGAAGCAGCGGGCTTCGTCGCATGGGACGAGCAATCTGAGCCATTCGCACGTACCGCGATCACCAGTGACCATCTGAACCTGGCGCTGTATCGTTCACGGGCATTTCGCCAGCCCGTGCTGACCTTCGAAGACCGTGACATGCGTGAACGCCTGACGCGGTTGACGGAGCGCGGCTTCCAGCTTTCCGACGAAATGCCCGACAGCCTCGACGACAGATGCAATGCCATCCTCATTGCCCCAGAAGGCACGCGGCTGCTGCTGCTACAGTCCGAAGACTGACGACACCAAGGAGAATTCGATGTTCCGATGTCTCGCTGCCGCTGGCATGGCGCTGCTAGCCACCGCGGCCATGGCCGATGAAGGCATGTGGACTTTCGACAATATCCCGCAGGCCGCCATCCAGCAGAAATACCACGTGACGCTCGACAAGCCGTGGCTGGACAAACTGCAACGCTCCATCACGCGTCTGGAGAGCGGCTGCACCGGCTCGTTCGTATCGCCCGATGGCTTGATGCTCACCAATCATCATTGCGCCATGTCGTGCCTCGCGCAGCTTTCCAGTGAAAGCGCGAACTATGTGGACAATGGTTTCAATGCCACCGCGCGCAGCGCCGAGAAAAAATGCCCGTCGCAGATTGTGTCGGTGCTGATGGAAACGGAGAACGTCACCGCCAAAGTGGCAGCCGCCACTGCCGGCATGAAGGACGCGCAAGCGAACGATGCACGCAAACAGGAACTGAGCAAACTCGAAGCCGCGTGTACCAGGAACTCTGAAAAGAGCCGGGGCGGGCCGCTGGCCTGCGAGTCGGTGACGCTGTATCAAGGCGGCCAGTACTACCTGTACAAGTATCGTCGCTACGACGACGTGCGACTGGTATTCGCTCCGGAGCACGCGATCGCGGCCTTTGGCGGCGACCCTGACAACTTCAACTTTCCACGCTGGAGCCTGGACTTCAGCGTCTTTCGTGTCTACGACAAAGGCCGGCCGATCCGCTCGCCAAATCATCTCAGCTGGCGCGTGGAAGGACCGCAGGCTGGCGAGGTGACGTTTGTCGCCGGCCATCCGGGCAGCACGAGCCGTCTGCTCACGGTGGAACAGCTGCGCTTCCAGCGCGACACCTCCGTGCCTTCCTATCTCATTCGCAACTCCGAGCTGCGTGGCCGTTTGATTCAGTGGGGCAAGACGGGTGAGGAGCCGGAGCGCATCGCCAGCGACTCTCTGCAGGGCGTCGAGAACTCGCTGAAGGTGTATCGGGGCTTCCAGACCGCGCTGCTCGACGACAGCTTGTTCGCACGCAAGACCGCTCAGGAACGCGAGCTCCGCGAGCGCGTGAAGTCGGACGAAAAGCTCTCAGCTACGGTCGGAAATGCCTGGGGTGAGGCGGCCGCCGCGCAGGAGCGCTATCGTCAGATCTACGATCGTTATCTCTATCTGGAAGCCGGCGCCGGCTTCAATAGCAAACTGTTCTCTTACGCACGCGCACTGGTGCGCTCGGCCGCCGAGCGCAGCAAGAGCAACGAGCAACGCCTGCGTGAGTACGCCGATTCCAATCTGCCAAAAATCCAATCGAGCCTGCTGGCCACTACGCCGGTCTATCCCGACTTCGAACAGGTCACGCTGTCGTTCTCGCTCGACAAGTTGCGCGAAGCCTTGGGACCTGATGACCCGACCGTTCGCAAGCTGATGAGCACAGAGTCGCCCGACTCGCTCGCCGCGAAGCTGGTGACGGAAAGCAAGCTCGGCGACCCGGCAGTTCGCAAAGCCTTGTGGACCGGCGGGAGCGCAGCCATCGCAAGCTCGAACGATCCCATGATCGTGCTGGCTCGCGAGATCGATCCCGACGCACGCGCCGTCCGCAAAATCTACGAAGACGAAGTGCAAGCGCCGGTCGCGTCCGCGCAGGAGCGCATTGCCAAGGCGCGCTTCGCTGTGCTGGGCACGAACACGTATCCCGACGCCACGTTCACCCTGCGGCTGAGCTACGGCGCAGTTGAAGGCTGGATGGAAAAAGGCCAGCAGGTGGCGCCGTTCACTCACCTGTCACGTTTGTACGAGCGCGCCACTGGTAAAGATCCGTTCCGCTTGCCGCAGGTGTGGCTCGATGCGCGCGACCGCCTCGATATGAACACGCCGTTCAACTTCGTTACGACCAATGACATCGTCGGCGGCAACTCCGGCAGTCCGTTGGTGGATGCGCAAGGCCGACTGGTGGGCCTGGCGTTCGACGGCAACATTCACTCCATTGCCGGCAGCTTCTGGTACGACGGCACGATGAATCGCACGGTCGCGGTTCACCCCGCCATCATCATCACCGCGTTGCGGGATGTGTACGGCGCAAAGGGCCTCGTAGACGAATTGCTCGGCAAGCGCTGACTCGATCCATGACACGGCGGAGCCGCCCGGCTCCGCCGTCCTCAGCGCTTCACAGCCACCAGATTGAAGCGCACATGCAAGCGGTCCTGCACTTCCAAAGCTCCCAGCGCCACGCTGAAGGGCTTCATGCCGAAGTCCGTCTGCAGGATGTCGAACTCACCACTCGCAGTGAGGCGGTCGCCGTTCATATCAATGCTGGCAGGCACGACTACATCTTTGCTCGCATTCTTGATGGTGATGCGCGCGGTGATCTTCGGGGCCTGCAGCGAGCCTTCGACAGCGGTGGCTTGCACCGTCACATTCGGATAGGTCTCGGCGTCCAGCACTTCCTTGCGAAGCATGTTCTTGCGCGTCCCGTCCTTGTCGGCGTCGGGAATGTCCGGCGGAAAATCAGTGCCCGCGGCGCGCCGGGCCTCGGGATCATCGACGATCAGATCCGCCACGGGAAAGGCCAGCTCGAAACCTGACCCCGGCAACGGGGAACGCATCCAGACACGGCCGGTCACCGATTTGCTGGTCATCACATGATTGTGGCCGAGCCGCGCAAAGGTGCCGCCACGATAGACATAAATATGCACAACAGAGGCCTGTGGATCGATCTGGTAGAACGTCGCGCCCTCGGTCGGCGGCGGGGCCGGCTGGGCTGGAGCGGGTGGGACTTCAGGGGCCGGCGCGGGTGGCCGGACCGGTCGCGGACAGGCGACAAGTCCAAGACACAGCAGCAGCAACACAGCGGCGCGGCTGGCGTTGGCCAGCGCGGTGCGAGCTGGCTCGATTTCATTTCTCATGGGCCGGGATCCCGTGTCAGATTTGCAGTCGCATCCCCGTGGCCGGCGCAGGCTCCGGGACGAATAATCGCTTACACTGTCGTCTCTAAGTACCCTTTGGATCCGGAACAGTGATGCAGCTGAAGAACGACGAATCTCGCTACGGCGTCGTCGCGCAGTTATTTCACTGGACCATCGTGGTCCTGATCATAGTGCAGTTCATTCTGGCCAACCGAGCCGCCAGCCTGCCGCTGGGTGTCGCCAAAATCGCGGTGCTGGCCCAGCACAAATCGTTCGGCATCACCATTCTCGGCCTGGTGGTGCTGCGACTGATCTGGCGCTGGCTCAATCCCGTGCCGGCCGAGCCGCTCGACATCCCGCAGTGGCAACGTATCGCAGCCCGCGTATCGCACATCGGTCTGTACGCGCTGTTGTTGATCACACCCGTGGTCGGCTGGCTGATGTCATCGGCGCGCAACTTTCCCGTAAGCTGGTTCGGTCTGGTGACCTTGCCGGATTTCATCAAGCCCAGCCGCCCGGCTTATGACTTTCTGCACGAGACTCACGAAGTGCTGGCGCTGACACTGTTCTGCCTGGCGCTGCTGCATATCGCCGCGGCGCTCAAACATCACTTCATCGACAAGGACAACGTGCTTCGTCGCATGCTGCCCGTCAAACTGAAGCAGGAACCGCCCCGATCATGATTGCTACCTCACATCGTCTCGCAGCCCGGCTGGTCGCTGGCTTCAGTGCCGGTCTGGCCGCCGTGGCGGCACTGGCCGCGGCACAGTGGAGCCTGCAGCCCAAGGAAAGCAAACTGACCTTCGTCGGCGAGCAGGCCGGCGCGCAGTTCGAAGGCAGCTTCGATAAGTTCACCGCCGACATCTCCTTCGATCCCAAGGACCTGGCCGCCAGCCGCTTCGATGTGAAGATCGACACGGCATCGGTGAACACGCAGGACGGCGAGCGCGACACCACCATCAAGAGCCCCGACCTGTTCGACGTCAAACGTTTTCCGACCGCGCACTACGTGGCCGACAAGTTCGCCGACAAGGGCGGCAACAAATATTCCGCCACCGGCAAGCTCACGCTGCGCAATGTGACCAAGGACGTACCCATCGACTTCACCTTCGAAAGCAAAGACGGCGGTGCATGGCTGAAGGGCACGGCGAAAATCAAACGTCTGGACTTCGGCGTCGGTCAGGGCGAATGGAAAGACACCTCAACGGTCGGCAACGACGTGCAAGTGCGCTTCGCCTTGCGCTTGAAAGGCGCTCCATGACGCAGGCAATGTCAGTGACCGAGTCGCAGGCCGGTTAACTGTCACCGCAATGACTGCAACTGCGCCGCTTCGATTCACGGCACCCGACGCATGCGTGGAGGCCACCCTCAGCCGCGTCGGCAAGCACGTGGTGCTGGGCTTGCCCGTCGCCATCGGCAAGCCGAACACGCTGGTCAACGCGTTCGTGGCCCGCGCCGTTGCCGATCCCCACATCAAACTCACAATCGTCACTGCGCTGTCGCTGCGCGTACCGCGGGGTCGCAGCGATCTGGAACGGCGTTTCATCGAGCCGTTCACGCGCCGGGTGTTCGGCAACTATCCGGAGCTGGAGTATCTGCGCCTAATCGAGCGACAGCAGCTGCCGGCGAACATCGAAGTGCTGGAGTTCTATATGGAACCCGGCGCCTGGCTGCGCAACGAACATTTGCAGCAGCACTATCTGAGCAGTAACTACACGCACGTCGCACGCGATGCGTTGCGCCGTGGCCTCAATGTGATCGCACAGCTGGTGGCCGCGCCCCCTGCCAACGAAGCACCCGGCTTGCTGAGCCTGGGCTCCAATGCGGACATGACTGCCGATCTGCTGCCGCAGATCGCAGCGATGCGCGCTGCCGGCAGCAGCAAACCCTTTGCGTTGATCGGTCAGGTGCATCGCGACCTGCCCTTCATGTACGGCGACGCCCTGGTCACCGCCGACACGTTCGATTTCCTGGTGCAGGATCCCGACACGGCGTTGTTCAGTCCTCCCAACATGCCGATTTCGCCGACCGAGCATGCGATCGCGTTGAACGTCAGCACGCTGATCCGCGACGGCGGCACATTGCAGCTCGGCATTGGCGAGCTGGGCGACGGCATTTGCTACGCCTTGCAGCTGCGCCAGAAGCAGCCGGCACTGTATCGAGAAGTGCTGGAATCGACCGGCATCCTCGCCCGGCATCGACGCTTGATCGAAAGCGAAGGCGGTACGGCCTCATTCGAGCGCGGCTTGTATGGCTGCACCGAGATGCTCGCCGATGGCTTCCTGGATCTATATCGCAACGGCATCCTGAAGCGCCGTGTTTATCCAAGCGCGAAGCTGCAACGGCTCATCGACGATGGTCACATCGATGAGCGCGTCAGCCTGCACACGCTCGATGCGCTGGTCGCCGCCGGCATGAACCGCATGTCGTTCGCCGACTTCCAGGAATTTCGCGAAGTCGGCTTGTTCCGCGACGACGTCGATTACGATCGCGGCGTGCTCGTCACACCAGATGGTCAGCAGTTGCGAGCGACCTTCTCGGATCCTGAACAGCGAGCGCAGATCGCGCAGTACTGCTTGGGCGAAACGTTGCGAAATGGCGTGGTGGCCGATGCGGGCTTCTTCTTCGGCCCCAAGGGCTTCTACAAGGGACTGCGTGAGCTTCCAGCCGTTCAGCGCAAGATGTTCGCGATGCGTGGCATCAGTTTCGTCAACGAACTGTATGGCCACGAATGGGAATTGAAGGTCGCACAGCGCCGCTATGCTCGCTTCGTGAACACGACGATGATGGTCACCGGCTTGGGCGCTGCCGTTTCCGATGCGCTCAGCGACGGCCGGGTCGTGAGTGGCGTCGGCGGTCAGTATAACTTCGTCGCGATGGCGCACGCGCTGCCCGAAGCGCGCTCCATTCTTTGTCTACGATCGACACGCACCGCTGACGGCGCAATCTCCTCCAACATTGTTTGGAGCTATGGTCATTGCACCATCCCGCGCCATCTACGCGACATCGTCGTCACTGAATATGGCATCGCCGACCTGCGCAGTCGCACGGATCGCGAGATCGTCGAAGCGCTGGTCGGCATCATGGACGCCCGCTTCCAGCGAGCATTCGTGGCCGACGCACAGCGCGCCGGTAAATTGCCGAAAGATTGGCGCATTCCGGAAGGTGCGCGCGCCAATACGCCGCAGCAGCTGGCGAAGAAATTTGCCCCCTGGCGTGAGCGCGGTTTGTTTGCTGAGTTGCCGTTTGGCACGGACTTCACCGCCGAAGAAATCGTTCTCTCCAAGGCCTTGCGCTCGCTGCAAGCCTCGACGCAATCCTGGCCGGGCCGCGTGCGTGCATTGCTCGATGCACTGCTCAATGGAGCAGCGGTGCCTGCCGTTCAACCCCATCTCGCCCGTATGGGTCTGGCGCGAGCCGAATCGTTGTCGCAAGCCATGCAACGTCGGCTACTGACGATTGCTGTGCGCAAAATTTTGCAAACGAGCTGATCAGCTCCTATCTTTGCTCCCCCCTCTGCAGGCCCAGGGAACGAGCCCTTGCAACCCGCGGAGCGTCCGCTCCATCCAAGGATGTGCACGGGCAATCAGTTTTACTTATTCGCACAGGAAGTCATTCATGAAGAAGTATGTCGTCCAGCTGTTGACGCTAGCTCTGCTCGCCAGCATCGGCACCTCGGCTTGGGCACAGAACTGCAAGTTCACCTCGGACCGCACCGCCAGTTTCAACGGCCCCGTCAAGAAAGTAGTGGTGATCGCGGGTGCAGGCGACCTCAAGATTCGAGGTGATGCCTCGGGTGGCGTCAAAGCGATTGGTAAAGCCTGCGCTTCGTCGGAAAGCCTGCTGGGCAAGATTTCGCTGGAAAGCCGTCGCGAAAATGACGTCGTCTATTTGACGGTAGTGATGGCCGAAGGCATGGGCATGTTCGGCTTCAATCGTTACAGCTCGCTGGATCTGGACATCACCGTGCCGCGCGACGCCGCACTCGACGTGACCGACACGAGTGGCGATCTGGAGTTGAGCGATGTCGGCTCCGCCAGGATCGACGACGGCTCGGGCGATCAATTGCTGAAGAACATCAACGGCGATCTGATCGTCGATGACGGCTCCGGCGAGCTGCGTGTGATCAGCGTGGTCGGCAACATCGAAGTGACCGACAGCTCCGGCAACATCGACATCGAAGACGTGCGCGGCGATGTGACCATCAAGAACGACAGCTCCGGCGACATTGCCATCACCAAAGTTTCCGGCAACGTCGAAGTCGTGAACGACAGCTCGGGTGACATCACCATCCGCGATGTGAAGCGCAATGTCACGATCGGCAACGACAGCTCCGGCGACATCAACGTGAGCGATGTCGGCGGCAACTTCACCGTGCGCGCCGACAGCAGCGGCAACATCCTGCACGAGCGCGTCGGCGGCTCGGTGCGAATTCCGGCGAAGAACTGAGTTATTTCAGCTCGGCGAGCAGGCGCTGGCTCATACCCAGCGCCTGCCGCAAATAACCGCCGCCGAACAAATTGAAATGATTCAGCACGTGATACAGGTTGTAGAGCGTCACTCGCGACGCCGCGCCGGCATCCACCGGCCAGGCGCTCTGATACGCTGAATAGAACGACGCACCGAAACCGCCGAACAAACGCGTCATCGCCAGGTCCGCCTCGCGATCGCCGAAGTAGACCGCCGGATCGAACAGCACCGGCTGACCGTTCGCGTCACTGCTCCAGTTGCCGCCCCAGAGATCGCCATGAAGCAATGATGGCGCCGGCCGATAGCTGGAGAAGAAACGATCCAGCCGTTCGCAGAGGCGCTCACCATTATCGATGAGGTCTGCCCCAGCGCCATTGCTCTTGGCAAGCGCCAGCTGCGGACGCAGTCGCTGCTCGCGCAGGAACTCCACCCAGTCGGCGGCTTCACGGTTTGATTGCGGCGTCGAGCCGATCGTGTTGTCGCGATGCCAGCCGAATTTCTCGCGGGTCACCCGATGCTGAGCGGCGAGCAGCTCGCCGAGCTTTTTCTCACTACCGGCCGCGGCCCCACGCAGATCGATCCATTCGAGCGCCAGAAAGGCGACTCCGTCCAGCTCGCTGACCGCCAGCACTCCAGGAACGCGAACAGCGCAGGCCTTTGCCAATTCCGCCAGGCCCTCTGCTTCGGCCTGAAACATGTCCAGACTCGATGCGTCGCCGTACTTGACGAACAACGGCCCGCTAGCGCTTTCGAAGCGCGCACAGGAATTGATGGAGCCGCCGCCCACCTGTCGCTCCGAGCCCGCCGCGACCTCAGTCCCTAACGTGCGACTCAGTGCGACTGCAAGCGACATGGGAAGCGCTTACAACAGCTCGCGAGCCTGATCCTGCAGACCGCGAATGGTCGTACGGATATCCGAGACCGAACCGCCGTTCGCCAGGATCGCTCTGGAGACATTCGGCAGAACGCGGCCGCGCGCGGATGGCATTCGCTTCAACACGTCTTGAATGGTTGCGCCTTGCGCGCCGACACCAGGGGCGAGAATGTATGACTGCGGCAGGGCGTCCACCGTCTCGGCGGCATCGTCACACGTCGCACCGACAACGGCACCGATGTATTGGAGCCCTTCACCCTGCTGCCGATTGCGCAGCGTGATCTCGCGACACACGTTCTGAGCCACAGTTTCGCCATTCGCCAGGCGGGCCGTCTGCAACTCGCGCCCTTCGGGATTGGACGAACGCACGACGACGAACACGCCACCCTCCGCGCGCACGGCGATGTCCAAAAACGGATCGAGTGCGGCGAGACCGAGATACACGTGCGTCGTGACGGCATCGACGCGCAACGTCGTGGTGGAAGAGAAATAGCCTTCGGCATAAGCGGCGCCGGTCGTATCGATGTCACCTCGCTTGCCATCGAGCAGCACCAGCACTTCGCGACTGCGCGCCAGCAGGGTGAGCTCTTCGACCGCCTTCAGCCCCGCGCTGCCGAAGCGCTCGAAGAAGGCCGACTGCGGCTTGAGCAGCGAGATGCGAAAGTCCGCCGCCTCCAGCACGCGCTTGCCGAACTCGAACGCGCCGTCGGGCGTGTTGGGCAAGTTGCAGGATTTCAGCAACGCCGCGGAAGGGTCGATGCCGACACACAGCGGGCTGTGCTCGACGATTTTCTGGTGCAACCGGGCGGCGAATGTGGACATGAACAGCTACCTCATCTACGACGCGTCATTGTACCCCTTCAAACGCCGGGCGCCTGGAAGCCGTGCTCGCGGAAGGTGACCACCAGCGTGTCTCGCACGCCGCCCGGGCCGTCGTTTTGAATCGGCGTGGTCTCGTGGATCACTTTGGCGTCGTCCAGCAGCAGCGCAGTCCACGGCGCGCTCATGGTGAAGCGCACGCCCGAAATGCCCTCGGCCTCGAATACGCGCGTCTCGCCGCCGCGCACGTTGAATCGATTCACCAGGACCACGGCAACGAAATCGACACCGTCGCGATGCGCACCTTCGGGTGTCGGCCGGCCGATGCCTTCGGCGGTGTCGATGCGGAACTGATGCGCTTCGATATACCAGCGCTGCACCGGCCGTGCGCGTGCGACCAGGTCGGCCAGTCCGCTGATGAGTTGATTCCACACGGGAGCTTGCAGCACCCCGCCGGTCATGGGCTCGAACCAGCGCTCCATGCCGCCGTGGAGCGCGTTGTATTCAGTGGGCTGCCAGTGAGCCCGATGCGGCACGAGTTGCAGCTGGCTGGCGCGCTCGTAAATAAAACAACTATGTCGCCGCGAGCGATAGCGACCACCGTCGCGCAGATACTCATCGCGCGGCAGTTGGTTCCAGCTGGGCGCCAGCTCGCCCAGGCTCTCGAGGTCGACGTGGCACTCCGCCGCCAGCTCCTCCGGCTGCAACAACACGCAGCCCACCGTTTGCAGCGTCGCTGCCGCATCCCCGTTCGCTCTGCTCAATTTCAAGACACACTCCCGCCGACGTTCCGAATGGCCGTCGACCCGCAGATTTTAACGCTACTTGCGCAGGAAACGAGACAGATTCAGGCAGACCAATACAGTAATCTTGCGCGCCTGCCTGTACAGGAAATCAACTAATGATGAGTCATAAAACCGGCGCGCTGGTCGCGCTCATCTACTCGCTCGTCCAGGCGACTGCGATCGCTGCGCCGAGTGCCAATTCACTGCGCACCGTCGCCGAGCAGTCCGGCAACAAACGCACCGGCCGCTACGAGGAAGTCGAGCGGCTGTGTCCGGCCTTTCAACAACAATGGCCGCAGCAGGTGCGCTGTTTCGAGTTCGGCCGTACACCCGAAGGCCGGCCCATGCTGGCGTTGGTCGCTTCTGCTGACGGCACGCTCGACGCGGCCGCCGCGCATCGCGCCGGCCGGCCGGTCGTGCTCATGCAGGGCGGAATTCATTCCGGCGAGATCGACGGCAAAGACGCTGGCTTGCTCGCCTTGCGCGAAATGCTCGAGGGCTCGCTGGCCAAGAATGCGCTGAAGACCGCGACGCTGGTATTCGTGCCGGTGTTCAACGTCGACGGTCACGAGCGCTTCGGTCGCTGGAATCGGCCCAATCAGGTCGGCCCGGAAGAGATGGGCTGGCGCGTGACCTCGCAGAACCTCAACTTGAATCGCGACTACGTCAAAGCGGCAGCGCCCGAGATGCAAGCGATGCTGCGCCTGTTGGGCGAGTGGGATCCGATTCTGTATGTCGACCTGCACGTCACCGACGGCGCGAAGTTCGAGCACGACATTTC
Organism: Steroidobacter cummioxidans; assembly: GCF_003104955.1. NCBI lineage: Bacteria > Pseudomonadati > Pseudomonadota > Gammaproteobacteria > Steroidobacterales > Steroidobacteraceae > Steroidobacter > Steroidobacter cummioxidans. The sequence goes on along the minus strand of NZ_LSRW01000004.1, from coordinate 256,693 downwards.
TTATAACGTCTCGCCGACGCTGGCCGGACGCGAGCCGATTCGCCAGGCCGGCGTAGCGCTGCGTGATGAATTGATGAAGCGCGCGGCCCAGCAGGGCTCGCTGCCGCTCGACTTCTACCCATCGTTCATCAAAGACGACGATCCGTCGACGGGCTTCGCCGTCTCGGTCGGCCCGAAGCGCTTCTCCCAAGAATATTGGGCGAGCCGCAATCGCCTTGGCGTACTTGTGGAAACGCATTCGTGGAAGGACTACCCCACCCGTGTGCGCATTACTCATCACACAATCATTTCCTTGATGGAGATGGCGGCGCGCGATGGCAAGCAATGGCTGGCCGCAGCCCAAGCGGCCGATCGTGAATCCGCGGGTATCGCCGGCTCGACCGTAGCGCTTACGTACACGAATACACCGCACATAAAGACAATCGACTTTCGCGGCTATGAGTATCAGCGCGAGCCCTCCGCCGTCTCGGGCGCGCTGCTGACTCGTTACAACGACAAGCGTCCGCAGATCTGGCGCATCCCGTTGCGGGATGAAGTGACGCCCGACATCACCGTAACGGCACCGAGCGGTGGCTATCTGGTTCCACCCGCCTACGCACGCATGGTCGCCGACAAGCTGACTCTGCACGGCATCGAGTTTCGTACCGTCGAGCAAGCACAGACGAACTCGGAAGTCGAAGTGTTCCGGGCCAGCAAGGCCGCGCTGGCGGGCTCGACCTTTGAAGGTCGCGGCGTGTTCTCGGTCGAGGGCGACTGGAGCAAGGAACAGCGCGCCGTCCCAGCCGGCTCGCTGTTCGTACCTATTGCGCAAGCCAAGTCCGAGCTGGCGATGGTGCTGCTCGAACCTCGGGACCCGGATTCGCTGGTGAGCTGGGGTTACTTCGCCGCCGCGTTCGAGCGCAAGGAATATATGGAAGCGTATGTGGCCGAAGAAGTAGCCGAGCAGATGCTGAAGAAAGACCCGGCGCTGCGCCGTGAATTCACGCGACGTCTAGAAGATCCGAAGTTCGCCGCCGACCCGGAAGCGCGCCTCGATTTCTTCTATCGACGCCACTCGTCCTGGGACGAGCGCTACAACCTGTATCCGGTGTTCCGCGTAGCCAACCCGCCACGCTGAACGGGAACGCTATCGGGCGGCCTCGTGGGCCGCCCGATACGCGCGTTTCGATCTCCCGCCGATCAGCTCTTTTCCAACTGCGCGGCCTTGGCCTCATCGGCCTTGGCCTCGGCCTCTTTACCCATGTCGCGATAAATGTCGGAGCGGCGGTAGTAACCGTCCGGCTCTTTCGGATCCAGCTCGATCGCCTTGGTGGCATCGGCCAGTGCCGTCTCCGGCCTGTCCATCGAAATGTAGATGCGCGAGCGGTTCAAATAGCCAAGCGCGTCGCTCGGCTCCAGCTCGATATATTTGTTGGCATCTTCCAGCGCCAACTCGTACTTCCCTGAAGAGTCGCGGGCGCGCGAGCGAAGCATGTACAGCTCAGCGCGGGCAGGGGCTGCGTCGATGGCCTTGCGCAGCAGATTTTCCGCATCGCGAGGCTGGCCCTTCTGCATGGCCTTCTGCGCCTGATTCAGCAGGTCATCGACCGCCTTGGTGTTTTGAGCCTGAGCCGCCAGCGGCGCGGCAAGCAACCAGGCCGCCGCGAGCAGGCCGGCCGCAATCCGTTTCAATCCCGTCCGATGAATAAACGCAACCATGACGACCCCCTGACTTTGCCATTACTTATAACTTGCCGAGGTGTGCCGACTCCGTCCTCTGACATTATGCGCTCACTACAAGCGCCGCCGGTACTACCTCACAAGCGGCACAGCACAAGTTTCATCAACCGCACTTTTCCAGGCGTCGCCGCTGGTCGAGCTGGCGTTGGCGCGCCTTCAAGCGCTCACCCTCCTTGGCGCTGTAGCCAGTACGCATCTTGGTACGCACGTCACGCAAAGACTGATCGAGCTTGGCGCAGGTGATTTGACGTTTGGCGGGATCCGGCAGCCGTGTGGCCTTGGAGCGCTTGGCCTTGGTTGGCTTGGTTGTTGCCGGCGAGCGCCCCTCTGCGGCTTCCGGCGTGTACACAGTCACGCGACTGTCGTCGATTTCATGAGTATCGGCGTGCGCCGCGCAGGGACGATCGGAATAAACAGGCCCGGTGTCGCCAGTGCAGCGGTAAATCGTCGTCTGCGCCCCGCAAGGCGGCGACAACAGCAAGGATCCGAACACAAGTGCGGCGATTCGCATGACAGCTCCCGAAACAGGAGCTGCCACGATGCGACGGGAAACCGGGCTCGAACGGGCGATCTAGTGGGGTATTTGCGCGGATATCGCCTGCCTCGGCGACGCGAGATGCGCTAGCTGAGCGCGGTGATGCGCTCTGCCTGATTACGTAACAGCCGACCGAAACCGACGCTGTCGTAAAGCTTATTGAGAATGCCCAGATCCGGCGGCCGCCGGCGCAGCTGCGGCAGCTCTACATCGAGCGGCATATCGCAGGCTATTTCGGTGAGTTGCCGGGCGAGAAAGGCGGACTCGCGATAGTCACGCAGCTGGCCGCAGACGAAGCCGCCGTTTCGCAGTTTGATCTTCAGTACGCGATCCAGGTCGCTATACAAATGAGTCAGGGACTCGAAGTGATGGAACAACGTCGACGCAGTCTTGCGGCCGACGCCGGGCACGCCGGGAATGTTGTCGACGGCATCGCCCATCAAGGCGAGAAAACACGCCATGCGCTCGGGTTGCACCCCGAAACGATCGGCGATCCGCTCGTACGGGAACCGCTTGTCGCTGATGTAATCCCAATATTCATCGCCGGGCCGAACCAGCTGCGAAAGATCCTTGTCCCGCGTGACGATCACGACCTTGTGACCTTCGGCGCGCGCGCGCGTGGCGAGAGTGCCGATGACGTCGTCGGCTTCGTATTCACCGCTGACGAACGAGGCAATACCCAAGCCGGCGCACACCCGCTGGCACTGCAGGAACTGACGTTTCAAATCCTCGGGCGCAGGATCGCGATTGGCCTTGTACGCCGGATACAGACGCTTGCGAAACGAGGTGACCAGGCTGGCGTCGAAGGCGACCGCGATGTGCTCGGGACGCACCCGCTCGATCAGCTCGCCCAGAAAGCGGCTGAAGCCATGCAACGCATTGACGGCATTGCCGTCGGGATCGACCAGATCGAGCGGCACCGAATGCCAGGCACGAAACACGAACACCGATGCATCGATCAGATACACCGGTCGGCGAACCAGGAAATCAGAATTCAACACTGCAATTTTAGACGGGCGTGCAACGGACTCGAGCGCGGGAAATGCGCCAGCAGATATTCCATCTGATCCGCCAGCACCCGGCGGCCTTTTAAATAAATGTACTCGGCGTAGGTGGGCTTGAACGGCACAGCAATCAGTTGCAAGCCGGCCTGTTCGGGAGTCAGCGACGCCTTCTGGTTGTTACAACGACGGCAAGCCGTCACCACATTGGTCCATAAATCCAAGCCGCCCTGGCTGAGCGGGCGAATATGATCTCGCGACAGCAGGTTGGTTGGGAAACGCTGCCCGCAGTACATACATAAGTGCGCGTCGCGCTTGAACAATGTCTGGTTGTTCAGCGGCGGCGTGTAGTCGTGCCGCAAGTTGCCGGGATTGTGGGTATGACCGATGGTGGCAATGATCGAATTCACTTCCACGACGGTCTGCAATCCCGAGCGGGCGTTGGTGCCGCCGAGCAGCCGGTACAGCCGCGTCCCACAGGTGTATGCCACCTGTTCCGTGTGGTACAGCCGTACCGCGTCCCGGTAGTCAATCCACTCCAGGGGCATTCCTGAGACATCGGTCCGCAGGATCTCTTGGGTCAAGTTGTACAGTTGTGATTGCACGACTCAGACACGGCAAGGGGCAGTGCATCCTAAGATACGCGACCCTTGTGTAAAGATTCAACGGGCCGCGTCTTTGAGGGGAAATACCGGGTTATTACCCTTCCCAGCCCCCACCGAGCGCGCGAATCAGGGCCACGCTCGCCCGCAGCTGCCTCGTTTCCAGATCGAGCGCGCCACGCTGCGCATTCAGCGCAGTGGTTTGAGACTGAACGACCTCGAGGTAGCTGACCGCTCCCTCGCGATAGCGGTTCATCGCGAAGTCCAGCGACTGCTGGGCCGAAGTGACCGCAGAGCGCTCGGATTCTGCGGCAATTCCGTAGTGATAGAGCAGGGCCAGGTTGTCTTCGACTTCCTGAAAAGCGCCCAACACCACCCCTCGATAGGTCGCGCCAGCCTCGTCCAACACCGCTCGCGCCTGCTCGACCCGGGCACGGCGGCGACCGGCGTCGAACAGCTCGAGCAGGATGGTGGGACCCACCGACCAGGCGGCATTGGGTGCGGTCAGCCAGTCGGTTGAACGAGTGCTCTGGAAAGCGTACGCCCCGCTCAACGTGATCGAAGGGAAATAAGCCGCGCGAGCGACGCCGACGCTGGCATTGGCGGCAGCGGTGCGACGCTGGGCGGCGGCAATGTCGGGCCGGCGTTGTAGTAAGTTGGTCGGCACATCGGCCGGTATCTCCGGCAATTGCAGCGCTACCGAACGAGGCGATAAGGAGAACTGTGAGGGCGACTCGCCTACAAGAACGGCAATCGCGTGCTCCAGGGTGGCGCGCTGAGCCGTGTTCTGCGCAACCTGCGAACGCGCCGAGTCCAGTTGAGTTTGAGCACGCGCCACGTCCAGGCCAGAGACGATGCCCGCCTGATGTCGCTCCTTGGTGAGCTCCAGCGCGCGGTCAAAGGCAGCAACGGTGTCTGACAGTAACGCCGCTTCCCGATCCAATCCGTAAAGCGCGATGTAGAAGTCAGCGAGCTGCGCCTGCAGACTCAGCCGCGCGGATTCGAGGTCGGCGGCAGCGGCACTGGCGGCAAGTTTTCCAGCGTTCACGTCGTTGCGTACGCGACCCCAGAGATCGACTTCATACGCTGCCTCGACGCCGGCGCCGTAGGCATTGTAGTAACGCGGCGAGGACCGCCCGGCCGGCGGACTCGTTTCCGATTGGCGCACCCGAGCGCCATCGGCGCGCAACGCCAGGGAAGGAAACAAACCGGAACGCAGTTGATCCGCATAAGCCTTGGCTTGCTGATAGCGCGCCAGCGCCACTTGCAGATCGGGGCTGTTCTGAATCAGCTGCGTCTGCAGTCGATTCAACTCCGGATCGCCATAAGGTTGCCACCAGCCATCGCGTGGCAACCGATCCGCGGGCGCGGCCTGCATCCAGGGCGCGGGCTCTTTATAAGCATCGGCGACTGGAACTTCGGGCAGTTCGAGCTTCGGCGCGAACGAGCAACCGGCCAATGCCAGCGCCGCGACTATCGATAGCTCAACCCGCATTGGTTCGCTTCGCGGCAGGCTCGATCACCCGCACGGCGCTGCCACCCATCAACCCGTCCGGTGGCGTGGAGATGACCCGATCGGTGGCCTCGATGCCGCCGGCGATCTCGATGAAGGAGCCATGATCGCGGGCAATGGTGATGGGCTTCATGACCACGCGACTCTCCGCATCGACGGTGGCCACACGCAGTCCCGCCTGATCGAAGATCAGTGCACTAGCTGGCACGCGCAACGCTTGCGCCCCGCCCACCAGCTCGAAGCTGACGCCGGCATAACCGCCGGGCAACAACTCGCCCGCTTTGTTATCGACCGTAAGCTGCAACAGCGTCGTGCCCGTGGCGATGTTCACAGCGCCCGCCGACGCGACGAACGCCGCGGGATATTCCTTACCGGGATGTTCGGGCACGGTGATCCCTGCTTTCGTATCCATATTCAGCCGCCTCACATACGACTGCGGCACGTTCACATACACGCGCAACGTTCGCGTATCTGAAACAACGAACAACTCCCGGCCCGAGACGCCACCGGCGGTAATCAGCTCGCCGATATCTGTATTGCGCGCGGTGACCACACCGTCGAACGGCGCCACGATGCGCATGAACCCTCGCATCGTTCGCAGGCGCTCGACGTTGGCTCGCGCGGCTTTCGCCAAAGCTTCCTTGGCAGCCAGATCGCCCGCCTTCTCGTCCACTTCCTGTTTGGAAACGGAATCGCGACCGAGCATCGACTGCCAGCGCTTGGCGGTGCTCGCGGCGAGCGCGGCATTCGCTTCGGCGCTGGCGAGATCCGCTTCCGCCTGCAGCAACTGCTGCTCGACATCCGGCGCTTCGATCTCCGCAATCAGCTGACCGGCCTTCACCGGCGTACCGATATCCGCTTTCCACGTCTTCAGATAGCCCGACACACGCGCATTCAGCGGTGCCCGCGCGAATGCTTCCAACCGGCCAGGCAATTCGATGCGTGCGTCGGCTTCACCCAAGGTCGGCGCGACGACCGCGACCGCGGGAATGGCCTGCTCTTCGGTCCACTCGGTCATCTGACGATGATCGTTGATACGTATGCCAATGCCGGAGACGACGATGACGATGGCAATGACGGCGATGACGATGCCGGCGCGGCGTAACCCGCTATGGGACTCAGTGGGCGGCATGAGGCTCTCCGGCAAGCAGCGGATGCTCCGCGGGCTTGCGGACGTAATTACGGTGCACGATGCTGAAGACGACAGGAACGAAGATGAGCGTAGCGACGGTGGCGAAGATCAGTCCGCCGATCACGGCGCGGCCCAGCGGCGCGTTCTGCTCACCGCCATCGCCCAGACCCAGCGCCATCGGTGCCATGCCGATAATCATGGCCAAGGCGGTCATCAGCACGGGACGGAAACGCACGAAGCCTGCCTCGATAGCGGCGGCGACTGGATCGGCCAATGCTTCCAGCCGCTCACGCGCAAAGCTGATGACCAGCACGCTATTCGCGGTGGCCACGCCCATACACATGATTGCGCCCGTCAACGCGGGTACCGACAGCGTCGTGAATGTCGTGAACAACATCCAAACGATACCGGCCAGCGCCGCCGGCAGTGCGCTGATGATGACCAGCGGATCGCTCCACGACTGGAAGTTCACGACGATCAGCAGATAGATCAGCACGATGGCGCCGACCAGACCCCACATCAGCCCCGAGAACGAGCTCTCCATGGTGCGCACCTGGCCCAGCAGCGCCACCGACGAGCCTTTCGGCAGGTCCTCGGCGTGCGCCGCCAATATCTTGCGGATCTGGGTAGCCACCGCACCGAGATCGGTGCCCTGCGTGGTCCCGTAGATCTGCACGATGGGCTGGATGTTGTACTGAGAAACCACGCCACTGGACGTGGTGCGCGTGATGTCCGCGATGCCACCGAGCAGATGCGACGACCTGGAGTTCGTGCCTGTGATCGGCAGCGTCTCCAGCGAGCTCAACTCGTCCATCTTGTACTGCGGCGTCTGCATCACGATGGGGTACTGGATGTTGGTCTTCGGGTTCAGCCAGAAGGTCGGTGCGACCTGCACCGACCCCGCGAGATTCACCACCATGCTGTTAGTGACATCGCGCTCGGTGAGACCGGCGAACTGCGCACGCGTGCGATCGACATCGACATTGAACGTCGGCAAGCCGCGTGCCTGCTGAATGCGCGCATCGGCGATGCCCGGAATCCGCTTGATGTCGGCGAGCAAGGCTTCCGCGTAAGCGAAGTTCGCCGCGAAGTTGTTGCCTCGGATCTGCAGATCGATGGGCGACGGCGTGCCGAAGTTCAGGATCTGACTGACGATGTCAGCCGGTGTGAACGAGAACGTCGTGCCAGGGAATCGTCTCGGCAGCTCCTCGCGCAGCTTGCGCACGTAATCCGCGGTCGGCTTGTGATCTTCCTCCAGCGTTACCTGGATATCGCCATCCGCCGTGCCGATGGTGCCGGTGTTGTTGTAAGTCATGTTGATGCTGGAGAACGGCATGCCGACGTTGTCCACCACCAGTGCCAGCTCATGCGGCGGGATCACCTGCCGGATGGCATCCTGGATGCGCGCCGAGATCGCCACCGTATCCTCCACACGCGTGCCCGGCTGCGCGCGGAAGTGAATCATGATGCGACCGGCATCGACCGCTGGAAAGAAGTTGCGCCCCAGGAACGGCACGAGCGCGAACGACGCGACCACAAACAACATGAAGGCCGTGACGAAGCCGCGCCGATGCGACAGCGCCAGCACCAGCAGCTCTTTGTAGCTGCCGCGGAAACGTTCGAACTTTTCCGAGAAGCCGCGCTGGAATCGAACCAATGGATTGGACGACGGAGCAGTCGCGTCTTCATGCGAATGCGGCTTCAGCAGATACATCGCCATGGTCGGCACCAGCGTGCGCGACAGAATGAACGAGCACACCATCGCGTAGATCACGGCCAGCGCCATGGGCACGAACAGGAAGCGCGCCACACCTTCGAGGAAGAACATCGGCACGAACACGATGCAGATACACAGCAGCGAGACGAACGCGGGCGTCACGATCTGCGCCGCGCCGTCGAGAATGGACGTGTGCACATCCTTACCGTGTTCGAGATGCCAGTTGATGTTTTCGATGGTGACGGTCGCATCGTCGACCAGGATGCCCACGGCCAGCGCCAGTCCGCCCAAGGTCATGATGTTGAGCGTCTGACCCGTCAACGCCAGCAGGAAGATCGAGCCGAGAATGGCTAGCGGAATCGACGTGGCGATGATGACGGTGGAGCGCCAGCTGCCCAGGAACAGCAGGATCATCAGGCTGGTCAGCAGCGCCGCGATGGCGCCTTCGGCGACCACGCCGCTGATGGCGCTGCGAACGAAGATGGATTGATCGCCAATGAGCTTGATCTGCAGCGACTCCGGCAGCTGATCCTTCACCTCTTCGACCCGCTGCTTGATGCCCTCGATCACGGCCAGCGTCGACGCGGCACCGCTCTTCAGCACCGTGAGCAGTACCGAGCGATTGCCGGCGACATGCACGATATTTGTCTGCGGCGAATTGCCGTCACGTACGTGGGCAACGTCCCGTATATAAACCATCGCGCCGTCGACCAGGCGAATCGGCAAGCGGCCCAGGTCCTCGATGGCGGACGGGCTGTTGTTCAAGTTGATGGCGTACTCGAAACCGCCAATTTTCTGCGTGCCCACCGGCGTAATCAGGTTCTGAGCCGCCAGCGCATTGGCGACGTCCGTGCCCGACAGGCCGCGCGCCTGGAGTGCCGCGGGATCCAGGTCGATCTGGATCTGCCGATTCTTGCCGCCGAACGGATACGGTACCGAAGCGCCGGGCACCGTGATCAAAAAGGTGCGGACATAGTTGATGCCTAAGTCGCTGAGCTCCTGCTCCGTCATGCCTTCGCCGGACAGCGCCAGCTGCAGGATGCCGACGGTCGAGGCGTTGTAGTTGAGGATGTTCGGCGGGTTCGTGCCTTGTGGCATCTGGCGCAAGGTTGTTTGCGCGGCGGCCGTCACCTGCGCATTGGCCATGTTGATATCGACGGAAGGTTGGAAGAAAACCTTGATCACGCCGAAGCCGGTATATGAAGTGGCTTCGATGTGCTCGATATCGTTGACCATGGTGGTCAGCGAGCGCTGGAAGTTGGTGGTGATACGGCCAGCCATACCATCCGGCGGCAGACCCGCGTACTGCCACACCACGCTGATCACCGGGATACGGATGTTGGGAAAGATATCGGTGGGCGTACGCAGGATCGCGAGCACACCGAAAATCAGGATGAGCAGCGCCAGCACCACGAAGGTGTACGGGCGGCGCAGAGCAATTTTGACGATACCGAGCATGCGGGCGAGAGAGTCCGTGAACAACCATTATGGGTCGGCTCACCCCCCGCTATAGCCCCGGCAAGATGAAAGCTTTTTTAGGAAGCGCTACGGGCCGGCCCACACGACAGCGAGAGCCAGGCGCCGCCTGCCGGATTGTCGATGATCTGCAATGTGAAGCCATGCAGTTTGACGATCGCAGCGACGATCGACAAGCCCAGGCCCGAGCCTGAGACATCCTTGTTACTGCAGCTGCCGCGATAGAACCGCTGCAAGACGGCGTCGCGCTCCGAGGTCTGGATACCCGGACCGCTGTCGATGACATCGATGCGTGCACTGTCGGCACCATCATGGAGCAGGCGCAAGTGAATGCTGCCGCCCGCGGGCGTGAACTTGATTGCGTTGTCCACGATGTTGGAAACGGCTTCCAGCAACAGATTCGGATCGCCGCGCACGCTCGGGGTATCGGGCGCGATCTCGAACGAGAACGTGATGTGCTTGTCTTCGGCGAGCGGCGTGTAGATCTCGCGCACGTGATCCAGCGTGCTCGCCAGATGCACCTCGGTGAAGCCGGCGCGGCGATGCATGTCTTCCAGCTCGGAGATTCGTAGCAGTGCACGGAACCGATCGAGCAACGAATCGACATCCAGAATCGCCTGCTCGACGACCCCGGCATGCGCAGCATCCGGGGCTTCGCGATGCATGCGATGCAGTTGAGAGCGCAACCGCGTGAGCGGCGTGCGCAAGTCATGAGCGATGCTGTCGCAGACGCCCTTGACCTCGCTCATCAAACGTTCGATTTCATCGAGCATCGAATTGACGATACCCGCCAGCATGTCGAGCTCATCGCGCCGGCCCGACACTGGCAGGCGCTGGTGCAAATCACCGCGCATGATGGGTTGTGCAGCGGACTCGATCGTACGAATGCGCCGTAACGGGCCGCGCGCCAGCCACAGTCCGCCGATCAAACCAGGGATGACGGTGAGCGTCAGGCCCCAAATAAGAGAGCGAAAGATGATGGTGTTGACCTGGTCGAGCACGCTCGTGGCGCGCGCCAGAATCAACACATCTCCGCCTTCGACTTTCGTAGCCAGACCGCGCGCGCGAACCGCTTCTTTCGCTCCGATTCGCTGCACGCCGCCAGGCAATGCGTGCACGACGCCGTCGAGAGACACGCCTTCCGGAATCTCCGCAATGTTGCCGGTGATCATCTGGCCCTGCTCATTGAACAGCCCGTAGAGCATTACGCCACGCAGATCGAGCGCATCGGTCTGCGCCATCGCATCGGGCAGACGAGCGCGATCGATGTGAGTCAGGTAATGAACGCGCTGTCGGAGAATTTCGTCGACGACGCTGGACAGATAACGCTTGGTGTCATATTGCACCCAGCCGATCAGCAGCACGCTCCACAGTACGAACAAGACCCCGTAGACCGGCAGCAATCGAACCGTGCTGATGCGTGACAGCTCACCGAGCTTCAAGCACGTACCCTACTCCTCGAACGGTATGGATGAGCGGCTCGCGGTCCGGCGGATCGAGCTTGCGCCGCAACCGGCCGATGTGAACTTCGATCACATTGGTGCCGGGATCGAAATGATAGCCCCATACGGCCTCGAAAATCATGGTGCGCGTCAGGACGCGACCGCTGTGGCGCATGAGGAATTCGAGCAGCCGGAACTCGGTGGGCAACAGATCGAGCAAGGTATCGGCGCGCCTGGCGGTGCGATCGATGAGATCCAGCTGCAGATCCCCGACCCGCAGGATCATGGGCCGTGACGCACTCGCGTGCCGGCGCAGAAGCACTTCGATGCGGGCCGCCATTTCGTCGGGATTGAATGGCTTGGTGAGATAGTCATCCCCACCCGCCCGCAAGCCGCGCACTCGCTCATCCGCATCGGACAGGGCGCTGATCATCAGCACCGGCGTCTGTACACCGGACTCGCGCAGACGCGTGACCAGCGTCAGGCCATCCATGCCGGGGAGCATGCGATCCAGTGTGATCGCGTCATAAAATCCCCCTCGCGCGCGCTCCAGCCCGGTGGCGCCATTGTCCACCCATTCCGTATCCAAGCCGTACCGCTGCAGCTCGGCGCAGATTTCGTCCGCGGTCACGCGATCATCTTCGATGATGAGTACTCTAGCCACGGCTCCAAGCCACGCCTGTCAAGGAACTGCAGCGTACCGCCCCCACCGGGGCCGGGCAATTAACGATCGTTTATGTAGTCCTTGCTAATGTAGGACTGCGGCACCATCAGTGCCCGCCACCCTCGAGCGACTTCACCGCTTGAATCATCGCGACCATCACCTTCTGCGCGTCGCCATACACCAGGTTGCAGTTGTCGGCGAAGAACAACTCGTTCTCCACGCCCGAGTAGCCTTTACCCTGACCCCGCTTGATGACATAAACCTGCTTGGCCTGATCGACGTTCAAGATCGGCATGCCGTAGATCGGGCTCGACTTGTTGGTGCGCGCGGCCGGATTCACGGTGTCGTTCGCGCCGATGACCATGGCGACATCCGCTTCCTTGAACTCGTCGTTGATATCTTCCAGGTCATAGATCATGTCGTACGGCACGCCCGCTTCGGCGAGCAGCACGTTCATGTGGCCAGGCATGCGGCCCGCGACCGGATGAATCGCGAACTTCACTTCCACGCCTGCATCGGTCAGCAGCTTCACGAACTCATATAACTTGTGCTGAGCCTGCGCGACCGCCAGGCCGTAACCCGGCGCGATGATGACCTTGGACGCGTAGCGCATGTTGACCGCCGCGTCGGCAGCGTCGGCCGGCTTTTGCGAGCCTTTGATCTCACCTTGTTGTTCACCGCCCGCAGCGCCGAAATTACTGAAGATCACATTCGACACGCTGCGGTTCATGGCCTTCGCCATCAGCAGCGTCAGCAACGTACCGGCCGAGCCGACCACCATGCCCGCGATCATCAGCGCCGGGTTCTGCAGCACGTAACCTTCAAAGCCCACCGCCAGACCGGTGAATGCGTTGTACAGCGAGATCACGACTGGCATGTCCGCGCCGCCGATCGGCATCGTCATCATCACACCGAAGATCAGCGCGCCAATGAAGAACGCCGCGACGATTGCGGGTGCCGCGTGACCATGCGCGACGAACACGATGTAAATACCCACACCGAGCGTCGCGAGAAACACGATGCCATTGAGGATCTGCTGACCGCCAATGCGCCACACGCCGTTGATGCGGCCATCGAGCTTGGCCCACGCAATCAACGAGCCGGACAACGACACCGCACCGATCAGCGCGCCGACGACAGCGAGCAACAGCGGAATCGTCTGGTGAACCGCAGTGGTCCGTAGCAACTCGACCGCTGCGATACACGCCGCCGCGCCGCCGCCCATACCGTTGTAAAGCGCGACCATCTGCGGCATCGCCGTCATCGCGACCCGTTTGCCGCTCCACCACGCCCACGCCGTACCGAGCAGCAACGCGACCGCTGCGAGCACGATGTTGGTCCCCAGGTGCGGCAGCGCTGCGTCGTTGACGCCGAAGTAATAAAGGAAGCTTGCCAGCACCGCGACCAGCATGCCCGCGCCGGCGACCACGATGCCGGAGCGCGCCGTCACCGGCGACGACATGCGCTTCAAGCCATAGATGAAAAGAAACGCCGCGGCGAAATAGCTGGCGTCGATGATGAATTGCGGAGTGAGGTTCATGGGCGCTTATGCCTTCTTCTGCTCGGCGGCAGCCTTGGCCTTCTTATCGCCAGCCTTATTACTGGGCTTGAACATCTCGAGCATGCGCTCGGTGACGACGTAACCGCCGGCGGCGTTACCCGCGCCCAGCAGCACACCGACGAAGCCGATGACTTGCTCCACCGTGGAAGTCGCGTTGAGCAACGCGTACATCGCGCCGACCACGACGATGCCGTGCACGAAGTTCGAGCCCGACATCAGCGGCGTATGCAGAATGGCCGGCACGCGGCCGATGATCTCGTAGCCGGTGAAGGCCGCGAGCATGAAGATGTACAGGGCGACGAAGCCCGTCAGCGTGGTAGCGAGGTCCATAGTTTTCCTCGAAGTGACTCGTGACTGATGACTAATGAATAGCCGGAAGGCCGTGCGGCTACAGTCATGCGCCGATTACTTTCTGCGCGGCTTCGTTGACGATCTTGCCGTCGTGCGTGAGCGCGCTCTTGGCGATCACCTCGTCGGTCCAGTCGAGCTTGATGGCGCCGTCCTTGACGAACAGCTCGATCAGGTTGAGTTGGTTCTTGGCGTACAGCTCGCTGGCGTGCTCGCCGAGCATGCTCGGCACGTTCAGCGGCCCGACGATCGTTACTTGACCGACTTGTATGGTCTCGCCCGGCTGCGTGTACTCACAGTTGCCGCCCCCTTCGGCAGCCAGGTCGACGATCACGCTGCCGGCCTTCATGCCGTCGACCTGCGCCTTGCTGATGAGCTTGGGCGACGGCCGGCCGGGAATCGCGGCGGTGGTGATGATGAGGTCGGCTTGTTGAATGTGTTTGGTGACGACGCCGGCGATCTTGTCTTTCTCTTCCTGAGTGAGCTCGCGCGCGTAACCACCGGCGCCGCGCGCATCCACGCCTGTGTCGACGAACTTTGCGCCGAGCGATTCGGCTTGTTCCTTCGTTTCCGGGCGAACGTCGTAACCTTCGGTCATCGCGCCCAAGCGACGCGCCGTCGCCAGCGCCTGCAGACCGGCGACGCCGAGGCCCATGACCAGCGTGCGGGCCGGACGAATCGAGCCGACCGCAGTGGTCATCATCGGCAGAATGCGAGCGAGATGGGTCGCGCCGAGCAGCGCTGCGTAATAACCGGAAAGCGCTGCCTGACTCGAGAGCGCATCCATGGCTTGTGCGCGAGTGATACGCGGCACCAGTTCCATCGCGAAGGTGGTGATCTGACGATCGCGCAGTGCCTTGGTCAGCTCCACTTCCTTGTGTGCATAGACGAATGAAATCAGGATGGCGCCCGGCTTCATCGCGTTGACGATGCTGATATCGGGCGGCTGCACGCTCGCGACCACATCGGCGTCACGCACCAGCTCGATGGGATCGGCGCTGAACTTTACGTTCTTGAATGCGGAATCGGGCAGTTTGACGGCGTCGCCGGCCCCCGCCTGCATGTACACCTCGGCGCCGAGCTTGCTGAGCTTGTCGGCTACCGCCGGAACCAGGGCCACGCGCTTCTCATTGGCACGAGTTTCCTTCAGAACAGCGATTTTTACTGCCATGCCGACCGATCCTCCCCCGAAGCCTGTCGTTCGCACATAAAATTCTCACCATTGTGGATGCCTTGTCCGCGCTCGGCAACACGCGCATGCTTCGCGCCGGCGGCAGCTCGGACAACGGTGCCCCACCAGGATGCCAGCGCGCACCGCGCTTGGATTGGACGAAAACCACTACGCCGCTCAATGGCCGTCGATTCCCGATTTTTGACCTCAATTGGCAGAGCCCTGCTGGTACTCGCGTACCCGCTGGTCGCTCATTTCGGCGTCATTCAGAACAGCGTGACGCTGATCGCCATTGCGCTGGGCCTGCTGATCGTTCTGCCCATGGTGCCGGCCCTGGGCCGCGGCAGCGTCGTCGCCTGGGTGCTACTGCTGCCCGTCGTCGCTGGGCTGTGGTGGTTGTCACGCTCCGCGCACGCGACGCTGCCGCTGTATATCGCACCGGTGCTGGTCCCAGGATTCATGGCCGGCGTGTTTGGCAGCACCTTGCTCGCAGGGCAGGTTCCGCTAATCGAACAGCTGATCCGGATCATGGAGCCCGGGCCGGATGGCGCGCAGGCACCCGAGCCGGAAGTGTTGGAGTACGCGCGCCAGCTGACGCGAGCGTGGACAGTGTTCTTCGTGACCCTGTCGCTGACCAATCTGGTGCTGGGACTGCTGGCCGAGCCCGACGGCATGCTGCTGGCCGCCGGCATCAGACCGCCGCTGACAGTGCCCGAGCTGTGGTGGTCACTGTTCGCCAACATGATCGGATATTTGCTGGTCGCGGCTTTCTTCCTGATTGAGTACGCTTACCGCCGCCACCGCTTCCCGCGGCAGCCCTATCGCAACATGCTGGATTTTTTCGTCAAGGTACTCGCGGCCATGCCGCGCCTGGTCAGCAACGCCGCTGGCCCCCGTCGCTGAATGCCATGAGCCTCGCTGCCCACGCAACCGTTCTGCGGATCGCCGCGAATCATCCGTCGCTGCCCGGTCATTTTCCGGGTCACCCGATCGTGCCCGGCGTGGTGCTGCTCGACTGCGTGCTGCAAGAGGCGGAGCGCTGGCTGCAACGGCCGGTGCGCACGCTCGCGCTGCCCAACGCCAAGTTCACCGCGCCGCTGCTGCCTGATGAAACCGCGGAGCTGCAACTGAAATTGGATGCCGACGAGTTGCGGTTCACCGTAAGCCGCGACGGCGCGACGATCGCGCAAGGATTGTTTCGCATCGCGGCCCTCAGTGGGCCGACTCACAACGGAACCGGCGCGGCGTGAAACAGCAGTGGCTCGACCGTCCCGAAGCCGGCTCGGTCTTCTGGTACAGACTGATCAGCACGTTCGCGCGCCTGTGCGGACGGACTGCCGCGCGCCTGGTGCTCTTCCCCATCACTGCTTTTTTCCTGCTGAAGCGCGCCCCCGAGCGGCGCGCTGCGCGTGATTATTTGCAACGGGCGCTGGGCCGCAAGCCGACGCTCAAGGACGTCGCCAAACAGTTTTATTACTTCGCCTCCGTCATCCTGGACCGGGTGTTCCTGCTGTCCGAAAGCTTCAAACGTTTCGAAGTCCAGGTGCATGGACTGGATGTGCTGCGCGCGCAATGGGCGAAGCAACAAGGCGTGCTGATCTTCGGCTCGCATCTGGGCAGCTTCGATGCCCTGCGCGTGCTGGGCGAAATCCGCAAGGACGTGAAAGTGCGCGTGGTGCTGGATACGGAACAGAACGCGGCGATCACCCGCTTTCTCAACGCATTCAATCCCGAGCTGGCGCGCTCCATCATCAATGCCCGCCAGGACGGCGCCGTCACTGCGCTGGCGATCAAGGAAGCCCTGGACGAAGGCGCCCTGGTCACATTGCTGATCGATCGCGCGCGGCCGGGGAATCAGGTGTCGCCTGCTAATTTCCTGGGCGAGCCGGCGCCCTTCCCGACCGGGCCGTGGCAGCTCGCGGCGGCGCTCAAGGTGCCGGTGGTCCTGTGCTTCGGCCTGTACTGCGGAGGCAATCGGTACGAGTTGCATTTCGAGGCGTTCGCCGACACGGTGCGAGTGGAACGCAGCAACCGCGAGGCGAGTCTCAATGCCATCATTCAACGGTACGCGGACCGACTGGCCCATTACACCCGCAAGGCGCCGTACAATTGGTTCAACTTCTATGATTTCTGGCACCTCAATTCGGCTCCCTCTGATGCTGGCTCTGCTGACGCCGCTGCTGGCGTGGAGCGCCGGCCTTGATGAGCAGGCTGCCGATGCTCTGATCGAGCGGCTGGCCAAGCCCGCGCCGGCGACGATCTCGTTCACCGAAGTACGCTTCTCGAAGCTGCTGCGTGCCCCGCTCATCGTTTCCGGCGACCTGGGCTATTCGGGGCCGGAAAGTCTGGATCGGCGGGTTACGACGCCGTATCGCGAACACACGTCGATTCGCGGCGAGTCCGTGAAAGTGGAGCGCGAAGGTGAAAAGACGCGCAGCTTCGCTTTGAAACATGCGCCGGAGCTGCGGGGATTGTTGTCTGGATTCTCAACCATGCTTTCGGGGGACGCTGCGGCCCTGCGCAAGACGTTCGCTGTCGAGATGAACGGCAATGACGACGCGTGGACACTCAAGCTGACACCGACCGACACCAAAGCACGCCGGCGCCTGGATCACATCGAAGTCAACGGTCGCCACAGCGAGCCGCGCTGCTTCACGATGACGACGGCCGACGGCGCCTCCAGTGTGTTGCTGCTGGGCGCCTCCTCCGCCGATCCCGTCGCCACCGATGTCACATTGGTCGCCTTGCAGCGGCGCTGCGGCGCTGGCCTGGGCAGCTAACAACCGTTCGATGCTGACAGCGCTGCCCGATCCCTCATGAAGTTCACTCGCTCGGCCGTCCTCCTGCTGTTGCTCTGGCTCGCGCTGCTCGCGGGCCTGACCTGGTTCGTGGAGCGGCAGCTCCAGGTCAGCACCGACCTGCGTTTGTTTCTTCCCAGCCCGACTACGCCGGAACAGCAGTTACTGCTGGAGGAGATCGGCGAAGGTCCCGCGTCGCGCGTGATGGTGATATCGCTGGAGGGCGCGGAGCCGGAACAGCTTGCCGACGCGTCGCGCACGCTGGTCGAGAATCTGCAATCGAGCCCGAATTTCCGCCTGATTACCAACGGCGACATCTCGATCGACAGCGTGCCGGATGAGCTGCTGGCCTATCGCTATCTGCTGTCGACCACGCTGGATGAGCGGCCGCTCGACAGGAAATATCTGCACGCGGAGCTGCAGGAACGCGCCCGTGATCTTGCCTCACCGGCAGGTGCTTTCCTCGAACCCTGGCTGCCGCGCGATCCGACGCTCGAGTTGCTGAAAGTCCTGCAACGCTGGCAGCCGATGCAGGAGCCGAATCGGTTGTACGATGTTTGGTTCGACGGCGAAGGCCAGCGTGCACTGCTACTCGCGCAAACGCGCGCCGCCGCGTTCGATCCGGATCAGCAACGCTTGGCCGTCGAGCAACTGAACACTGAAGCCGAACGTCTGCAGCGCGACGACGGTGTGACGCTGAAATTCAGCGGCGCCGGCAAGTTCTCGGTGATGATGGAAGAGCAGACGCGCACCGAAGCGACGGCGCTGGGCACCGCCGCGACCGTCGGCATGATCATCCTGTTGCTCGTGGCCTATCGAAGCGTCGGCACTGTGGTATTGAGCGCTTTGCCGCTGGCAAGCGCCGGGCTGGCAGGGCTCGCCGCGGTCAGCGCGCTGTTTGGCACCGTCCATGGCATCACACTGGCGTTCGGCTTCACACTGATCGGCGTTGCGCAGGATTACCCGATGCACTTGATGAGCCATCGGCATCCCGGCCGATCGCCCGTCGAATCGGCCCGCCAATTGTGGCCGACACTCGCGACCGGCGTGGCAAGCACGTCCATCGCGTATGTCACTTTCCTGATTTCCGGCGTCATCGGGCTGGCGCAGCTGGCGTGTTTCACGGTCGCGGGACTCGCCGTCGCCGGCCTGACGACGCGCTATGCCCTGCCCGTGCTGATGGATCCCGCCGGTCGCGATTTCGGCGAGTCGGAGTGGCTCGGCAACCTTTGGCGACGAATGGAAAGCCTGCCGCGCCCACGCTGGGCCGGTGCGGCAGCCATCATCCTTTCTCTCGCCGCCATGGTGTTCGCGCCTCAGCCCATGTGGGAAAGCGATCTGAGCAAGCTGACCCCGCTGCCAAAGGAACTGTTGATCCAGGATCAGGAGCTGCGCACGGAGCTGGGGACGCCCGATGTTCGCTATCTGCTGGTCGTCAGTGCGGCCGACACGGAATACGCGCTGCAGAAGCTCGAACAGCTGGACGAACCGCTGCAGAAGCTGGTTGATGATGGCGCGATCAGTGGCTACGACCACGCCGCGCGCTTTGTACCGACAGCTGAGAAGCAGCGTATGCGCCAGACTCGTCTGCCCGAACCTGCGACGCTTCGCGCCGATGTCGATGCCGCGGTAAAGGACACGCCATTCCGCCCCGACGTCTTCGAGCCATTCATGGCAGACGTAGAGAAAGCACGTCACCTGCGACTGCTGACGGTCGACCAGTTGCGCGACTCACCGCTCGGCGTGAGCGTGGAAATGTTGTTGACCCAGCACGCCGAGGGCAAGGATAAATCCGCCGGCCGGACGACCGCGCTCGTGACCTTCAGCGGCGTTCAAGATGTCGCTGCCCTGGAACGCTTCGCTGCTGACGCGGGTCCGGACGTGACCTTGCTGGATACCAAGGACGCGTCGGAAACGCTCGTCACCAACCAACGCATCAAGATTTTGTGGAGTCTGGCGTTGGCCGCTGTGCTGCTCGCCGGCGTCGTCACATTCTCATTGCGCCGCGCCTCGCGCGTTTATCGCGTGCTAGCTCCAATGGCGCTGACCACGCTGCTCATCATCGGCATTCTGCAGGCCGCAGGCGTATCGATGACGCTGTTTCATCTGATCGCTTTGATCCTCGCTGCGGGCCTCGGTCTCGACTACGCGCTGTTCTTCGAACACGCAGCGGACGACCCAATGGAGCAGCGACGCACTCTGCACGCCCTGCTCGTGTGCTCGATTTCGACGCTGATGGTCTTCGCGCTGCTGGCCTTTTCGACATTGCCGGTGCTGCGAGCGCTCGGCTTGACGGTGTCGATCGGCGTTGTTGCCAATTTCGTGCTCGCGCTCCTCCTGACCCGACCGGCCGCTCCTACCCATGGCACGTGAAGACATCGCCGCGCTGATTCCGCACCAGGACGGCATGTGCCTGTGGGAGCACATCGTCGAATGGGACGACGTGCGCATCGTTCTCGAAACCAACAGCCATCGTGCGCTCGACAATCCATTGCGCGCGAACGGCAAACTGCGTGCGGTTCATTTGTGCGAGTACGGCGCACAGGCCATGGCGGTGCATGGCGCGCTCAGAGCCGCGCCCCGGCAAGCCAGAGCCGGCATGCTGGTATCACTGCGATCGGTAACGTTTGCTCGCGACTACATCGATGATCTGGCGGGGGCGCTGCGCGTCGAAGCGATCTGCCTGCAGTCTGCTGAGTCCAGTCAGCAGTACAGCTTCAAGATCATCCACGCGGGCGAAGTGGCGGCGGAAGGTCGCGCCGCCGTATTGCTCAAGCTGCCTTCGTAAACAGCAGCGATTCCGACATCGTCGGCGCAACTGCACTCAACAGCTGCCGAACTTCAGTGGCATCCAGTGACGGATGCTCACCGCACGCGCGCTCGATGATTTCCACCGCGAGCGCATTCAACAACCCGGTGTACTCGATCATACGGGCGCGAAACGCCTCTTCGTCGAGCTCATCGCGCAGACCGCGATTCAACTCCGCGAACCAGGGCAGCGACGCCTGATCGAGCAACACCGCGTCATTGCGCCGGGCACTGAGCTTCGACCATTCGCGCATGAAGTTCTGCAGCGCCACGTTCAAAGCGCGCGAATGATTCAGGTGATCCGACAGCCGACTGAGATTGGCGAGATCGGTGAGCCGGCGCTGGAAGAACAGCTGACACAGCACGCCCCAGTAGTACGTGTAATCCCAGATCACCTTCACCGGCATGACCTCGGGATCGCCGAACATGGCGTACTGATTGGTGTACAGCGCCAGCGTGCTTTCGTAGAACGAGAAATAGATCTGCTGATACACGTGCGCGCGGCCGTTGATCAGCTCGCCTTGCAGATCGCGCGCGATCAGGTCGGTGATGTAGCTGTTGCTGATGCCGATGAAGTCGCTGCCGGGCGAATAGAACGGATCGAGGAACACGCCGGCTTCGCCGGTCAGCGCCCAGCGATCGCCCGAGAACACTTGCTTGCAGCCATAGGAAAAATTGCGCAGGAAACAAAAATCCTGCAGCAGGTGCTGCTTACCCTCAAGCTCGCGCGCCAGCCGCGGCTGATGCACACGGAACCATTCGAGCGCCTTCTCGAAGGTGTTCATGGTCTCGAGCGGATGAGTGACGGCGTCACACACGATGCCAACGGAATGCGAGCCCGACGACAGCGGGATCAGCCACGCCCAATAGCCTTCACCGCACAGATGATTGGTGGACAGCCAGCGATACGGCGGATCGCAACGATTCAGCCACGCGGCATCCGCCGACCACTCGTCAACGTCGATCTTCGTGCCAATACGGAACCAGATCGCGTTGGCGTTGTGAGCATTGTCCTGCTGGAGACTGAGCTTGCGCTTGATCAGCCCGGCGCGCCCCGAGGCATCGATCAGCCAGCGAGAGCGAACTTCGTGCTGCAAGCCCTCGGCCTCGTAGCGCACCACATGTTCGGCTCCGTCAGTGCCGATATCGAAACTGCGCACGACCGCACCGTCGATGAACTCGACGCCCAGTTCGCGCACATGCTCGCCCAGGTAATTTTCGAACACGCCACGATCGAGCTGATAACTCGGCGTCGAGAGGTAACGGCTCGCGCCCAGTTCGGTGACGCTGTCCAGGTCTTCGCGCCCTTCGGAGAAGAAAAAGCGGAAGCCGAATTTCTTCAGCTGCTGGCTGTTCAAGTGCTCTTTGAGGCCGAGCACCGTGTCGAAATAGTGCGCACCGATCTCCACCGACGACTCGCCCACCTTGTGCGCGGCCGGCGGCACCGGATGACGACGACGCTCGATGATGCGTATCGACAGCGACGGAAACTGCCGATGCAATTGAATGGCGAGCGTCAGCCCTGCCAGCCCGCCGCCAAGAATGGTTACGCCCACCTTGGCGACTTCGCTCGGTGCATTCATTTTTTAATTTACTTGTACGTTCAACGCCATCTTCTGGCCCAATGCCAGGCACAGCGTGCGCGGATGGGTGCTCGCCAGTACTTCGAAGAACGGCAGGCACGGCGCCAGCGCATTGTCAGCGACCAACGCAGCCGCAGCGGACCGCGCGGGCGTGGGATGACATTCCGCGACCGATTCAGTGGTGAGAATCAGGCTGCGATGCTGTTGAGATTGGCTCACTGGCGCCAGCACCAACGCCGCGCCTAACAAGCCACGGCTCGGCGCCATGGTCGCAAGCGCGCCTTTTGCTTCGATGTCGAACGCGACGTACAACACCGGCCGCTGCTCGCAAACCACTTGCGTTGCAGCTTCGAGCAGGCCCTCGCCGAACGTGGACTCGAAAGAGCTGATCGCCGTGTACGGCGCGAGACTGCCGGTGCCGATGCTCCAGTAACCCGCAGCCGCGTTGTGAACGGAGTTGTGAAATTTGATGGGCGAGATCAACGCAGGCGTAGTCGCCAGCGTCGAGCACATGTAATCGCTGATCGCGAGATCGCCGTGCGTAGATGCGAACACCGATGGCAAATCCGACGGCTTCCGTCCTGCCGCTTCACACGCACGAGCCGCAACTTCGAGTGCGACAGCAACCGTATCCGGAGCACGTCGACGCTCGGTCGGCGCAAGCAGTGTCGGTGACGGCCGCGCGCTCGCCGCGTCGGGCGGCGCTTGTTCGCCACTGATGACAGCGCGCGCGATCTCCCAACCTGGCAGACGCGAGGCCCAGAAAGAAACACCTTCGATCGCGACCCGCAGCGTCATCGATCTCTCCCGAACACCAGCACACAGTTGCTGCCGCCGAAGCCGAACGAGAAGCTCAATGCGTGGCGCGCTTTACGCTGAACGTTGTCGCGCTGGATCTGAGGACCGCAGGCGAGATCGGGCACGCGTAGATTCATCGTGCCAGGCAGTAGCTGATGCTCGAGCGCGATCAGACTGATCGCGGCTTCGACGATGCCGGCGGCGCCCAAAGTGTGCCCGGTCCAGCCTTTGGTGGAGCTGGAGCACGTGGTCGCGGGAAACAGGTCGGCGACGATCTTCGCTTCGACTTCATCGTTCTTCTGGCTCGCGGTGCCATGCAGATTGATGTAATCGATGTCCTCGGGCTGCAACTCGGCGCGTCTGAGCGCATCGCTCAGCGCCAGTCGCGCGCCCACACCCTCGGGATGCGGCGTCGACATGTGATGAGCGTCGTTGGACTCGCCATAGCCCAGCAGCCAATCGCCACGCAGCGCCTGCTTTTCCAACAGCGCAAAGCCGGCCGCTTCGCCGAGATTGATACCCCGACGCTCCACATCGAAGGGACGGCATTGCTCGGGCGACACCAGCTCGAGCGAATTGAAACCAAACAACACGCTGCCACACAGAGAATCGACACCGCCGACGATGGCGGCGTCCGCCAGGCCGGTGCGAATCAAACGTTCCGCCTGCGCGAACACTTTGGCGCTGGATGAGCACGCGGTCGCGACCGTCACGCTCAAGCCCGTCAGGCCGAGCGCGTGCTGCACGAAATCGCCCAGCGAATGCGGCGTATGAATGATCGGACGGCGCAGATCGGCGGGATACCGGCCGTCCGGATCGAGCCGCGTGTAGGCCTCTTCGCTGGCCCCGATGCTCGACGTCGACGTTCCCATGACGACCGCGACCCGGTCGGCACCATAGCGGTCGCGAGCTTCGCGGGCCGCTTCGATGAAACCATCGGTGGCCAGACCGCGCCACGCGAGACGGTTGTTACGACAATCCCAGTTGGCGAATTCCGCCGGCAGCGGCTGCGTTTCGAGCCCCGCCACCCGTCCGATCCAGGTTTCGATGGGCGCGGGACCGAAGTCATTCCTGGTGAGACCAGTGCGACGCTCGCGCAGTGCTGCCAACGTCGCCGCGCGCCCATCCCCGGCTGCGGAGCACAGTGTGTAGGCAGTGATTCTCAGGGGCCGGGCTTGCATCGGTCGGAGCGGTCGCCCTTAGGCCGTGACGCGATTGGTCGCGATGTGTGCCGCCAGCGAGCGCAGTGAGCTGAAAATACGCACATTGTTTTCATCGTCCGAGCGCAGCTGGAAGCCGTAGCGCTTGGAGATCTCCAGCGCCAGCTCGAGCGCGTCGATGGAATCCAGGCCAAGGCCGGTCTTGAACAGCGGCGCCTCCGGATCGATGTCCGCGGGCGTCACGCCCTCCAGGTTGAGCGCTGTGACGATGAGTTCGGCGAGCTCGCGCTCACCGGCTGATTGGGTTGCTGACATGAACGAAACAGGCCCTGTACTAAAGGCTGATTTGAGACGCTGGAGCGGGCGAACCGCAGGGCGCGGAGTGTATCATCCGCCCCGCGCGCGCTTCGAACGCCGCGCACGTTTTCCAACCCCGAGCCAACCACTAATTTCGACGACGTGATGCGCAGCAGTTCCGGCGAGCAGCCAGCCCAGTCCCTTCCGGCCGCCCTCCGCGTTGCCTATCACCGGTCCGACCGCGCCGGCGAGCAGCCCGCCAGGGTGCTGGCTGCCATCCGTTTCGGGGCGGCGACGAGCCCGCCCGCTGCGCTGACCATCGATGTGGGACTGGAGCCGCTGCAGGCTCCAGGAGCTGCTGCGACACCCGGGGCGGAATTATGGTTTGCGACCGGACCGGTCCACACTGGTCAATGGTCCGATGACGGCAACCGCCAGGTGCGCTTTGCGCAAGATGGACATTATCTATTCGCGGTGGTCGAGCTGGATGAGCGCGAACATGGCGGAATTCTGCTGACAGCCGAACATGCCTATGCCGCCGTCCGGCAGTTCCAGCAGCAATCGGGGTTTCCCCACCTGCTGCGCATGTGGAATTACATGGATGCGATCAACGAGGGCTCGGGCGACCTGGAGCGCTATCGACAGTTCAACGTCGGCCGCGGCCGCGGTCTGGGTGAAGTGTCCGAGAGCTACCCGTCGGCGACAGCAATCGGCCGGCAGCGGCCCAACCACATCCTGCAGGTGTTCTGGCTGGCGGGTAAGGTGCCCGGTCAATCCCTGGAGAATCCGCGACAGGTCAGTGCCTTCAACTACCCGCGCGTGCACGGGCCGGTCAGCCCGGTCTTCGCGCGCGCACTGATTGCGCCGGACCATACATTGCTGATTTCAGGCACGGCGAGCATCGTCGGCCATCATTCCCAGCATCACGACGATGCGATGGAACAGCTGGAAGAAACAGTCCGCAATCTCAGCTCGTTCGCGCCCCGGCGGCCTCGCGCGGGCGCCCAAGGGGATTTGCTGAAAGTGTATGTGCGCGATCCGGAGCTGACTGCGCGCATTGCCGAGCGTCTGCGCCAGCTTTATCCCACCAGCGACGTGCTGTTCGTGGCGGCCGATGTTTGTCGTCGCGAGCTGCTGCTCGAGATCGAGGCGATCTCACTCGCGTCGTAGGGCTTTCAGCAGATTCTCTCGCGGCAGCTTGCCGAGCTCGTTGCGAGGCAGCTTGTCTACGATCAGCAGCGGCCGCGGCAGAAATGCACTGTCGACGCCGCTGGCCAGCTGATCCAACACCTCGCGGGACGTGAGGTTTGGCGCTACGACCAGCGCAGCGACCCGGCGGATCGTGCCCACCGCATCGAGATCCGGCTGAAACACCGCCGCTTCCTGGACGCCCTGGATGGCCAGCAACCGTTTGGTGAGATCGGTCAGCGAGGCGCGCTTGCCGGCCACTTCGATCATGTCGGAGCTGCGTCCGCGCACTACGAAGCGGTTACCTGGCTGCAGCTCGACCATATCCTGTAACAACACTGGCTCGACGAACCAAGGCGCGTGCACGAGCGTGCCATCCTCGCGCGGCTCCAGACGCACGCCATCGTATAGCCGCCACTGCTCCTCTTTGGCCGTGAGCCGGCTGGCGAATACACAAGTTTCAGTCGATCCAAACATTTCAACCATTTCACCGCCGAGCTTCGCAGTCATGGCGGCGGCCAGCGGTTGATCCAAAGGCGCGGTGGCGCTGACGATCACATCGACTTCCGGGAACGGCTGGTCGGAACCAACGATGGCGCGCATGTGCACGGGCGTGGTGACGAGCACACGCGGCCGCGGCAGCTCGGCCAAAGCGGCCGCGATATCGGCCGGAAACAAAGGGCGCCCGGCATGCACGGCCATGTCGCCCGCCAGGGGCAACAACACACTCATCTCCATGCCATACATGTGCTGCGGCGGGACGGTCGCAAGCACCCACACGGTGGCTGCTTTATCGGCAATCGCTGCGCGAATCGACTGAGCGTTGCGAGCATTGCTGCCGCCTACAGTCCGCCACAGCTTGGGAAATGTTTTCGGCTGACCGGTGCTGCCCGAGGTATAGCCGATCATTACCGTCATGTCGGCGGGAATGCGCTCGTTGATCGATTCACTCGAAGGCTGCGCCAGCGCCGCGTCGACTGCTGCGTCGTCGATGCGATAACTGCCGGCATTGGCTTTCGCCACATCGGCGACGACTTGATCTGCTCGCGACGACGGCAGCAGCACGGTGTGCCCGACGCTCAATGCCGCCGCATAGGCAACCAGGAATTTGTACCGGTCCTCGCACAGATTGATCATCGCCGCCGGCGCGGACTGTTTCGGCAATCGCGCGACCACCGCGGCGAGGTGTGTCCGAAACTCCGCGAGCAGGACAGGTGCGCCATGACGCCAGGCGATCGGCCGGTGCGCATCGGCCGAGACGAACAACGGCAGCGGCTGCGCCCCGGGAGCACTCACGGGCGGCGACTCACTTCCAGCGCTTGAACACCATCGAGGTGTTCACGCCACCGAACGCGAAATTGTTGTTCATCACGTAGTCGGTGCTGATCGCGCGGCCTTCACCGGTGACGTATTCGAGCTCGCCACAGCGCGGATCGATGTTGTCCAGATTCAACGTCGGCGCGAACCAGCCGGCGTTCATCATTTCAATGCTGAACCAGGCTTCCAGCGCGCCACAGGCGCCGAGCGTGTGGCCGAGATAGCTCTTCTGCGAGCTGAGCGGCATGCGCTTGCCGAACAGCGCGGACGTGGCGCGTGTTTCGGCGATATCGCCATGCTCCGTCGCGGTGCCGTGACCGTTCACGTAGCCGACGACATCGGGCGAAATCCCAGCATCCTGCAGCGCCAGTTCCATCACCACGCGCATCGTGCTCTCTTCCGGCTTCGTCACGTGCACGCCATCGGAGTTGCTGCCAAAGCCGACCAGCTCCGCGTGAATGCGGGCACCGCGCCGTTGCGCGTGCTCCAGCTCCTCGAGGATCAACATCGCGCCACCTTCACCGACCACCAGACCATCTCGATCGCGGTCGTAAGGACGCGGCGTCAGCTGCGGCTGATCGTTCATCCGGCTCGTGGCATACAACGTATCGAACGCCATGGCCTCGGTGGGACACAGCTCTTCGGCGCCGCCCGCGATCATCACGTCCTGGCGACCGAACTTGATGGCCTCGTAGGCGTAGCCGATCCCCTGACTGCCCGACGTGCAGGCGCTGGAGGTCGGAATGATGCGGCCCTTGGCACCGAAAAAGATGCCAACGTTGGCTGCGGTGGTGTGCGGCATCATGCGCACGTAAGAATTCGCGTTCAGTCCGCTCGAGTCGGCATGCAAGATCATCGCGGCAAAATTCGAGATGTCCGCGGTGCTGCCGGTAGATGAGCCTGAGGCAACACCGGTTGCGCCACTGGCGATGACGGGCGCGCCCGTCAATCCGGCATCGGCGATCGCCAGCTCGGCGGCACGCACCGCGAGCTGCGAGACGCGTCCCATGCTCCGCAATTGCTTGCGGGTCCAGTGCGCCGGAGGCGAGAACTCGATCGGACCTGCCAGGCGAGTGTTCATGTCCTTGTGTCGATCCCACTCGTGCATGGTGCGGATCGCGTTGCGACGCGCGCGCAAGCCGGTAAGGATTTCGGGCCAGTTGGTACCGAGCCCGCACAGCCCACCGACGCCGGTGACCACCACGCGACGCATCAGCACAGCCCTCCGTTGACCGAGAGCACCTGGCGCGTGATGTATGAAGCATCCCGCGACAGAAGAAACGTCACCGCCGCGGCGACTTCTTCGGCGGTGCCGGCCCGCTGCGCGGGAATCGCTTTGAGGATTTCCTCCATCGGCACGTGCTCGTCGACCATCTCAGTGCCGATCAGACCCGGCGCGACGCAATTGACCGTGATGTTTCGCTTGGCCAGCTCGACGGCCAACGCCTTGGTCGCGCCGATGACGCCGGCTTTGGCGGCGCTGTAATTCACCTGGCCACGATTGCCCACCACCCCCGAAACCGACGCCAGCGTGACGATGCGGCCCGGCGCGCGCCGACGCACCATCGGCATGATCAGGGGCTGCAATACGTTGTAGAAGGCGTCGAGATTGGTTCGAATCACGCCGTCCCACTGCTCTGCGGTCATCGCAGGAAACGCCGCATCGGAATGAATGCCCGCATTACACACGACGCCGTAGTAAGCACCGTGCGCGCTGATATCAGCGGCTAAAGCCTCGGTACAGGCTGAACGATCGGAAACATCGAACTGCAACACCCGGGACTGCCGGCCGAGCGCGCTGATTTCGCCTGCAACCGCCTCGGCTTCATCGCGACGTGAACGGCAATGCACGACAACATCGAAGCCCTCCGCCGCTGCGCGAAGCGCGATGGCGCGGCCAATGCCGCGGCTGGAACCGGTGACGAGAATCGTGTCGCTCATGCGGCGCAGAGCTTAGCAACCATGTCGAGACGCCGCTCGGGTTCGGCAACGAAGGGATTGGATTCATCCCACGCATAGCCGGCGAGAATGGCGCAGATCATGCCGCGGATGCCGGCCGGCTGATTCTGCGCGAACATGATGTCCTGGAAGCGCCCGTCGTACCACGCCTTCACGTAAGCGCGGAACGTGTCCACGCCCTTGCGCAGCGGGACTTCGAAGTCATTGGTCCAGTCGACCGTCTCGCCCCGCAGCTGACGATCCAGCACGCGCACCGCCATGCTGGACGAGCGCATCGCGATGGTGATTCCGGACGAGAAAATCGGATCGAGAAATTCCGCCGCGTTGCCGAGCAGTGCAAAGCCCTTGCCGTGCATGGACTTCACATTCGCCGAGTAACCCGACATGCCGCGCACCGGCGTGTCCCAAGTGGCATTCGCCAGCACGCGCGTGAGGAACGGCTCCTCGCTCGTCAGCTTCTTCAGACGCTCATCGAGCTGCTCCGGATACGCGGATAAGAACTCCGGGGTCGCCGCGCAGCCGATCGACACACGGCCATTCGAGAATGGAATCAACCAGTACCAGACATCGCGATGCTCAGGATGCACGATGATCTGCACCTTGTTGCGATCGAATGCGTCCGGCGCGGAACCGTCCGCGACCTGAGTGAACACCGCATTCCGCACGGCGAAGGGTGAGGGAGTCTCGAGATTGAGCAGCTTGGGCAGGACGCGAGCAAAGCCGCTGGCGTCGAG
This sequence comes from Steroidobacter cummioxidans, assembly GCF_003104955.1. Lineage (NCBI taxonomy): Bacteria > Pseudomonadati > Pseudomonadota > Gammaproteobacteria > Steroidobacterales > Steroidobacteraceae > Steroidobacter > Steroidobacter cummioxidans. The sequence continues at coordinate 227,170 of NZ_LSRW01000004.1, read as the reverse complement.
CAGGAACTTGCCTTCGACGTCGTACTCCTTGCCCTGCACATCGACGGCACGCACGCGCGGCTTGTCGCCGCTGACATCGACGGCGGTGACGCGGGTCTCGTAGCGGATCTCTGCGCCTTGCTTCTCGGCTTCGTCCGCCAGCACCTTGTCGAAGGTGGCGCGAGCCACCTGAAACGTCGAGTCGCGACCGTCGCCGAACTTCTGGCTGAAATCAAAATCGCCATAGGCGTCGCCGCGCACGAATGCCGCGCCGTTCTTGAACTGAAAGCCGACGCTCTCCACTGCCTCGAGCATGCCCGCTTCCGCAACGAAATCCATGCAATGGGGCAGCAGGCTTTCGCCAATCGAAAAGCGCGGGAAGCGCTGACCTTCGAGCACGAGCACATCCCAGCCGCGCTGTCTGAGCAACGCAGCCGCGACCGAGCCCGAGGGGCCCGCGCCAATGACGATCACATCACGCTGTTCCAAGGTCTTGTCACTCATGCGGCGCAGAGCTTAGCAACCATGTCGAGACGGCGCTCGGGTTCGGCCACGAACGGATTGGACTCATCCCACGCGTAACCGGCAAGGATTGCGCAGATCATGCCGCGGATACCGGCTGGCTGATGCTTCGCGAACATGATGTCCTGGAAGCGGCCGTCGTACCACGCTGTGACGTAGGCGCGAAACGTGTCCACGCCCTTGCGCAGCGGGATCTCGAAATCGTTGGTCCAATCGACCGTCTCACCACGCAGCTGACGATTCAGCACTGCCGCGGCCATGCTGGCCGAGCGCATGGCGATAGTGACACCCGATGAAAACACCGGATCCAGGAACTCGGCTGCATTGCCCAGCAACGCGAAACCTTTGCCGTGCATGGACTTCACATTCGCCGCGTATCCCGACAGCTCGCGCGCCGGCGTATCCCACGTTGCATTCGCGAGCACGCGGGTAAGAAATGGCTCTTCACTCACCAGCTTTTTCAGACGCTCGTCCAGCGGCGCCGGATAGTTCGCAAAGAATTCCCTGGCGGCCACACAGCCCAGCGAGCACCGACCATTGGCAAACGGAATCAACCAGAACCATACGTCGCGATACTGAGGGTGAACGACGATCTGGATCTTGTTGCGATCGAAGGAATCGGGCGCGGCGCCGTCGGCCACATGCGTAAACACCGCGTTGCGCACCGGAAACTTCGACGGCGTCTCGAGGTTGAGCAGCTTCGGCAACACGCGACCGAAGCCGCTGGCGTCGAGCACAAACTGACCTTCTACTTCGTATTCCATCCCCTTCGCATCGACGGCGCGCACGCGAGGTTTGGCGCCATTGTTATCGACGGCGATCACACGAGTTTCGTAACGGATCTCGACGCCTTGGCGCTCCGCTTCGTCGGCCAGCACCTTGTCGAATACTGCGCGCTGCACCTGAAAGGTGGAGTTGCGACCCGGCGTGAATTTGTCACCGAAGTCGAACTCACCGTACTCATCGCCACGCACGAACGCCGCGCCATTCTTGAATTGAAAGCCGGCGCGCTCTATGGCCGGCAGCATGCCCGCCTCTGCGACGAAATCCAGGCAATGCGTCAGCAGACTCTCGCCGATGGAAAAGCGCGGAAAGCGCTGCCCTTCCAGCACCAGCACGTTCCAGCCCTGCCGCTTCAACAATGCCGAGCTGATGGCGCCGGACGGCCCGGCACCGACGACGATGACGTCACGCTGTTCCAAGGTCGTTCCTCATCAACGCCTGACGCACGCGCGCCAGCAACGGCTCGGGCGTCACGAATTGCAAAGCATGGGTTTTGGCGTCCACGGCGACCTGCACGCTCTTGCCTCGCGCCAGGCGCTCCTGATCGGCGCTGCGCGTCACCAGATAGTTCATCGTGATGCGGTTTTCCCACTCGATCAGCGAGGCACGCACAGTCAAGCGATCGCCCATGCGCGCGGCATGCAGATATTTCACATGCATTTCCACGATGGGCCACGCATAGCCGGACTCGACCATGGTGTCGTAACCGAAGTCGAGCCGATCCATCAAAGCCCAGCGAGCGGTTTCCAGATACTTCATGTAATGGCCGTGCCACATGACACCGATGATGTCGATGTCGTGGAAGGCCACGATCGCCTCGATGCTCGCGCTGAGCGCGCCCTCTTTTCGCATTTCAGGGCGCATGCGCGTCAAGCATTCGCATCGCGCTCCTGCACGTCGGCCGCGGGCTTGGTTCGCACGATCTTTCGCCACAGCAGGACCGGCAGGCGGATCAACATGCCCAAGGTCAGCCGAATGTGCAGGGTGGTCATGCGCACGTTGTCCAGGAACATGCGGAAGTGCGACACGCCGTCGATGGGATAGGACACGCGCGTTTCCAGCCAGCGCATCGGCACCTGGCGCCAATGCAGCCGGACGATGATTTCCGAATCGAAATCCATGCGCGGGCCGATGTGCTGCTGGTCGGCCAGCTCGAGCGTGGTCTTGAGCGGATACAGGCGGAAGCCGCACATCGAATCGATGATGTCGAACGAGAGCGTCTCCAGCCACACCATGGCGTGCGTGAGATAACGCCCGTAGTAGCGCGCCTTAGGAATGCTGGCGTCGAACACGGGGCGGCCGCAGATCACCGCGTCGGGCGTCTCGCGCGCGGCTTCGACGAAGCGGCGCGCGTCGGTCAACGTGTGCTGACCGTCGGCATCGACCTGAATCGCGTGGGTAAAACCGAGCTTGGCCGCGCCTCGGAAGCCGGTGATGACGGCCACGCCTTTGCCGCGATTGACCTCGTGACGAATCAGCGTGACTTCGGGCAGCTCGCTGAGGCGATCCAGCACCTTCGCGCACGAGGGGCTGCAGCCATCGTCGACCAGAATCACGGGCAGTCCCTGCGCGCGCAGGCTCTCCACCACGGTGCCGATCGCGTGCTCGTGGTTGTAGACGGGCACGACCACGCACACAGCGAATTTGGCGTTGGGCTTGGCCGGAAGCATGACTGTCGATCTCAACCGTGGCGCGCGTCAGGCGGCATGCAACAATCGCTGCACGACTGTCGCCAGATCCTGGACCGTGCGCACGGAACGGAAGTCCTCAGGTGTGACCTTGCGGCCGGTGTGCTTCTGCACTTCATCCATCAGGTCGACCACGTCGATGCTGTCGATCTCCAGGTCCTCGTACAGACGCGCTTCCGGCGTGATTCGCGCCGGCTCGAGCTCGAACAGCTCGATCAGCGTCAGGCGGATGCGTTCGAGGATTTCATCTTGCGACTGCATGAACTGCTCTATTGGGGATCGGTGGCCAGGTGACTCGGCGTCTCGAGACCGCTTGGCGACTACCGCCAGGAGTTAGCACGTCTGCGCGCGCTGCACCGGTCCACGAACTTGGCGCGCAGTTTAATTCGGGGCGCCCACACCGTACAGCCACGCCGGCTGTCGGAGGGGCTTACGCCGTTTGAGCGCCACGCGCCGCCAATGCCTGCTGAAAGTGCCGATGCATGGCCTCGTTCAACGCCCGTGATGCTAGCGGTAACGGCGTATTGCGGTAGGGACTTAAGTCCAAGTCCTCGCCAACGACCAGGCTGAAATGCGGGCGCCGGGCGGGAATCCGGTACCAGGGCTCGGATTTGGCCAGGGTGGTGGGCTCACAGGAGATGTACACGGGCGTGAGCTCGGTCGCGGCCCGCAAGGCCACGTTGGCCGCTCCGCGGTGGAACACCATGGGCTGGTTCGGGCGTGTGCGCGTCCCTTCAGGAAAAAAGATCAGCGACTGCCGCTCCCGCAAGGCCGTGGCCGCGCCTTCGATCATGCTCGCGGTCTGGTCGTTGGGAATGAACTCGACCAGCGTTACTGCCCAGCGCGTCAATGGGTTCCGCCACAAGCCCTGCTTGACCACGCAACTCGCCGTGGGAATGAATGCCAGCAAAAAGACCACGTCGATGAGCGTTGGATGATTCGCCACGATCATCTGCCCATAACGACCCAGGCGCTCACGGCCGTGGAATTCGTAGGTGAGCGCTCCACTCCGATGCATCACGCCGATGAACAACCTCAACCCCGCGCTCATCACCGCACGCGCCCGACGGCGCTTGGTGTCGCGCGAGGCCGGAATGAGCTTGACGATGGGTAGCAGGACGGCGCCGACGACCAGCGCGCCCACGCCGAACAGGGAAAAGCTGAATCCAGTCATGAACAGCCGCCAGTACCAATAGTCCCGACGGCGAGAGTCACCACAGCGGCTGGCGCTGTCGGTGGCTTCGTTGGCGAGTTGCGGTTCGGCGTTCATGGGGAGGAATTATGATGCCGTTGTCATGCACGGCAACCCACATGCGTTAGCGGCGACGCCATTCAGCCCGAATGGCCAATCGGCGGACACTCGTCTGACGCTGTGGCTGGCCTTTCCAATCGCACGCGAGCAGTTCGATCCGTCGAAGTTGTCCACAGACGACCGCGCTCGGCTGAACGACTATCGCAGCTCACGCCGTCGCGCGGATTTCGAAGTCAGTAGGGCTTTACTCGCGGCCGCCAACGTCGGCGCAACTGCGCACAGCCTCAGCCACAGTTCCGAGCACGCGGCGCTGTTCACCGGACCCGATGGCTGGCAGATCGGCGTGGATCTGGAAATCAATCGACCTCGCGACGTGCTCAAACTCGCGAGATTTGGCTTCCACGAAGACGAGGTGCGCGCGCTCAAGTCCGCGGCTCCTGAATCTCGCCAGGCGCTGTTCTACACGCTGTGGACGCTGAAGGAATCCTTCGCGAAGGCCTTGCAGCTCGAGCTGGTCGAGGCGCTTCGTCAATGCGTGTTCTGGAAGGATGGCGAGGTGTGGCACGGACGCGTGCCAGCGAGTTCGCCTTGGGGGGCGGCGGTTTTTCAGCCGCGACCCGACCTCTTCCTGGCTGTGGCCTGGATTGGCGACAGCACGGCTGCGGCGTTGGAGCTGCGGGAGTGGCCGCCGCAACAACCGGGCGACTGGCCGGTCGTGGCTGCTTTGCGCTGAACCAGCCTGAAATTGCTTGGATCTGTGGCGATTTGAATCCATTCAGGCGCTTTTGCGCCAGCTGGTGCCGCCCATCCTCCAGCAAGTCAGCTGCCGCATCGGGTCCTGTACGATACCCAGATATCCAGCGCGCATCGCGCCGGGTGCGCAGACCGTGTAGCAGGTCCACTGTGAACTGCGTCTAAAAATTGAGCACAGGCAAAACTGGTCCGTGGATTGAGCACTTGAGTCGCTTCACCCCAAACTATTCACAGAGTTGTCCACAGGATTTGTGCATAGACCGGACCCCGTATCTGGCGGTCGCGATCGACACTCCGCTGCGACAGGTGTTCGACTATCGTGCGCCCGCTGACGCTGCAGCCGGCGCAGGCTCTCGCGTCTGGGTGCCGTTCGGTCGTCGTCGCGTCGTCGGCGTGGTTGTCGAGGGCAGGGACCAAACCGAAGTTCCGCCAGACAAACTGCGCGCAGCCTTCGAAGTTATCGACAGCGAGCCGACGTTCGATTCCGATGTGTTGTCGTTGCTGACCTGGGCCGCGGAGTACTACCGCCATCCCGTAGGCGAGGTGCTCACCTCAGCCATGCCGGTGCTGCTGAGAGGTGGCGCGCCGGTGCGCGAAGAGAAGCTCGTCTGGCGACTCACCGAGCTCGGACGCGAGCAGGCTCTAGCGAAGCTGCCCGCGCGATCCATTCGCCTGCGCGCCATCGCCGAGTACCTCACCAAGCATGAGCAAGCGCCCGCCTCCGAGGTTCTGAGCGCGACCGAAAGCCCGTCCTCTGCACTGAGGAATCTGGAAGAGCGCGGGTTCGTCGAGCAATTTGTCCGCGAGCAGCCGCAGACAGTGCCGACCGTCTCGATCGTCCGTGCAGGGCCGCCGCTCAACGAAGCCCAGTCCGCCGCGGTCGAACGAATTCAGAACACGCTAGGCACCTTTGCCTCTCACCTGCTTTACGGCGTGACTGGAAGCGGCAAGACCGAGGTGTATTTGCACGTAATCGCGGCTGTGCTCGCGCGTGGCCAGCAAGTGCTGGTGCTCGTGCCCGAGATCGCACTGACGCCGCAGTTGATCTCGCGCTTCCGTGGGCGCTTCGATGCGCCTCTCGCAGTCCTGCACTCGGGTTTGAACGACACGGAGCGCCTGGCGGCATGGCGGGACGCGCGCGAAGGCACGGCTCGCATCATCATTGGCACACGCTCGGCCATCTTCACGCCGCTGCCACATCCCGGGCTGATCATCATCGACGAAGAGCACGACGGCTCGTTCAAACAGCAGGACGGCTTCCGCTACTCGGCGCGCGACCTCTCACTCGTGCGCGCACAGAGGCTAGGCATCCCAGTCGTGCTCGGCTCGGCGACTCCCTCGCTGGAAACATTGGCGCGCGCTCGCAAACAACCGGAAACGCTCTCCCACCTTCCTCATCGCGCCGGCAGCGCGCGCCCGCCGCAGCTCGCTTTGATCGATCTGCGCAAGTGTGGCGCGACACAGGGCATCGCCACGCCGACGGTGATGACAATCCGTCGACATCTGGATGCAGGCGGTCAGGTCATGCTCTTCATCAACCGCCGCGGTTATGCGCCGGTGCTGTTCTGCCCGAACTGCGGATGGTCCGCCCACTGCCGCCGCTGTGACGCTCATCTGACCGTCCACGCGCGCGGCCGCGATCTCATCTGTCACCACTGCGGCTCTCAGGAAAACCTGCCGAACGAATGTCCGACCTGCTTTGCCGACGTAAAACCCGTGGGCCAGGGCACGGAACGAATCGAGGAAGCGCTTCAGCAATTGTTTCCTGGTGCGCCGATGGCGCGCATCGATCGCGACAGCATGCGGCGCAAGGGCGAGTTGGAAGAGACGCTGGCCCGAGTGAACCGCGGCGAAGTCCGGATCCTGGTTGGCACCCAAATGCTGACCAAAGGCCACGATTTCCCACAGGTCACACTGGTGGTAGTACTGAACGCCGACCAGGGGCTTTTCAGCACGGACTTTCGCGCGCCGGAACGCCTCGCCCAAACCATCGTGCAGGTGGCCGGCCGCGCGGGCCGCGCCGATCGACCCGGCGAGGTGCTGATTCAGACGGAATATCCCGAGCATCCGCTGCTTACATTGCTGCTAACAGGCGGCTACGCGGCTTTTGCCGACGGCGCATTGACGGAACGTGAACAAGGCGGCTGGCCGCCCTTTGCCCGTATCGCGCTATTGCGCGCGGAAGCGACCGATCAGGAGGCGCCGCTGAGATTCCTGCAAGACGCACACGACCTGGCCGTCGACTTCCCGGTTCGAGGGGTACAGCTGCTCGGTCCCGCGCCTGCGCCGATGGAGCGCCGTGCCGGCCGTTTTCGCGCTCAATTGTTGTTACGCGCCCCCAGCCACTCGCCCTTGCAGAAGTTTCTAAGCGGCTGGCTGCCGCTCCTTTCCATGCTGCCGGAGGCGCGCCGCGTCCGGTGGTCGATCGATGTGGATGCGGCCGAGTTGAGTTGAGTACACTGTCATGAACATCACTCTCTCCTGCTCTTTGTGAAGTACCAGATCGAACGCCTCGTGCAGGCCGCCCTGGCCTGTCTGCCTCCTGACATTGTCCCCGCGGATGTGCATCCCACCGTGGAAGTCGAGCGCACACGCGATGCTGCGCACGGCGATTTCGCGACAAACATTGCGTTGCAACTGGCCAAACCCGCGCGCAAGAACCCGCGGCAGCTGGCGCAGGCCATTGTCGACTGCATTCCCGCGAGCGAATTGATCACCAAGATCGATATCGCCGGCCCTGGCTTCATCAATTTCCATTTCTCGCCGCAGGCGTATCAGCAGGAACTGTCGCGGATTTTCGATCTCGGCGTGGCCTATGGTTACAACAAGCGCGGCGCCGGCCAGAGCGTCGTCGTGGAATTCGTGTCGGCAAATCCCACCGGGCCGCTGCACGTCGGACACGGGCGGCAAGCCGCGCTTGGCGATGCGCTCGCAGCGCTGCTGCAATCGCAGGGTCATCCGGTCAGCCGTGAGTTCTACTACAACGACGCCGGCGTACAGATTCAAAACCTTGCGCTGTCCGTGCAGGCTCGCGCCCGCGGTCACAAACCAGGCGATCCGGAATGGCAGGACGGCTGGTACGCAGGCGAGTACATCCAGGACATCGCCAATGACTTCCTCGCGCGCAAGACCGTGCACGCCTTCGACGGCGAGCCGATCCGCGCCAGCGGCAAAATCGAGGATCTCGACGCGATCCGCCGCTTCGCGGTCACTTGCCTGAGGCATGAGCAGGACACCGATCTGCAGAAGTTCGGTGTGCGCTTCGATACCTATTACCTGGAGTCGAGCCTGTACAGCGACGGCAAGGTCGACACGACCGTGCAAAGCCTGGTCGCGAGCGGCCACACCTACGAGAAAGACAACGCGCTGTGGCTGAAGACCACGGACTTCGGCGATGACAAGGACCGCGTGATGCGCAAGTCCGACGGCACATATACGTACTTCGTCCCCGACGTCGCGTATCACGTCACCAAGTGGCAGCGTGGGTTTTGCCAGGCCATTAACGTGCAGGGCACCGATCATCACGGCACCATCGCTCGCGTGCGCGCGGGTCTGCAGGCACTGAATATCGGCATCCCGAAGGGCTATCCCGATTACGTGCTTCACAAGATGGTGAAGGTCATGCGCGGCGGCGAGGAAGTGAAGATTTCCAAGCGCGCGGGCTCCTACGTGACGGTGCGCGATCTGATCGAGTGGGTGGGCCGCGATGCCGTCCGCTTCTTCCTCGTGTCGCGCAAGGCCGATTCCGAATTCGTCTTCGACATCGATCTGGCGCTGGCCGAAGGCGAAGAGAATCCCGTGTACTACGTGCAGTACGCGCACGCGCGAGTGTGCAGTGTCTTCCGTCAGCTGAACGAAAAAGGACTGACGCACGAACGTGACATTGGCGAGACCAACGTCGATCTGCTCACGGAACCGCACGAGAAGGCTTTGATCCGCCGACTCACCTACTATCCCGAGCTGCTGGAGAACGCCACGCACGATCTCGAGCCGCATCAGCTCGCGCATTACCTGCGTGAACTGGCGGGCGACTTCCACACTTACTACAACGCGCACAAATTCATCATCGATGATGTGAAGCTGCGCAACGCCCGTCTGAACCTGGTCGCGGCCACCCGCCAGGTGCTGGAAAACGGCCTGAAACTGCTCGGCGTGTCCGCGCCGGAGAAGATGGAATCGAAGAAAGTCGCGACAGCTGGTGAGGAATGATGCGCCAGCGCACAATCCGCGGCTGACTTTCGTTTCCTACTCGCGTCTTTAGCTGATTCCACCGTCTGCTTCATGGCAAAGGACTACAAACATTCCAAGCGCCGCAGTGGCTCGTCCGGACTGTCCGGCATGGCCGGCTTCGTCTGCGGTTTGGCTCTCGGCCTCGCTGTCGCACTCGGCGTCTATCTGTTCGATCGCCGCACGGAAGCACGCCTCGCCGCCCAGCAAACCGCGGCGCCCATGACCCGCGACGAAGGTAAGGCTCAGACCAAGCCTGCGCCTGCGTCACAGGAAGAGGCGGAGACGCAATTCGACTTCTACGAAATGCTGCCGAAATACGAAGTCGTGATCCCCGAGCAGGACGCTCGCGGTGGCGCGGCGCCAGCCGTGGTCGCGGGCCCGGTGCAGAAGCCGGGCGCTTACATCCTGCAAGCGGGCTCGTTCCGTAACTTCAAGGATGCGGATCGCGTGCGCGCGATGATCGCTATGCAAGGCGTGGAGTCGAAGATTCAGAAGGTGACCATCGATAAGGACACCTGGCACCGCGTGCGCGTCGGCCCCATCACGAATCTACAGAGGCTCGAAGACACTCGCAGCAAGCTGCGACAGGCGCAAATCGACGCTCTGGTCATCCGCGTCGGCGACTAGCCGACGCGCGCAACTGCCTCAATCTTCAGCGAGTTGCCTGAAATCGACGCCCAGCGAGCGTAGCTTGCGATAGAGATGAGTGCGCTCCATCCCGACGCGCTTGGCAAGCTGACCCACCTTGCCGTTGCAAAGGATCAACTGCTGCTGCAGATAAGCCCGCTCGAAATGCTCGCGCGCCTCGCGCAGCGGCAGCGCTAACAAATCCTGTTTCACGAGCGGCTCATTCGTCGGCGCATGCGCCGCCAACTCACGCTCGATCTCGTCCAGGCGAATCTCTTCCTCGCCCCCGAGGATCAACAGCCGCTGCACCAGGTTCCGCAGCTCGCGAACATTCCCCGGCCAGGGGTAATTCCGCAGACGATTCTGCGCGGCCACGCCAAACCGACGGAACGGCAAGTGCTGCTCGTCCACCAAACGATCGACGTAATGACGCAGCAGATCCGGCACATCCTGCGCGTAGTCACGCAGCGGCGGCACGTTCAACGTGATCACGTTCAACCGCGACAGCAGTTCCAACCGCACGCCCGTTCCCTCGGCATTGAGGAACCTTGACGTCGCGGAACCAATGATCCGGATGTTTGTACCGACCGGCGTCGCGCCACCCACTCGCGTGAATGTCTTCGTCTCCAACGCCGCGACCAACAAGCCCTGCGCCTTCGGCGGCAAATCTTCGACGCCATTGATGAACAGCACACCACCGGCTGCCTGCTCGAACACACCCGCGTGATTGCCGTTCGCGTCTTCGGTACCAAACAGCGCCGCAGCCGCGCCTTCATCGCTCACGCCCGTGGCGACGAGTTGCACGAACGGTCCCGCCGCGCGGGGGCTCAGCGAATGTATGTAACGCGCGAACGCCTCGCGCCCGCTGCCCGGCTCACCGACGATGAGCACCGGCGTCTCGTGCGGCGCCACCTGCTGAACTTGCTCACGAAGCGCGGCCATCGCTCGGCTCTTGCCGACGGGCGCCAGCAGCGGCGGCACCAGCGAGCGCCCCGACTGACGTTTGTTACGGCCGGAATCCAGCGCGCGCTCCACCGTGCGCAGCAGCTTGGCGAGGGACAGCGGCTTCTCGACGAAATCGAATGCCCCCAGACGCGTCGCTTCGACCGCGGTCTCGACGGTGCCGTGGCCCGACATCATGACGACCGGGCAAGAAGTACCATTCGGCTGCACCCACTCACGCAGCAGAGTGATGCCGTCGGTATCCGGCATCCATATATCGAGCAGCACCAGGTCGGGATCGTGTTGTGCACGGGCGGAACGCGCCTCCGCGGCATCCGCGGCAACGTCCACCTCGTAACCTTCGTCCGCCAGGATCTCCTTCAGAAGCCCGCGGATCTCGCTTTCGTCATCGACCACTAGTATGCGCGCTGCACTCATGCCCGCTCCCTCCTAGGTCCGCTGCGCCGTTCGCGAATCGGACCGCCGCCGCGGACCGCAGTCAACGGCAACTCGATACACACCCGAGCACCCCCTGTGCGTACATTGTCGGCCGCAATGGCCCCGCCGTGCTCTTCGACTATTTTTTTCACGATCGCGAGTCCCAGGCCCGTGCCTTTCGGTTTGGTCGTTACATAAGGATCGAACACCTGGCCGATCACGTCCGGCCGGAAGCCCGGTCCATTGTCCTCGACGACAATCTCCGCCGCGCGGGCGGCCGTCGCCCCGCTGCCCCTCTCGATCAACCGCGTCACGACGCGTACTGACGGATTCGGCACTCCTTCCAGAGCTTCCCAGGCATTGGCGAGCAGATTATGGATGATTTGCCGCATACGGCCACGGTCGGCTTCGATCTCCGGCAGCCCCTTCTGCAGCTGCAGGGTCGGGCTCGGCCGGCCCGGCGCCCGGTACAGCTCCGCCACTTCGCTGATGAGCTGGTTCAGGTCGAAGCGTGACACATCCATCTGCGGCGCGCGCGCGTATTCGCTGAAGGCGTTGACCATCTCTTTCATGGCCTCCACCTGCTGCACGATGGTGTGCGTGGCGCGGTCCAGCACTTGGCTCTGGGTCGCATCGATATGCCCGAGCAGCTTGTGGCGCAGCCGTTCCGCGGACAGCTGGATGGGCGTCAGCGGATTCTTGATCTCATGCGCCAGACGCCGTGCCACCTCGCCCCAAGCTGCATCGCGCTGGGCCTGCAACAGGGCGGTGATGTCATCGAACACGATGACATAGCCGCCGGGCGTCTGATCCTCGCCGGACAGCGTGGTACAGGCGCACATCAAAATGCGCCGGATCGAATCGGCTTGCAGCACCAGCTGCTCGCGCCACTCACTGATACCCGCGGCCAGGTGCGCGGTACACGTGGACTGGAACTGTTCGAACAGGGCGCTATCGCTGCCGGTCTCCGACAGCGGCTTGCCGATAAGTGTTGCCACATCGACGCCGAGAATCGAGCTTGCCGCCTGATTCGCAGTGCGAATGGTGCGATCGGGTTCGAGTGAAATCACGCCCGTAGACAGTCGCGCCAGAATGACCGCGAGATTGGCTCGCTCGGCTTCCACCGCCTGTTGAACACGACGTGTCTCTTCGCGCGACCTCGCGAGTCGCTTGGTCATGTCATTGAACGAGTGCACGAGGATGCCCATCTCGTCGTGCGAGGTCAGTGGCAAACGCAGATCGAAGTCGCCCTTCGCGACGGCGCGCGTACCGGCGACCAAGTCCTGAATTGGGCGCACCAGGCGCCGCGCAGCCCAGAACGCGCCATACAGCGCGCCGAACAGAGACAACAACAGCACCAACGTTAGCGTCAGCGTAAAGCTGGTTTTCAACGGCTCGCGCAAGCGCGCTTTCTCGCCGTAGCGCTGGTAGGAAGATTCGACTGTATCCGCCAGCTCGCCGAGACGTCGCTCGATGGGATAGATGGCCTGCAGGACGCGGGTCTCGTCACCCGGCAGCACCTGCGGCACACGCACCGCTGTGCGCACCAGATAACCGCCGCCCGCAGCAGGATCGAGTGCAACGTAATCGCGACCCTGCCGAACTTGCATCGTCATCTCATCGCTCAATGGCGCGGGCACGATGTCGCTCAGACGATCGGAGCTGGTCGCGAGAATGCGGCTGTTCGATGCTAGCAGTGTGAGCTCGAGCGCTTCATTCTCCCGGCGCAACTCATCGAGCGTTTGGTACGCACCGGCACGCACAGGAGCAATGCGCGCGGCGACCGTGCGCGTGCGCTCCAGATATTCACGCATGCGCAGATCGAGCGCGGCGCGTGACAGCGTCAATGCATCTTCCAAACCCTGGCGAATCTCGACATGGAACCAGCTGTCGATGCCGCGGTTGAGAAACACCACCGAGAAATAGAAGACGAGCAGCAGCGGCGCCATCGCGAGCGTCGCCGACATCCATACCATGCGCGCTTCGAGGCGCGAGCCGACCACTCGTTTGCGCCAGTCGCGCACGAGTTGCGCGAGGCGGCCGCCGATGAGAATCAGCAGGACCAGCAGGCCCGCGACGTTGACGCCGACGATGAAGGGATGCAGATCGCTGAAGTGCGCCGACTGTTGCACGGTCTGCGCCATGATGAGCAACGCAGCCACCCACAGCCCCGATCCGATGAGCACCAGGATCGAGACCAGCGTGCGTTTCAGAGTTGCGGCGACCATGTGTACCACTCGCTGCGCTGCCGCCAGTCGGCCGACCAGAACAGCACGAAGCGCAAGGCGTCCGGCATCGTGCGCACATCGAGACTACCGCGCACGCTGATTTCGTGTCGCCGGTTCGGCGACACCAGCGCCTGGTCCAGGATGGGCAGGCGACTGATCACGCGCAGGGCATCGAGCGCAGCGTCCAGCGTCGCATAAGACGCTTGTTCGCCGCTATTCAAATTGCGCACCTGATAACGCTCGCTGAGCGCGCGGTACGCCAGCTCGTAGCCCTGATCCAGGGTCGCGACCGTCTCGTCCAGCCAGTAATTGCGCTGGCGTTTGACGACGATCTCCAGGTGCAGGGTCATCGGCACCCCTTCGCGGATCGCGGCTCGGGCACCCTCGGGCAAGTCGAAGTTGAGTGTGGCGTTCAGCTCGAAGACGCGGTCGGCCGGTTCGACATAAGCGGAGCGGACTTCAAACCGGGTGCTCTGGGCCGAGGCCGCCGGCCCGAGCAGGCAGCCGAGCGCCACCAGCCACGCCATGAGCCACGCCACAGCGCGTCGGACGATCGCGTCCGACGCACCGGGGCAGAGCACATCGCGCCAGGTTGGGCTTGCCGCCACGGAGCGTCCTTAACCGAAATTACGAAACGAGTTCATGTTGGTCATGCTTCGGGCCATGCTCAGGCGCACGGCTTCTCGAGCAGAGCATAATAAAAACCATCCATCCCCGCGGATCCCGCCGCAATTCTTAAGCCATGAGTACCGGCGCGCGTTCCCTCCCCCACGGGGGGTAACACTTGCAGTCTGGCGTCGGTGACATCACGCGCGGTCGGCTCGTCGCGCAGAAATTCGGCGATTACCGCGGTGGTCTCGGCCTGTAAGGCGGAGCAGCTGGCATAGAGCAACCGGCCTCCTGGCTGCAGCAACGGCCACAAAGTCCGCAACAACTGCAACTGGCGCACCGCCAGCGCCGCGATGTCATCGCTCCGCCGCAGCAGTTTGATGTCCGGATGACGGCGGATTACTCCGGTCGCGGAGCACGGCACATCGAGCAAGATGCGGTTGAACGGCTTGCCGTCCCACCAGCTTGCCGGCTCGGCCGCGTCCGCCGCGATAACCTGTGCCGTCACACCCAACCGTTGCAGATTCTGCGTAACGCGCATCAAGCGCTCGGGAGAAACATCGACCGCGGTGAGCCCGGCAAGTTCAGGCGCCAGTTCGAGCAGGTGACCCGTCTTACCGCCCGGCGCGGCACACGCATCGAGAATGCGCTCACCTGCCTGCGGATCGAGCAAATGACCCGCGAGCTGCGCGGCAGCGTCCTGCACCGATACCAAACCCTCGCTGAATCCCGGTAAATCGCTGACATCCTTGGCCCGATCGAGCAGCAGCGCCGTGTCATCGAACGCACTGGCGAGCACACCGATCTGCTGTGCCTGTAATTGCTCCCGATAGTTCGCAGCCGCGCTGCGCGCCCGATTCACACGGATCCAGAATGGCGGGCGCTGATTGTTGGCATCGAGAATGTCGTTGGCTCGATCGCCCCAGTCCCTACGCAGCTTCTCCACCAGCCAGCGCGGATGCGCGGTGCGCACCGCGAGGTCGCGATCGATCTTGGGCAGCAATTGCGCTTGCTCCCGCTGACAGCGACGCAGGATCGCATTGACCAATCCGGAAGCGCGCGGTTGCTTGAGCTCTCGGGTCGCAGCGACCGTCTCCGCGACCGCCGCGTGCGCAGGAATATCTGTGTATATCAGCTGACACAAGCCCACGATGGCGAGCGCGCGGATCTCGGGCTCGAGCGCTTGATTCGGTCGACTCAGCAGACGCGCGAGCAAGGCGTCGAGTCGCACGTACCAGCGAATGCTGTCGTAACTCAGCGACCGGAGCAGGCCGCGCTCTTGTTTGTTACTGGTGGTTTCGGCGCCCAGCACCGCGTCGAGCGAACGACCGTGCTCAACGACTTCCGCGACGATCCTCGCGGCCCTCGCTCTGACTGCAGCGGATGCGCTCACGAGCCAAAGACCGCGCCTTCGGGGCGATGCGCTCTGAGGAAATCCGCGGCCGGCATAGCCTTGCGACCCGCGGCTTGCACGCGCGTGAGCTGCAATGTTCCATCGCCCGTTGCGACTTCGATGCCATCGCTACTGGTTGCGACGACGGTGCCCGGTGCGGCGGATGATTGCTTAGCTGACGGCGCTGCTTCCCAAACGCGTAGCTGCTGACCGTTCCATCGCGTCTCGGCAATGGGCCACGGATTGAATGCACGCACGTGCCGATCGATCTCAACCGCCGGCTTCGACCAGTCAATCAACGCTTCTTCCTTACGGATTTTCGCGGCGTACGTTGCGCCTTCCTGTGGCTGCTCGACGGGCTTCGCTATGCCAGCCGCGATTGCGTCGATCGCTTCGAGCACTGCTGCCGCACCGAGCATCGATAGACGATCGTGCAGGGTCGCGCCCGTTTCGCGAGTATCAATGGGAGTGACGCGTTCGAGCAGCATCGGGCCCGTGTCGAGCCCCACGTCCATTTGCATGATGGTCACGCCGCTCTCTTTATCTCCCGCCTGAATCGCGCGCTGAATCGGCGCAGCTCCGCGCCATCGCGGGAGCAGTGACGCATGGATGTTCACGCAGCCGAGGCGCGGTGTATCGAGCACTGACTTCGGAAGCAACAGGCCATAGGCGACGACGATCATCAGATCGGCTTGGTATTGCGCCAGACGCTGCACCGCTGCGGGATCTTTCAACGTCTGCGGCTGCTCGACCGGCAACTGATGTTTGAGCGCGCACTGCTTCACCGCGCTCATCGTCACTTGCTGCCCACGGCCCGCGGGCCGATCCGGCTGCGTGTAGACCGCGAGCACACGGTGTCGCGAGGCGACCAGCGCTTCCAACGCAGACACGGAGAACTCGGGCGTGCCCGCGAAGATGAGTGACAACGGAGAGGACATCAAGACTCGGCGATAACTCGGTCGAATTTGGGGACGCTCATTCTAGGTGTTCTCGCGTCCGCACGGACATTTCAGCGCAGGCGTCGGAGGGAGGTTTGTCCTCCCGGCAAATGGATCCAACAGGGATGTTGGTCCATTAGCAGCTACAGGGAGGTACAGCAACGCGCCACGCGACAGCGTGGGCGCGGCGTGCGTCGCGGTGCCGGGAGGACAAACCTCCCTCTGGCGACTGCGCAGGAGCCGCCGCATCAAGGCCCACTCTTATTCTTTTAGAGCGCCTTACTCCGCCCGCGAGCCGCCTCGGCAGCCTTCTCCTTACGGTCCTTCTCGAGCTTCTTGCGAATGCGGGTGCGCTTCAGGTCGGACAGGTAATCGACGAACAGCTTGCCTTCCAGATGATCCATCTCGTGCTGAATGCACACGGCCAGCAGCCCGTCCGCGTCGAGCTCGAACTGTTTGCCATCGCGGTCCAGCGCGCGCACGCGGATGCTGTCGGCGCGCTTGACCTTCTCGTAGATACCGGGAACGGACAGACAGCCCTCCTCGGTCTCTTCCATGCCGCTGTGGCTGACGATCTCCGGGTTGATCAGCGTCAGGCGCTCATTGCGCTTTTCGCTGATGTCGATGACCAGCAGCCGTTTATGAACATTGATCTGGGTCGCCGCCAGGCCAATGCCGGGCGCGGCGTACATGGTCTCGAACATGTCGTCGATCAGCTTGCGCAAGGCGTCATCCACCTGCTCCACGGGCTGCGCTTTGGTGCGCAGGCGCGGATCGGGGAATTCGAGAATCGGAAGTAGTGCCATGTTCGAACACGTCAAAAGGCGGAAACTGACGCCTAGTCTGCAGTCGATTTGGCAGGAAACAAGCCCCGTGTGGCCAACACAGCCATAGACGGCTTGAATCGGCCCCCGGCAAGGGGCGGCGGAAGCAGGAATGAGAACCACGTCGCGGGCTGAAGCCCCATTTCTGCACTCGTTGCAATGATGCTGCTAAAGTTCGAGAACTGTTGAACTTAATGTCGGCCCCGTGTGTGCTTTTGCGCGCCAGTACAAAGTCTTACGCGCCACTGGACACCTCGAGGCGCCCATGTTCAGGGACTCTAATGGGAGCTCGTTGAAGCGCATGAAAACTGCGAATCTGGCACTTCGTCCGGCGATCCTGCTGAGCCTGGTCGCTGGTCTGACCGTCACTGTGGGCCTGCTTGCGCCCCCGAGCATCCTCGCCCAGGACGGGCCGGCCAAGACCGTCGGCTCCGGTAGCAACATTCCGCTGGCCGCCGAAGCCCCCGATCAATATGTGGTCAAGCGGGGTGATACGCTCTGGGACATTTCCAAAGTGTTCCTGAAGGAGCCCTGGTACTGGCCGGAAATCTGGTACGTGAACCCGCAGATCGCCAATCCGCATCTGATCTATCCGGGGGACGTGCTCAAACTGGTTTATGTGGACGGTCAGCCGCGTTTGACCTTGGCTGAACGCGGCGGCGAAAGAGTCGAAGGTGGTCGCGGCGGCACGCGCCTGTCGCCCGAAGTGCGCCGCGAGCCGCTGAGCCAGGCAGTCACTGCGATTCCATACGATGTGGTCGCCAGCTTCATGGGCCGTCCGACGCTGCTGACCAAAGATCAGGTGAAGACCGCGCCGTACATCGTCGCGCTCCGCGATTCGCACATGATCGGCGCCCTCGGCAATGAAGTGTACGCACTCGGCATCGGGCAAGCCGCGCCGGAGACGCGCTACAGCGTCATTCATGTTGGCGAGGAGCTGCGCGATCCCGACAACAACGCACTGCTCGGCTACTCGGGCCTGTACGCGGGCTCGGGCCCGGTCGTCACGCAAGGCGAACCCGCCAAGATCGTGATGACGGATTCGACGCGCGAAGTCCTGCAAGGCGACAAGGTGTTTCCTGAGTCAGTGGATGTGAAAGTGGATTTCGTTCCGCATGCGCCCGATTCCGACATCGATGCCGCCATTATCGCCGTGCGTCGTCACACGGTGATGGGTCAGTATCAAGTCGTCGCGCTGAATCGCGGCGCATACGCGGGCCTCGAGCCTGGCCACATCCTCGCCATCCATCAGCGCGGTGCTGTGGTCCGCGACAACTTCAAACAAGGCGGCCTGTCCGCGCGCCGCACCAGTCGGAACTCGGACATTGGCAACAAGGTGCAGCTGCCCAGCGAGCGCATCGGCGCCCTCATGGTGTTCAAGGCGTTCGATAATATGAGCTACGCGCTCGTGATGGAGACGACGCACGAAATCCGCCAGGGAGACCGCGCTAAAAACCCATAAGCGCGGTTTGGCACAGCGTATGTTCAGGAGCTCATGGAAGAGCTCAAAACATGGCTGGCCCTTGCACGGGTGCCCGGCTTTCACGCCGCATCCCAAGATTCACTGCTCGAACGACATCTGCGCTGGCTCGAACATCCAGCGCATCACTTTCTGCGCCGCGGCTCGCCCGGCTATCCCCCGTTACTCTCCAACCTGCCCGACGCGCCGACCGGTCTGCTGGTGCGTGGCGATCCCAATGCATTGAGCCTGCCGCAGCTCGCGATCGTCGGCTCCCGCAACCCCACCCCTGCCGGACATGACATAGCGCGCCAGTTTGCCGCACAGTTGGCTCGATCGGGCCTGACGATCACCAGCGGCCTCGCCATCGGCATCGATGCAGCGGCCCACCGGGGCGCAATCGAGGAAGGCGGCAAGACCGTCGCCGTGTGCGGCACAGGCCTTGATATCGACTACCCGCGGGCCAATGCTGCGTTGTCGGAAGAAGTTGCATCCAGCGGCGCGCTGGTCAGCGAATTTCCTTTGGGCACGCCGGCGAGCAAGAGCAACTTTCCCCGGCGCAATCGCATTATCAGTGGATTGTCACTGGGTACCTTGGTGGTGGAGGCTGCGGTGCGGAGCGGCTCGTTGATCACGGCACGGCTGGCGGGCGAGCAAGGTCGCGAAGTTTTCGCGGTCCCCGGCTCAATCCGCAATCCACTCGCGCGTGGTTGCCACAAATTGATCCGCGATGGCGCGCAGTTGGTGGAAACGCCGGAGGATATATTCGCGCAGCTGGGGCCGTTGGCGGCCACACTTGCCCTGGCAACCCCGGTAGCGACTGAAACTGCTGATAGCGCAGCAGTTTTTTCCCCGGCATTGGACAAAGGGTATGAAATCCTGTTAGATGCGCTCGGCTTCGAGCCGGCCAGTGTCGATGTTTTGATCGCACGTACCGGCCTCAAAGCCGACGAGGTAGCGTCAATGCTGCTGATCCTCGAACTGGAGGCATGCATCGACGCCTGCCCTGGCGGGCTTTATGTCCGGCGTCCAGTCCCTGGCTAAGGCAGCGAAATGAAGGAAAGCGTTCTCGATATCCTGATCTATCTCTTCGAGAATTACTTCGACGCCGATCTGGACTGCGCCCCCGAACCCGACCGCGACACACTCCGGGACGAACTGGAACGCGCCGGTTTTTCCGAACGAGAAGTTGGCCGCGCGCTCGAATGGCTCGAGCAGCTGTCGGCCGATCCGAACCGAGCGGGCGCCATTCCGGGCTCGCGAGCGATTCGCGTTTTCGACGCGCGCGAGCAGGCCCGGCTCGACACCGAATGCCGGGGGTACATCCTGTACCTCGAGAACATCGGCATCATCAGCCCGGCGCAGCGTGAGTTGGTCATCGACCGGTTGCTGGCGCTCGACGTACAGCAGATCGACATTGAACAGGTGAAGTGGGTGGTGCTCATGGTGCTGTTCAGTCAGCCCGGCCAACAGAGCGCTTACCTGCGGATGGAGGACTTGGTATTCGACAACCGTCTGCAAGTGGTGCACTGAAGCGCGGCGGTTAACACACCGCAGCTTTCAGCAGCACCGCGGCCACCGCGGTTTCTTTTTTTATGGAGCAGAAGAATCTAGTCATCGTGGAGTCGCCTGCAAAGGCGAAGACCATCAAGAAGTACCTCGGTAAGAATTTCGAGGTGCTCGCTTCCTATGGCCATGTCCGCGATCTGGTGCCCAAGGAAGGCGCCGTCGATCCGAAGCGCAAATTCGCGATGCGCTATCAGATCCTGGACAAGAACGAGAAACACGTTCAGGCGATCGCCAAGGCATTGAAGAAATCCGATGCTCTGTATCTGGCGACCGACCCTGACCGCGAGGGCGAAGCCATTTCCTGGCATCTCACCGAGCTGCTCAAGGAACAAGGCGTGCTCGACGGCAAGGACGTGCATCGCGTGGTGTTCTACGAGATCACCAAGAACGCCATCAAAGAGGCCATCGGTCAGCCGCGCGACATCTCACAGGATCTGGTGAACGCGCAGCAGGCGCGGCGCGCGCTGGATTACCTGGTCGGCTTCAATCTCTCGCCGCTGCTGTGGAAGAAAGCAGGCCTGCCGGGCGCCTCCGCCGGCCGTGTGCAGAGCCCGGCGCTGCGCATGATCTGCGAGCGCGAAGAGGAAATTCTCGCGTTCAAGCCGCGCGAGTACTGGACCATCGATGCCGATGTCGAGAAGTCGAAGCAGACGTTCCCGGCCCGCTTGATCGAATATCGCGGCGAGAAGGTCGAACAGTTCACGGTGACCAACGAGGGCCAGGCCACCGATGTGCGCACCGCCATCGAGAACGCGGCCAACGGCAAGCTCAGCGTCGCCAACATCGACAAGAAGCAGCGCAGGCGCAATCCGGCGCCGCCGTTCACGACGTCGACGCTGCAACAGGAATCCGCTCGCAAGCTCGGCTTCGGCGCTCAGCGCACCATGCGTCTGGCGCAGCAGCTGTATGAAGGCGTCGACTTCGGCGAAGGCGCGGTCGGTCTCATTACTTATATGCGTACCGACTCGCTGAACCTCGCGAACGAAGCCGTCGCGGAGATCCGGCAGGTCATCGGCAACATGTACGGCGCCGAGGCGCTGCCCGAGTCGCCGCGTCACTACAAGACCAAGTCGAAGAATGCTCAGGAAGCGCACGAAGCGATTCGCCCGACCTCGGCGGCGATCACTCCCGAGCGCCTTGCCGGCAAGATCGACAACGACCAATTCAAGCTCTACAGCTTGATCTGGAAGCGTGCGGTCGCCAGCCAGATGGAAGCGGCGGTGTACGACACCGTTGCGGTCGATCTGGTGCCCGGCACGAACGCCAAGCGCGAAGGCTCGACCGCCGTGTTGCGTGCGAACGGTTCGACGCTGGTGAAGCCCGGCTACATCGCCGTCTATAAGGAAGGCCAGGACGACGCGGTCGAGGACGACAACGATCGCATCCTGCCGGCCATGGAAGTGGGCGATCAGGTTGCGCTGCTGGCATTGCGTGGCGAACAGCACTTCACCGAGCCACCGCCGCGCTTCTCCGAAGCGAGCCTGGTCAAAGCGCTGGAAGAACACGGCATCGGTCGGCCCTCGACCTACGCCAGCATCATTTCCACGCTGGTCAACAAGAAATACACGGAGCTGCTCAATCGCCGCTTCACGCCCACAGACCTGGGCAAGATCGTCAATAAATTCCTGACGCGCAATTTCCATCACTACGTCGAGTACGGCTTCACCGCCAAGATGGAAGACGACCTCGACGAGATCGCCGACGGCCGCGAGGCCTGGGTGCCGGTGCTGGAGCGCTTCTGGACCGAATTCAAAGAACGCGTCGATGTGGTCGACGAAACGGTCACGCGTGAAGATGTTTCCGAAGCGCGCGAGATCGGTAGCGATCCGGTGACCGGCAAGCCGATCTCGGTCCGCTATGGCAAGTACGGCCCGTTCGTGCAGATGGGCACCAAGGACGACGAAGAAAAGCCCAAATTCGCGAGCCTCAAGGCGACGCAGCGCATGGACACGATCACGCTGCCCGAAGCGCTGGAGCTGTTCACGTTGCCCCGGACGGTGGGTCAGATGGACGACGGTCATGCAATCCGCGTCGCCATCGGCCGCTTCGGTCCCTACATTCAGTATGGCGCGAAGAAGTTCGCATCCATCAAGGACGACGACCCGTACACCATCGAGTTGCCGCGCGCGCTCGAGTTGATCAAGGCCAAGGAAGAGCTGGACGCGAATCGCACCATCCTGAACTTCGAGGAAGCCGGCATTCAGGTGCTGAATGGCCGCTTCGGCCCGTACATCACCGATAAGGTGAAGAACGCCAAGATTCCGAAGGAACGCGATCCGAAGACGCTGACCCTGGACGAGTGCGTGGAGCTGCTCAAGGCCGCGCCGGAGCGTGGCAAGGGCCGCTTCGGTCGTTTCGCCAAGAAGACTGCCGCGAAGACTGCAGCACCAGCCGCTGCCGGAACGGCCGAAAAGCCGGTGAAGGCAGCAGCCAAGAGCAAGACCACGCCGGCGAAGACCGCAAAGGCTCCGGCCTCGGCCGCAGCGAAAACTGCGAAGGCCAAGGCGCCCGCCAAGACTGCCAGCAAGCCTGCTGCCAAAACTGCAGCGAAAAAAGCGCCCGCCAAGCCGAAGTAAGCGACCAGCACGGCGCCGCCAGCAATTGGCGGCCCGGCCGGTGCCGGCAAGCTGGGACTTCCCTGAATCACACCACGGCCGGCATCATGGCCGTGGTTACCTGACGGAGATGATTGGATGGCCATCGATGCCGATGCCGTGCTCGCCTACCTGCGCGGTCTGCAGGATCGGATCTGTGCAGCCATCGAACAGGTCGACGGCGGCGCGCAGTTCAGCAGCGATCGTTGGGAGCGAGCCGAAGGCGGTGGCGGTGACAGCCGTGTGCTTCGCAATGGCAAAGTTTTCGAGCAGGCCGGCGTCAACTTCTCGCATGTGATGGGCTCGCGCCTGCCGCCGAGCGCCACCGCACAGCGGCCCGAGCTTGCGGAAGCTCAATGGATGGCGACGGGCGTGTCGCTCGTATTTCATCCCTGGAATCCTTACATACCGACGACGCACGCCAACGTGCGCTTCTTCAATGCCATTCCCGGCAATGGCGCACCGGGCGCCTGGTGGTTCGGCGGCGGCTTCGATCTCACGCCTTACTATCCATTCGATGAAGACGTCCTGCATTGGCACCGAACCGCGCAACAGGCATGCGAAGGCTTCGGTGAAACGGTCTATTCCAGGCACAAGGACTGGTGCGATCGATATTTCTTCCTCAAACATCGTAACGAGACCCGCGGCGTCGGCGGCCTGTTCTTCGACGACCTGAATGAATGGAGCTTCGAGCGCTGCTTCGATTATCAGCGCAGCGTCGGCGATCATTTCCTGCAGGCGTACCTGCCCATCGTCGAGCGCCGTAAGGATCATCCGCATGGCGAACGTGAACGGCAGTTCCAGTTGTATCGGCGCGGGCGCTACGTCGAGTTCAACCTGGTCTACGATCGCGGCACGCACTTCGGACTGCAGTCCGGCGGCCGCACCGAGTCCATTCTGATGTCACTACCGCCGCTGGTGCGCTGGGAATACAACTGGACGCCCGAGCCCGGCACGCCCGAAGCCCGCCTCTACTCTGACTTCCTCCGACCACGCGACTGGCTGCACGAACTGAAATAAAACATTCACGAGCGCGCCGCCCCTAACTTTTGTTAGTGATAGCGAGCGCGCCGACACGGTTGGAATGTTTTGCACAATTGAATTAGCGACGGCGCAGGAGTAGCGTCGGTCGCAGCGATTGCGCATACGATTCCGTCTGGCCGCGGACCTGCAACTACGCCACTAGCCGGCGGCGAATGTCCGCGCGATCGCGCATCTTCTCTTTTGCATTGTGATGTTCGCAGCACGCTTGCGCGTGGTGCTGGGCTGGCCATTGCCTGCCATCCGCGTGAGATCCGAAAAACAGCAAGGGGATCGCCATGGGAAACATTCGCAGGAGGGCGGCGGTGGGCTCACTGTCGCTGATCGCTACGACCGTGCTGACGGTCGTAGCCGCCGATGCCGGCGCCGCTCAACGCGCTGTGGCCGCCGGCTCCAAACAACTGGAGTCGCGCATGCCGGCACCGGCGCGCTCACAGATCAACGATGTCACACGACTACTGCGCAGCGCCGGCACCGCGAAACGCGTGCAAGTCGCCGTGTCGTTGAACACCGCCCCTGTCGGCGACGGCACCGGAACGTCAAAGTCCGACGTGGTCATCGAGCAAACCGCGTTTATCAGTCGTATCGCGCAGGCCGCACCGAGCGCCACTGTCATCGCCTCAGTGCAACTGATCGCGAACACGGTGTTCCTCGAGATCGATGCGAGCGAGGTAACGGCGCTTGCGAACGATCGGGCAGTCACGCGCGTCGCGCCAACCGGCAACTACAAGCGCAATCTCACCGAGACCGTTCCATACATCGGCGGTGAAACATTGCACGGGCTGGGCGTGACCGGCAAAGGCGTGCGCGTCGCTGTCATCGACAGCGGCATCGACTATACGCACAAATCGCTGGGCGGCGCTGGCACCGCTGCAGCCTATGCAAAGGCATGGGGCACCTCGGCGGCCGATCCACGTAACACGACAACAGACGGCTTGTTCCCGACCGCGAAAGTCATCGGCGGTTACGACTTCGTCGGTGAGCTGTGGACCGGCGGCGCGAACAGCCCGCCGCTGGCGCCCGATCCCGATCCGATCGCGGCTCCGGATCAAAGCACTTTCGGTGGCCACGGCACGCATGTCGCCGACATCATCGGCGGCAAGAATGGCGTCGCGCCAGACGCGAAGCTCTATGCAATCAAGGCGTGCGCAGTTCCGACCTCCGCGTGCAGCGGCATCGCACTGATGCAGGCATTCGAATGGGCCGTCGATCCGAATGGCGACGGCGACACCTCGGATCACGCCGACATCATCAACATGTCGCTCGGCTCCGATTACGGCCAGCCGTTCGATGATGATCTGTCCGCGGCGGTCGATCGCGCCACCAAGCTCGGCGCGTTCACCGTTGCATCGGCGGGTAACGGTTCAGACAAACCCTTCATCACAGGCTCGCCTGCTGCCGCTGTGACCGCACTGTCGGTAGCGCAGACCAATGTGCCTTCGGCGGTCGTCGACCTGCTGACGATCGTGACGCCGGCGGTCACACCCGCGCAGCGAGGAGCGATTCATCAAGACTGGTCTGCTCCGCTGACGACGGCGATTACCGCACCGGTTGTCTTTACAGCGAGCAACGCACTCGGCTGCACTCCGTTCGCGGCAGGCTCGCTGACGGGGCGCATCGCATTGGTGAATCGTGGTAGCTGCACATTCGCCGACAAGATTCGTAACATACAGGCCGGCGGCGCGTTGATCGGCGTCATTGGCCTGGTCGACGGCAGTGCGCCGTTCACGGGTGCGTTTTCAGATGGCGTGCCCATTACCATTCCGGGGTACATGATCAGCCTGGCCGATGCTAACGCGATCCGCACGGGCGCAACGGTCACCTTCGATCCCAATAACACCTTCCCGTTGCTCAGCTCGGTCACGTCGACTTCTTCACGCGGACCGATGTTCGAAGACTTCCGCATCAAGCCTGAGATCGGCGCGCCAGGCGCATCGGTGTCGGCGATGTCGGGCACTGGCAATCAATCCGATGCCTTCGGCGGCACTTCAGGCGCGGCACCGATGGTGTCAGGCTCGGCAGCATTGTTGAAACAGCTGTATCCGACCATTGCTCCGCAACGTTTGAAACAGCTGCTCATCAACAACGCGGCCACCGACATCGATCAACCCTCCACTCCGTCGGGCGTGATTCCGAATTCGCTGGCACCGATCTCCCGCATCGGCGGTGGTGAAGTTCGTGTCGATCGCGCGGCACAGGCGACAGCGGGCGCTTATGGCTTCGATCTGGTGAAGACCGGCACTCGCAGCGGCGGCGTGAGCTTCGGCTTCGTCGACGTAGCAGACAAAGCAGTTGTCGTGCACAAGCGCGTGCGCGTGTTCAATCGCTCCAAGCAGACCGCAATCTTCAAAGTGAAGCCGACTTATCGGTTCGCCAATGACGCGAGCAATGGCGCAGTGAAGATTCATGCGTTGCCGCTGGTCGCGGTGCCCGGCCAGGGCGATCGCACCTTCGATGTATTCATGACCATCGAAGGCAGCAAGCTGCGTAACAACCTGATGAACGCCGGCCCGGATGGTCCGAACCCGGTGCCGCTGACTTTGCAGGAGTACGACGGCTACCTGGTGTTCGAGAAAGTTGCGCTGTTCGGCAAGCCTGAGACATTCACCCTGCCCTGGCACGTGCTGCCGCGTAAGTCGGCGAACACTCAAGTCGTGGGCGGGCCGACCTGGAAAGCCGGCAGCGGCAGCACGGGCACGATCAGCCTGAAGAACCGTGGCGTCGGCACTGCGCAGCTCAATGGTTACTCGCTGCTGGCAACGAGCCCGAATACGCCGCCGGGCGGACGCGGCGAGAATGCGCCGCGCCCCGACCTGCGCGCAGTCGGTGTCGCGACGTTCGAAGTGCCGAGCGATGTTTGCTCGTCCGGTTATCTGTGGTCGTTCGCGGTAAATATGTGGGAGCGTGAGACGCTGCCAGTGGCCGTGGATCATCGCATCGCGCTGGACTTGAACAACGATGGCGAAGACGACTACTGGCTGCTCAATCGCGATGTGTCGCTGAACGATCTGAGCGATGGTCGGCAGCTGGCGTGGTCGGTGAATCTCGCCACTGGCGATGCGGATGCATTCTGGTTCGTCGAGCATCCGACCAACTCCAGCACCACGGTGCTGAACGCCTGTCTCGAGCAGTTCGGTCTGACCGCAGCGGATGTGGCAGCGCGTAAGGTAGTCGGCGTCTCGGTGTTTGCCGACGACTTCTACTTCGGCGGTCCCGGCGATGCGATCGAAGGCCTGAAGATCGTGCCGTTCGGCGAGCGTTACTTCGCGGCGCCGGCCAGCGATGTGGCAGCCGGTGCGAGCGGCAACGTGCAGGTGTTCGACTTCGGTCAGATCCCGGGCACGACTCCGGAACTGGGCGTGATGATTCAGACCGACGGCGATCGGTGCGCGTCCGCAAACAATTGCGGTGGCGCCACCAAAGACACCGAAGTGCTGTTCGTCGCACCACCGGGCGGCAAGATCAAATTCTGATCGCGACGTTGGGTGCGTAAACCAGGCCCCGGGCGACAATCGCCCGGGGCCTGTTCTGTTTCAGAGGCGCCACCGACGTGGCGCCGACCGCATTCGTCATTCAGCCGGCGCTTTACCCTTCACCTGCTCTTTCACCGGCTGGAACGCCAGACCGTTGGAGCACACGATGAATTTGCCGCGCCGATCCGAGTGATAGGTGTACCGATCGCCGTTCGCCTGCAGCACGACGCGATACCCCGGCACGATCATCTGCGTGTACATCTGTCCGGGCTGCGGGCAGCCCATCGCACCATCCGACCATTGCTGCTCGGTCGCGCTCACGACAGTGATTGCGTCGGGCTTCACCAGCGCGCGACGTGCCAGATCATCCTGGAAAATCGCCAGTATCTGCGGCGGCACTTCGCCGGAACCTTGCGGAATCGGGGTCTCCCGTTCCTCGCCCGGCGCACGCTGCGGCGGCATCTTCTGACTTTCGTTCTCCATGGCGGCTCTGCGACTCTCCACCGACGCAGGCTCAGCCACTGCAGCGCTCCGGCTCGTCTCGTCACGCGAGTTGCCAGTGCACCCCGCGCTCAGTGTCGTCAGCAGCAGTACCGCCACGAACGCAGAGCCTCGCGCTGGAGAATTCAGTACGATCATGGGCTTCTCCCGTTAAAGTTCCGCCGTGAATTATCGCCACGTGTTCCATGCCGGCAACTTCGCCGATGTCCACAAGCACATCGTGCTGCTGGCCCTGCTCGAACGACTCAAGCGCAAGCCCAAGCCGTTGTTCTATCTCGACACCCACGCGGGTCGAGGTTGGTACGACCTGCTGTCCCATGATGCATTACGCGGCAACGAATGGCAGGACGGCGTGGGTCGCGTGCTGCGCATCGCGCGGGCCAGTCCTGATCTTCGGCGCTATCTGGACGCCGTTAGTTCCCCGGAAGAGATTGCCGCGATCGCGACCCAGCGCTATCCGGGCTCGCCGGTGCTGGCCGCCCGCGATCTGCGCCCCGGCGATCGGATCGTGCTGGTCGAAAAACAAATCGCCGAAGCTCAAGCGCTCGAACAAGCGACGCGCGGCCGACGCGGTGTGTCAGTGGTGTGCGGCGACGGGTATGCCGCGCTGAAAACATACTTACCGCCGCGTGAGAATCGCGGACTGGTGCTGATCGATCCGCCCTACGAATCGGAAAACGAGTTCACGCAGGTCGAGAAGGCGCTGCTGCTCGCAGTCAGCCGCTGGCCGAACGGTATGTTTGCGCTGTGGTATCCGATCAAGCTGGGCCGCGAGACGCAGCGACTGCATCTGTCGCTGCAGAATTCCGGCTTGAGAAAGTTGTTGCTGGTGGAGCTGAGCGTGCGGCCGGCGGATTCACCGCTGGGTTTGAACGGCTCCGGCCTCATCATCGCGAATCCGCCCTGGCAGTTCGACGAGGAGATCGCGACGCCACTGCGCGAGGCGCACGCCGCCTTGGCCGACGACGGTGCGGGCGGCGTGAACGTGCGCTGGCTCGTTCCGGAATGAGGGCCTGTGAACACTCATTTGATGGGCCGCGACGAGCTATTGCGGTTCAGGGCTAGGCGCGACGACCGCCGTGTACTCTTCGTACATAAGGGAGGAGTAACGACGTCCTGAACCGCAATAGCTCGTCCCATTAAAGGATATTTATTCATTAAATGGGTTGTGCCTCCCAAGTCTGACGTAAAACATGGGCCTGCCGCTGCGTTACAAAGCTTGCCCCCGTAGGGGGCTGCGCTTTGCGCCTTGCTGCAGGCGATTGGAGGCGCAACGCGGCCCATCAAATGAGTGTTCACAGGCCCTCTAGCCGGGTTTTTTCCCCAACGCCTTGCACTGCTTGTAGCGAAAGCAGCTGGTGAGGTGATCGTTCACCATGCCAGTCGCCTGCATGTGCGCATAGATGATGGTGCTGCCGACGAAGCGGAAGCCGCGCTTCTTCAGATCCTTACTCAACGCATCCGACTCCGGACTGGTCGCCGGAACCCTGCCGTGCTCGGCAATGTTGTTCTGAATGGGCTTGCCGCCGACGAAACTCCATAGGTGCTTGGCGAAATCGCCCTGGAATGCCAGGAACGCCTTGGCGTTGCCGATGGTCGACTCGATCTTGAGCCGGTTGCGCACGATGCCCGGATCCTTCATCAGCCGCGCCACGTCCCGTTTGCCGAATCTGGCGATGCGTTCAGGATCGAAGCCGGCAAAAGCAGCCCGATAACCCTCGCGCTTGTTGAGAATGGTCGACCACGACAGCCCCGCCTGCGCGCCCTCCAGGATCAGGAACTCGAACTGGGTGCGCTCGTCCCAGGCCGGCACCCCCCATTCCTTATCGTGGTATTCCAGGTAGAGCTCGTTGCCGCCGAGCGGCCAGGTGCAGCGGGTAGGTTCACGCATGAGGGTTAGTATGCAACGGGTGTAGAATTTGGTTGTCCTACAGTTTGGCAGTCACGCCCGCCGGAAGCCGTCATGTTTAATTTTCAGTCAGGAGAATTCCCAAGCACGCGCCTGCGCCGCATGCGTTATAGCGACTTTTCACGCCGGCTGATGCGTGAAACTTCGCTCAGCCCCGACAACCTCATCTATCCGATGTTCGTGATCGAGGGCAAATCACGGCGGCAAACCGTGGACAGCATGCCCGGCATCGAGCGCGTCAGCGTCGACGAGCTGGTGCGCGAGGCCGAATCGCTGGTGGAGCTGGGCATTCCCGCGCTGGCGCTGTTCCCGGTCACCGACCCGTCCGCCAAGAGCAACGACGGCGCAGAGGCCTGGAATCCCGAGGGTCTGGCGCAGCGCGCGGTGCGAGCCGTCAAGCAAGCCGTGCCAGAGCTGGGCGTGATTACTGACGTCGCCCTCGACCCCTACACCTCGCACGGCCAGGACGGCATCACCGATGCATCCGGCTATGTGGTGAACGACATCACCGTCGAAGCGTTGGTGAAACAGGCGTTGTCGCATGCCGAGGCCGGCGCCGACGTGGTCGCGCCGAGCGACATGATGGACGGACGCATCGGTGCCATTCGCGAGGCACTCGAACTGGGCGGCCACGTGAACACCCGCATCCTCGCCTACGCGGCAAAGTACGCATCGAATTTCTACAGCCCGTTCCGTGATGCCGTCGGCTCGGCCGCGAATCTCGGCAAGGGCAACAAGTACAACTATCAGATGGATCCTGCCAACACCAACGAAGCGTTGCGTGAAGTAGCGCTCGATCTGCAGGAAGGCGCGGACATGGTGATGATCAAGCCGGGCCTGCCCTATCTCGATATCGTGCGCCGGGTCAAAGACACCTTCGGCGCGCCGACGTTCGTCTATCAAGTCAGTGGCGAGTACGCGATGCAGATGGCCGCGTTTCGCAACGGCTGGCTGGACGAGCGCGCCATCGTATTGGAAACATTGATGTCCATTCGCCGCGCCGGCGCGGACGGGATTCTCACGTACTTCGCCAAGAAGGCGGCGGCCTGGCTCAGAGAGGCGAGGTAAACGCCATGAACGACACCAGCATCGATCGCTACGCCGTGGTGGGCTATCCCATCCAGCATAGTTGGTCCCCGTTCATTCACGGTCTGTTCGCCAAGCAGACCGGTCAGGCCATGAGCTACACGCGCCTGGCAGTGTCACCGGAAAACTTCGAGCGGGATGTAGGTGCGTTCTTCGCTTCGGGTGGTAAAGGGCTGAATATCACCGTGCCACACAAGCAGGCTGCAAACATCGTGACGCGATATCGCACACCTCGTGCCGAGATTGCGCGTGCCGTAAATACGCTGGTGTGGAGGAACGATGGCTTGCTCGGCGATAACACCGATGGCGCCGGCCTGGTCACCGATCTCACCCGCAACCTCGGCTTCGACATTGCCGGTGCCCGCATTTTGTTACTGGGCGCTGGCGGTGCCGCACGTGGTGTCATGGGACCATTGTTGGCAGCCGCGCCAGAGTGCATCGAGATTGCGAATCGCACCGAGCAGCGCGCGATTGAGCTGGCCGAAGAGTTCGAATTGCTCGGCACGGTGCGCGGTTGCGTGTTCGAGGACGTAAGCGACGGGGTCTTCGACTTGGTCGTCAATGCGACCTCCGCCAGTCTGCAAGATGACATCCCGCCCATTCCCCGCACCGCCATCGGCCCAGCAACGCTCTGCTACGACATGGCGTACGGCAAAGGCGATACCTCATTCACTCGCTGGTCGAAGACGGCTGGTGCCGGGCGCGCGGAGACCGGCTGGGGAATGTTAGTGGAGCAGGCTGCGGAAGCATTCCTTCTCTGGCGCGGACTGAAACCCGATACGAAACCCGTGCTGGATGCGATCAAAGCCCAGGCGTGACGCTCTTATTCCCCAGCGGCTCGCAAATACTCATCTTTGACCTTGACGTAGTGTGCCGCTGAATACGTCAGGAACTCGATTTCTTTCTGCGTCAGATCACGAATGCGCCTGGCCGGGCTGCCAACGTACAGCCCGCCTGTCTTCAGCTCTTTGCCCGGCGGCACCAGACTGCCGGCGCCGATCATCACGAAATCTTCGGTAACGACGTTGTCGAGCAGGATCGCGCCCATGCCGATCAAGCATGCGTTACCGATCGTGCACGCGTGCAAAGTGACACGATGACCGACTGTGACATCCGAGCCGATGATCAACCCTCGCCCACCTGGCGCATACGGACCGTCGTGCGTGACGTGCAGCACCGAACCGTCTTGAATGCTGGTGCGGGCACCGATCTGAATCGAATGCACGTCGCCGCGCGCGACCGCCGTCGGCCACACCGATGAGTCGTCACCGATCGTTACCTTTCCAATAACGACCGCAGCAGAGTGCACGAATACGCGGGCGCCGAGCGTGGGCGCAACGCCCTTGTACGTTTCGATTGTCACTACGTTTACGCCGCCAATCCCAACTGTTTCAGCAACGGCTCGATCGTCGGCTTCCGGCCACGGAACTCGACGAATGCGTCCATGGCATCCCGGCTGCCGCCCTGCTCGAGAATCGACGACAGGAACTTGCTCGACACCGACCGATTGAAGATGCCGCCTTCCTCGAACGCACTGAACGCATCGGCCGCCAGCACCTCAGCCCACTTGTAGCTGTAGTACCCGGCCGCGTAACCGCCCGAGAAAATATGCTGGAAGCTGTTCGGGAATCGATTGAATGCCGGCGGCTTCACCACGGCAACCTGGGCGCGAACCTCATCCAGCGTCTGCAGAATCTTGCTGGCCGCGCCCGGGACGAACTCACTGTGAATGCGCAGATCGAACAGTGCGAACTCCAGCTGCCGCACCGTCTGCATACCCGCCTGGAACGTGCGCGTGCCCAGCAAGCGCTGCAGCTCCGCTTCCGGCAATGGCTCGCCCGTTTCAACATGCGCCGAAATCATCGGAATGACCTCCGCGCGCCACGCGAAGTTCTCCATGAACTGACTCGGCAACTCGACCGCGTCCCAGGCGACGCCATTGATTCCCGCGATGCTCGGATAATCCACCCGCGTCAGCATGTGATGCAGACCGTGCCCGAACTCATGGAACATCGTCACGACTTCAGAGTGAGTCAGCAATGACGGCCGCGACCCGACCGGCGGCATGAAGTTGCAGACCAGATAGGCCACCGGCAACGCCGTAGCGCCGCCGAGCTGCTTGCGACCGACGCACTCATCCATCCACGCACCACCGCGCTTCTTGGCGCGAGCGTACAGGTCGACGAAGAAGCTACCGCGCTGAGAGCCATCCTCATTCAGGATGTCGTAGAAACGCACGTCCGGATGATAGATATCGACACCGGTGCGCTCGGCGATCTTCACGCCGTACAACTTTTCGGCGACCGAGAACATTCCCGACAACACGCGCGGCAGCGGGAAATAAGGACGCAACGCCTCTTCAGAGAGATTGAAGCGCTCACGCTTGAGCTTCTCGGCATAGAACGCGACGTCCCAAGCGTTCAGCTCGCGGCCTGCGAACTGCGTGAGCTCATCGAATTCCTGCTGCGCGACGGGCTTGCTCTTCGTCGCCAGCTGATCGAGGAAAGCGCGCACTTCCGGCACCGACGACGCCATCTTGGTCGCGAGGGAATATTCCGCGTAGTTCGGATAGCCAACCAGATTCGCCACCTCCTGGCGAACCGCGAGGATCTGATCCATCAGCGCGGTGTTGTCCCAACGGCCTTCATTGCCATCTTGCTCGGACGCACGCGTCGTCCAGCCATGATAGAAGTCACGACGCAGCGGCTCGTGCGTGGCATGCATCATCACAGCCGTGTAGTTGGGCGCGTCAAGCGTGAATAACCATCCGGCCTGCTGCTTGGCTTCCGCAGCGGCGCGAGCACGTTCGACGATCGGTGCTGGCAAGCCATCGATTTCTTTCGGATCGGTGAGCAGGCGCGACCAGGCGTTGGTCGCATCGAGCACGTTCTCGTCGAACTTCGACTGCAGCGTGGCCAGCTTCTCGACCAGCTCCTTGTAACGCTGCTTCTTGTCCGCTGGCAGCGCGACACCCGCCAGACGGAAATCCCGGAGCGCGTTCTCGACCAGCTTGCGCTGGCCAGGCGACAGCCGCGCGCCTTCGTTCTTCAGCACGGTCTCGTAGGCCTGATAGAGCCGCTCATTCTGAGCGAGGTCCGTGTTCCAGGCCGTGAGCAGGGGCAAGCAGGCGTTGTAGGCGGCGCGCAGCTCGTCGGTGTTCACCACGCCATTCATATGGCCGACCGGCGACCAAGTGCGCGACAGGCGGTGCTGCATTTCTTCGAGCGGCACGATCAGAGAGTCCCAGGTGGCCGCATTGTTCGACAACAACCGGTCCAGCTCGGCGCGGTTACTATCCAGCAAGGCGCGCAGCTTGCCTTCCACTTCAGCAGGCTTGATCGCAGAAAATGCCGGCAGATCGTTGCTCGGTGCAGTCATGATGGACCCCGAATCCTGGACACAAAGGAACTGGACTGCCGATTGTAGAGAGCCGGACAGCCCAAAGACACCCGCCCGCGCATGAGGCGCGGTGGGCTGCCAGGGAGACTGGGGTCGATTAGCGGGATTTCACCCAGTAGATGATGGCAATCGCGATACCTGCGACCACCACGACCCAGCGCAGGACGGCGGGCGGCAGTTTGCCAGCGAGCTTGCCGCCGATCGCGCCACCGATCAGTGCGCCGACCGCCATGACCGCAGCGGCGATCCAGACCACCTGATCGGAGAACAGGAAGAACACTGCGGCAGCGACATTGACGCTGAACGCGAGCACCTGCTTGAGCGCGTTCAGCCGAGTCAGCGAATCATCGAGCGTCAGGCCCAGCACGGCGAGCAACAGTACGCTCATGCCCGCGCTGAAAAATCCGCCGTAAATGGCAGCCGCCGCGATGGGCAACGCCGAGAACGCCACCGTGTGATGCTTGCGCGAGGAATTCGATAGCCGCTTGATGACGAACTTCTTCAGCGGCTCCTGCACAGCGAGCAGCAGCGACGCAGCGAGAATCATCCAAGGCACGAGCGCCGTGAACGTGCGCTCACCGGTTCGCAGCAGAATCATGCCGCCGGCCAGACCACCGACCACGGCTATTGGCACCAGCAGCATGAGCTGCGCGCGCTGACCTTTGAGATTGGGCAATTGTGCGAGGGTCGCGCCGAAGTAACCCGGGCACAGTGCGACTGCGTTCGTGATATTCGACGCGACTGGCGGCACACCCAACGCGACGAGCACCGGAAAGCTGATCAACGTGCCGCCGCCAGCCAATGCATTGACCGCACCAGCCCCGACCGCCGCGAGTGCGGCGATCAACAAATCCCAGGACGTCATTGGTTAAAGGAATCTCGTGTCAGACGCGGAATGCCATGCCGGCCATGCCGCTGGCCCAGGCGGGAATGGCCTCATAGAACAAACATTCGCCAGTCGCACCGGGGATCGCGCCCGCGAGCGTAATCCATGAATTCACTTCCAGGCCACCATTGCCGGCGTCGGCCAGAATCTGCTCGTTGCTGAGCCCGGTCAGGGTCGCACCTTTGCCAGTCGCCAGCGTTTCCATGAACCAGCGATCCCAGGGTTCGTTGACTCGCCCTTCTTCGGGCACACCGAGCCAATGCGACAAACCGCCGCCAGCCAGCAACGCGACCCGCTCTTCAGCAGTGCAATATTCGGCCACATACGCACGCAGCAGCTCACCGAGCCGCCAGCTCTCCTGCGGCGTCGGGCCCGGCGTATAGACCGTGTTGACGTACAACGGCACGATGGGAAGCTCGCGTGTGGGATCGACGATGCCGAGCGGAATCATCACGCCGTGATCCGGACGCAACCGCGGCGGCTTGGCCAGCCTGAAGCCTCGATCGTTGGCAAACATCGCAAAGCCGGTCGAGAACGCCGCGTTGCCGCGAATCTGATCGGTCGGCAGGCCCATATCACCATACGGCGTGTAAGCATCGGCGGTGCCGATCGCGAACGACATGGGCTGATCGAGACGGAAATTGTTCAGATGATCGCTGGTAATCACTACCAGCAGCGTCGGATGAGTTTCGCGCAGCTGGCGACCCAGCTCCTTCATACCGACGAACACCCGTTCGGCCTGCTCTTCGAGCCCGCCAGGAGCGCCCAGCACGTGCGACATGGCGAACGCGCCAACGATCTTGCCCATGTCAGCGCCTCGCGAAGTAATAATCGATGGGGAAGAACGGCATGGTCGGCCGGCCCGACCAGATCAGCCATTTGATCACCAGATTGGGATGAATGCCCAAGCGGTGCAAATCGTCGCGGCCGCCGGCACGCAAGGTTTCGCGCACTTCCGCGGGCACGTCGAAGCGATCGAACAAAACATCCGGACTGGTCCGAATCAAGCCGCGCTCCGCGGGCGTCTCGATCAGATGCTCGATCAGCTGGTGCACACCACGGGGCGCGGCCATATCAGTTCACCGGCTGTGACAGGAATCGATCGACAGCCGCGCAGAAATCCGCGGTCTGCTCGATCATCGCCCAGTGGCCGCAGTGAGGCACGATGTAGCCCCAGCTGTTCTCGAACAGCTCGAGGAAACGATACGCACGCGCCAGAGTCGACACGCCATCTTCCTTGCCATTCACGATCAACACCGGTTGCTTGATCTTGCGCAGCTCGTCTTCCGGATAGTTCAGCGTGCCCTTGCGAGTCTCGACATTCACGGCGGCCAATGCTGCCTTCGCGCCGGGCTCGTTCGTCAGGTTGAAGCGATACTGGACCAGCTCTTCCGGCGGCGAATATCTCGGCGACGTGAGGCCCGCGATCACGCGGCGCATGCCGTCCACGGTGAAATCGTAGTTCAGATTGTGCAGCAGCTGCGGCGAGGGCTTTTCCGGAATCGGCAGGCCGGCGCTGCCCATCAACACCAGTCGCTCGACACGCTCCGGTCGCTGCAGCGTCGCGCCGATACAAGTCGCGCCGCCCATGGAATTGCCGACTAGCAACGCCTTCTCGATGTTGAGCGCATCGAGCAAAGACACCAGCTGACGATTGCGCCCCGGCTGATCGTAGGTGTAGCTATCCGGCGAAGGCTTGTCGCTGCGACCGAAGCCCACCATGTCCGGCGCGATCACGCGATATTTCTTCGCGAACACCGGAATGCACTCGCGCCAGTTGCCATACGCATCGGCGCCCGCACCGCCGCCATGCATGAGCAGCAGCGTCGGACCGCTGCCCGCTTCCAGATAGTGCGTGCGGATGCCGTTGGTATCGACGAAATGCGAGGCGAATTCAGTCATGGCGATGCTCGGGCAGATCAGCGCAGGTCTTGAGGAGTCTGGATACCGCGATTCGCGCGACTCGCGAGGCGTCGCCACTCGAGGATCGTCGTATCCGGCTCGCACAACATTTCATCCACCCAGCCGAAGTCATCGGCGTAGAAGGGCTCGGTGACCTCACGCGCCCAGATGTCGTCGGCATTGAAGCCATCGAGACCATGCGGCTTGAGGACGGCTTCGAAATCGTTGGCGAACTGCTGACGATCCTCGTCGGTCTGCACTTGCTGACCGATGGTCTGCACATACAGATGCGTCTTGCCATCGATGGGCACATACCATTCGAACTGCGTCAGACCCGGCAGCGGGAACTGCTCGACCTTCAGCACGCCCGGCAGCCAGATCGACGTGCCAACCGACGCCGACGTGCCCTGCACCTGCTGTGAACGCGGACCACGCACCACGACGCGACCATCGATCACACCATCCCAAATCGGCTTGTGCTGAGCGAAGTCGTCGATCACGCCCTTCGGACCGTCGGCAGCTTCGACGACCTGCACCGCGCCCGGCAGCGGCGTGTGGCCGATCGGGAAGTTGAAGGTGCGGAAGTGACGCAGCGTCGTATCTTTGTGAATAAAGATATGGAGCGCGTCGAAGCCGTTCTCGGCGCCGAGACGCCAATTCGAATTCACCACGCGATGCTTGCCGAGGATCATCACGTCGTCATCGAGGAAACCCGGCGGCACGTCCTGACTGAGCGGCGGCACCGGATCCAGATCGCCGATGAACACGAAGATCAACCCTTTCGCTTCCTGGCACGGGAAGCTCTGGATCTTGCGACGGCCGATCAAGCGACTGTCCGGCACGGCCAGAATGTTCACCAGCTCGCCGGTTTGGAAACGATAGGTGTAGCCGTGATACCAGCAGGTGATCGTGTCCTTGGTATAGCAGTCCGGCTTGCGCGACAGCGGCACGCCACGGTGCAAACAACGATCGCGGATCGCGTAGACCTTGCCGTCGATGCGCTTGAGCAGCAGCTTCTCGCCGAGCACTTGCAGAGTAATCAGCTGACCTTCGGCGAGCTCGTTCGAGAAACGCACCGGATACCAGTGATTGCGAAAGCCCATCTTGGCTTCCACATAGGCGCGCCAGTCGCCCACCGCTGCGGCAACTTCGGGGCGAACGCCTTCCGGGGTTTGCGCGTCTTCACTCATGATCTGCTCACGTCCTCGAAACAAAAACCTGCAATCAAATTCAGGCGAACTGCACGCCAACCTGGCCAATGCCAGCGATGGTCGCGTGCACCACATCGCCCGCTTGCACGGACACCATCGGTCCGAGCGCGCCGGTCATCACCAGCTTCGCCTTTCTTTTTCAAACGGCCGGCCAAAGCTCGCGCGAGCGTCTGGCCAGCCACACGGCCGCATTGAGCGGACCGCCGAGACAATCGCGGCCATAGCCGCTCGACACTGGCTTGCCGTTCAGAGTCATCGTCATCGCGCAGTTCACCAGATCGAGTCCCTCGATCCGTTGCGCCGGTCCGCCGAGCACCAGCACGCCCGACGATGCGTTGTCGGCGATGGTGTCGACGATGTCGATGTTCCAACCGGCAATGCGACTGCCGACGACTTCGAGCGCCGGCAGAACACAACCAACTGCCGCCACCACGTCAGCGACCGTCGCGTGCGCCATATCCAAATCGCGCGACAGGATGAGCGCTATCTCGGCCTCTATGCGGGGCTGCTGCAGGCGGGACACCGGAATGGTCTCGCCGGTGCCATACACCATGTCTGCGAACAGCTGGCCGAAATCCGGCTCGGCCACACCGAGCTGCTTCTGAACCGCCGGCGACGTGAGCCCGATCTTGCGGCCCACGGGCCGGCGGCCCTGCTCGATCCAATGCTCGATCTGCGCCACTTGCACGGCATAGGCCGCGCGCGTGTCGCCCGCATCGAATCGACTGCGGATCGGAGGCAGCGGCGCGCTGCTATATGCGTCCAACAAAGCTTGCGCGGTCTCGCCGACTCTTTGATCCATGGTTCGCCCTCTTGCTGAGCCAACGTTATATGATTGTATGATAATCATGCAACATGAGCGGTGAGCGGTTACCTTAATGCATCGGGCGCGATTGATTTTTCAGGACGGCGCGGAACTGACGGTCGAGGTCGAGCCGGGGCAGACCGTGCTCGAAGGCGCGCTCGCCGTTGACGCCCCGGTGCGTTATGACTGTTGCAGCGGCAGCTGCGGCAGCTGTGTAGTCCAATGCCTGGATGGCCAGACGGTCGTTGATTCGACAGGCAAAGTCCCGGTGAATGCCGATGAGCTGGTCGCAGGACTGCGACCCGCGTGCCTGACGCGGCTGAACTCAGATGCGTCGTTCGAGCTGCCCTACCCGCTCAATCCCGCCCCGTCGGCGCCGTCAAAACATTCAGCCCAGATTGTTGAGTTGCGCCGTGGCGCGCCGTCGGTCGCGCTGCTCACTCTGAAGCTCGATCGCGCCGAGGACTTCGTTTTTCAAAGCGGTCAGTACATTCGCCTCGCCGCGCCGGGCGTGGGCGAAGCGCGCGCGTATTCCATCGCAAGCACGGTGGGTGAACTCCCTCTGGTCGAATTAATGATTCGCCTCGTGCCCGATGGAAAAATGTCGCGCTGGGTGCAAGACACAGCAAAAGTCGGCGATCGCGTTAAATTGCAGGCGCCGCTCGGCTCGTTCGGACTCGACGATCGCGCGAGTCGACATGTATTCGTTGCTGGCGGCACCGGCCTTGCGCCGGTGTTGTCGATGATTCGCTCACTGCGCGGTCGTAGCCAGCGCGCGCTGCTATGTTTTGGCTGCACGCGTCGGCAGGAATTGTTTTACGAACAGGAGTTGGCGGCGCTCGTCGCAACGATGCCGGAACTGGAAGTTCGCATCGCCGTCATGGAAGGCGCAGACGGAGATTTGCGCTCGGGCACAGCGGTTTCGCTGCTCCAGAAAGAAGACTTCGACGCGAACACCGTCTGCTATCTGTGCGGCCCGCCGCCCATGGTCGACGCCGCGCGCAAAGCCCTGACTTCGCATGGCGTCGCCGACCAGGCGATCCGCGCTGAGCGCTTCCAGCCCGGCGGCTAGGCGTCGCCTCGGCGCGCACTTAACTTAAGCTAAGTCCGCGATTTTGCACGGGAAAAATTGGCCTCGATGCGATGCGGTGGGCTATGGTTCGCGTTCTCCGCACAGGACGGTTGACCTGACGAACTTTGTATGACAATACTACAAGCAAGTTCTCTTTCGGGTCTGCCTCAGTGAGCTGCGAACAAGCCGCCATGATTCGTGTCGATCGACGCCTGCAGTTGTGTGAGGCGGGCGAGGTTGCGCCCGGCGGCATGTTGCGAGTTCAGCCCGACGGCCTCGATCCCATCCTGGTATGCAACATCGACGGCAAGATCTACGCAGTCGACGACGAATGCACGCACGCGATCGCGTCGCTGTCCGAAGGACGGCTGCAAGGAAACATCGTGTTCTGTCCGCTGCATGGTGGCAGCTTCGATGTTTGCTCGGGCAAGGCGAAGAGCCTGCCGTGCAAGCAAGCGCTGCGCACCTGGCCGATCGAAGTGACCGACGGCAAGGTTTATTTGCTGCTGAAGAACTGAGTAACGGCGCTCGCCGACTGGCGCGACGAGCGCTGATTTATCTTCCTACCGCGTAGGCCTGCATCAGGCGCGGCGTGGCGGCAGCTCGCAATATTCCATCCGTCCCTCGCGACGCAGCTGTGAGCCTGCCAGCAGACCACTCCGGCGCGACCTTCACCTTGTGACCTCGGCTCTTCAACTCGGCGATCACCTTCTCGCCGTAGCTCTCCTCGATCACTGCCGTTCCTAACAGCGCCTCGCGCGGATAGAACGACGCAGGGAAGTGCACGCTATGGAACAGCGGCGCATCGATGGCCTGCTGCAGATCGAGCCCGTGATGGGTGTAACGCAACAGCAAGATCAACTGCCACTGATCCTGCTGATCGCCACCCGGCGTACCGCAGATCAATGACAAGCCGTCATCGCGCGTCGCCAGCGTCGGGGTGAGCGTGGTGCGCGGACGCTTCCCAGGCTCGAGACTGCCCGGCAGACCCGGCTCTAACCAGAACATCTGCGCGCGTGTATTCAGCGCAAAGCCCAGCTCGGGAATCGTCGGTGAGGATTGCGGCCAACCGCCCGACGGCGTGGCCGAAACCATGTTGCCGAAGCGATCGATCACATCGAAATGCACGGTGTCGCCGGGCTTCAGCGTTGGCTTCAGGTGCATCATCGTCGGCTCGCCTACGCCTAAACCTGCACTCTCGTTGCGAGCGATGCGAACCATGCTGAGACACTTCTGGACCTGCGCCTCGAACCCTGGCAATACGCCGGGCCGCAGCTCGTGCGAAGCACTTTGGCCAATCAGCTTGCGACGCTCGGCCGCGTAGCTCTCGCTTAGCAGCGCATCGACAGGGATCTGTGTGAAATTCGGATCGCCGTAGTACGCCTCGCGATCGGCGAATGCGAGTTTGAGCGCCTCGAGCACGAGGTGTACGAACTGAGGATCCGACGCTGGCAGCTTCGACAGGTCGTAGCCCGCGAGCAGCGATAACGCTTGTAACAACACCGGCCCTTGTCCCCAAGGCCCGGTTTTGTGGAAGGTCCAGTCGTGGTAGCGGTAGGTTTGCGGCGATTCGTAGCCAGCTTGCCATCGCGCCATGTCGTCGCCAGTGAGCAGGCCTTTGTGGCGCTCACCGCTGGCATCCATCAGTTCCTGCGTGCGACAGAAGCGATCGATGGCTTCTGCGACGAACCCGCTCGACCAAGCAGCGCGTGCGCGCTCGATCTGTTGCTCGCGAGTGCCCTCACCCGCCTCACTCAGAATTCTTCGCCACGTTGCCGCCAGCGTGGGATTGCGAAACAACTGATGCGGCGCCGGCACTTCATTGTTCGGCAACCAGATCGGCGCGGACGTTGGCCATTCGTTGCGGAAGGCATCGGCTACGTCTGCAATCGCGCGAGACACGCCAGGCAACAGCGGATGCCCCGCTGCGGCGTAATGAATCGCCGGCTCCAGCACATCGGCGAGACGCATGCTGCCGTGATCTCGAAGCAGCGTCATCCATGCATCGAACGAACCGGGCACGACGGCAGCAATCAATCCCGACCCGGGCACCATGTCGAGATTCATCGATCGCATGTGCTCGATCGTTGCCGCGGCGGGAGCTACTCCCTGACCGCACAGCACGGCTGGCTTGTCGTCGCGTGCCGAGCGAAAAATGATCGGCACCTCGCCGGCGGGGCCGCACAAATGCGGCTCGACGATTTGCAGCACGAAGCCGATGGCGACAGCCGCGTCGAATGCATTGCCGCCGCGCTCGAGCATCGCCATGCCCACGCCCGACGCGATCCAGTGCGTCGACGTGACGACGCCAAAGGTGCCGCGAATCTCCGGCCGAGTCGTGAACATCACGAACGCGTCAGGTGAGCGTCACGATTCTCGAACAGTTTCTGATCGGCGAAGCCCGCGGTCTCCGGCCGGCCGCGACCGAGCATGACCTGCAGGTACACCGGCTCGCTGGTCTCGTTCACATAGCCATGAATGACGCCCGGCGGACACGAGATCATTTCCCATTGCTGCAACTCCTTGCTCAGGCGCCGGCCATTCTCGTCTTCGATGAAGACGACGCAGCGACCTTGCAGCACGAAGAAGATTTCTTCGACTTCATGCGTATGCGGCGCATTGCCCTGTCCCGGCGGCACCAACATGATGGACAGCGTGAAATTGCCCGCAGGCACGATGTTGCTGTCGTCGTGCTTGCCCGATGCACCCGCACCGACGAAGCGGTGCTGCGCGCGACGATAGCCGTCGATGTTTGCATCCGAAAACGCATTCCAGTCCGGCACGCGGTCGGCGAAGCGCGCGATGTAACGATCCATGATCTGCTCGAGCGAAGCTCCAACCAGCTCGGGCGGGCGCGAATGACGGGCAACGGACATGGCTCAAGTCCTCTACAGAGTAGCGTTCGCATCGCGCAGGCTGTCGATCAGACAGGCGCGACGAATGAAGGCATCGTGCAATTCCGGATCGGCCGACT
Organism: Steroidobacter cummioxidans; assembly: GCF_003104955.1. Classification (NCBI taxonomy): domain Bacteria; kingdom Pseudomonadati; phylum Pseudomonadota; class Gammaproteobacteria; order Steroidobacterales; family Steroidobacteraceae; genus Steroidobacter; species Steroidobacter cummioxidans. The sequence goes on along the minus strand of NZ_LSRW01000004.1, from coordinate 184,083 downwards.
GGCGGCGAATGCTATCCAGCTTGCGCGCGCGCTCGACCGGATCCTTCTCGCCGAGCGTCTGCTTGTTCTGAATGCTCTGCGCCTGCACGTAATCGACTTGCGCTTTACGACGCTGACGAGTGTAACGATCGAACAGCGGCTGCGCGTCGGCACCTTCGAACCAGATGGTCTTCAGCTTGTCGGCGAGATTGATGGCGTCGTGGATACCGCCATTCATGCCCATGCCGCCGACCGGATTATTCACATGCGCCGCGTCGCCCGCGAGCAGCACGCGGCCGTGATTGAACGTGGCAGCCACGCGCTGATGAACTTTGTACAGCGCGATCGTTGCGATCTCATATCGACCAGGCTTCGGGCAGAACTTCTGCAAGCGCGCCTCGACGGCGTCGGGCGACAGCAACTCTTCGTCCGTTTGCTCCGGCAACGTCGGGCTCACCGCACGCCACATACCTTCGCCGGCTGCGCCGCGCGCCTTGAACAGGTTCAACCACTCGTCGGGGTCGGAGAAGTAATTGCGATTGCTGAGCTCGGGACGCAGCCCGAAGAAATCGAAACGCGTGTCGATCTTGAGGAAGCGCTCCGGCCAGGTGAAGCCGTCGAACTCGATCTCGGCGAGCTTGCGAATGGTGCTACGACCACCGTCGCAGCCGACCAGATAACGACCACTGAGCACATCGTTGCTGCCGTCCGGCAAGGTCACCGTGACATCGACCTTGTCGGCATCTTGAGCGATCGCGACAACGCGCGTCGACATCCGAATCTCGGCACCAGGATCGTTCGCAAGTCGCTGCAGCACCGTGCCGACGATCTTGTACTGCTCCCACTGCAGAACATAAGGATGCGCAGGCCGCTCGCGCATCGCTTCGATATCGAAACGACCTACCAGCTGACCGGTAACGCGATCGAGATAGTTGAAGACGGGGGAGACGAGACCTTGCTCGAGCCCGTCCTCCAGCAACCCGAGCTCGTCGAGCATCGCGACGGTGGGTGGATGGCAGGAAGCCGCCCGGCAATCGATCTCCGGCGCCGCCAGCGCCTCGACCAGCAGGACAGGAATGTCACGCTGCCGAAGCGCATACGCCAGGACGGCGCCAATCGGCCCGGCCCCGACAATGATGACCCGATCTGTACCCCGAGCTGTGCCCATGCATCGATCTTCCGCTGGCGATGCGGAGAGTGTAGCCGGGCATACTTTGTATGACAAACATAGAATCACACAAAGAGAAAGACCGGAGGACCGGTTCGCTTTGGGCGCAGTCCGTGGCGCCGCCTCTTATGTCACCCGGAACGACGCGATGCGGTCGCCCGCTCGGGTACTACAGCAGCGGCCGCAGCCTGCTCTTCCTCTTGCTTGATCTTGGCCACGATCGCCTTGCGCGCATTCGAAATGTGCGCGCCCATCGCTTTCGCCGCGGCTTCCGGATTCCGCTGGTTGATGGCTTCCATCAGGTTGTCCCATTCATGCATGCCATCTTCGAGACGATGCGGCTCGGCCATCGAGCGCATGCGCAGATAGTTGACGCGCGTCAGCAGCTGGCGCGCCATGTCGGCAATCACCTTGCTGCCCGAGCCATTGAGAATGGTCTCGTAAAATTCACCCGCCATGATGGCGAGCTCGCGCACGTCGCCCTTGTTGAGCACCTTGCGCAAATCCTTGTGGATGCGCGCCAGTTTCTTGACGGCATTGTCATCGGCGAGCATGACGAACCGCTGGACCGCCAGCGTCTCGAGCATCTCTCGCATGAGATAAATGTCCTCGGCGTCCTTGGACGAGACCACCGCGACAGTGATATTCCGTCGCTTGCCGACTTCGATCAGATTCTCGGCCTGCAACTGGCGCAAAGCTTCGCGCACCGAGGTGCGGCTGACGCCAAGCGCCTCGCACAGCTCACGCTCCACCAACCGCATGCCGGGCGGATACAGGCCTCGGCTGATGGCGTTACGGAGCTTGTCCAACGCGTGCTCGCGCACCAGCGTCGGGTTCTCAACAATTCGCAGATCCTGGTATTCCAAGGTCCTTCCTCGAGCTTACTTGCCGCTGATTTTACGCCACTGGCGCGGCGTCAGAGTAAACAGTCACGCCCCAAAGGCTGCGGCAAAATCATGGGAGTGCTGGCGTCGGGGGCGTGCACAAGCCGGCGATCGGCAGGGCTCCGCCAAGGCGGGCACATTGCACAATACTGTACGCGGTCAGCGCCGAAGTTTTCGGATTATCGGCCGCTGCACGCGCGAAAATATCGAATCGGAAATGGCCGAACGCGCCACGCGCCTCGATGCGGCCGAGCGGATCGCTTACGTTGCGCGAGGACACCAGCCGCACTCGGGTCGCGTCCATTCCCAATCCCACCAGGGCAATGGCCACGCCGACATTGACGTTCTTCGGATACGCCAGCGCCGCCTCGCGCGCCGAGCCCGCAAAGAATTCGCGCTCCGGCTCGGAATGGCTCAGATCGAGCACCTGCTCCGCCGCCGTTCCTCGCCAGGCATGCGGCGGCTTGAACGACGTGTAGATCACTTCATCCAGCCCCGCGAGCCGCGCGGCCAATATTCCATCGAGACCGGCGATCGCGCCCGCAGGTAACAACGCGCGCCCACCGCCCTGTTCCGCCGTGAGCAGCTCATTTCTGATCTGATCGTCCGCGAGCGCGCCGACCGACGAAATAATCACGTCGATCCCGGCCCGCAACAGAGGTGCCGCGAATTCCTTTACCGCAGAATGGCCGGCGCATTCCATCACGATCTGGGGGCGTGCCGCGATCAGAGCAGCCACATCGTGAACGGCATGCGGCGCCTCGCGACCGGGCCGGACCAGCACCGCTTTCAGGGTCTCGGTCTCCCCGAGTTTCTCGAGGCCGGTCATAACCTCACGGCCCATGGCGCCGAAACCGATCATGCCCAGGCGCAGATTACGTTGCATCGCAAGCCTCGTCAGCGCCGCCCGTCGGGCGGTATTTGATAATATTGTATGATCATACTACCTTAATGACCTCCCTTCACCCGGACTACAGGCCATGACAGAGCGCGTCCCGGTAGCAATCATCGGCTCCGGCAATATCGGCACGGACCTGATGATCAAGATCCTGCGCACCAGCCGCACCTTGCGGATGGCTGCCATGGTCGGCGTCGACCCCCAATCCGAAGGCCTCGCGCGAGCCCAGCGGCTCGGCGTCGCGACCACCGCGCAGGGCATCGACGGCTTGCTTGCCATGCCGGAATTCAAAGACGTGCGCCTGGTCTTCGACGCGACCTCCGCCGGCGCTCACAAACACCACGATTCGGTGTTGCGCGCACACGGCAAGACGCTGATTGATCTGACTCCAGCCGCAATCGGCCCCTTCGTCATCCCCCCGGTCAACGGCGAGCAGCATCTCGGCGCGCCGAATCTGAACATGGTGACCTGCGGCGGCCAGGCGACCATTCCCATCGTCGCTGCAGTCGGCAAAGTGGCACCGGTGCTGTACGCGGAGATCGTCGCGTCGATCGCCAGCAAATCCGCCGGCCCCGGCACGCGAGCAAACATTGATGAGTTCACTGAGACCACGGCACGAGCCATCGAACAGGTAGGCGGGGCGCGGCACGGTAAGGCCATCATCGTGCTGAATCCCGCCGAGCCTCCGCTGGTGATGCGCGATACGGTGTACTGCCTCACCGCGCTAGCCGACGAAAGCGCGATCGAAGCGTCAGTGCAGGCCATGGTCTCGGAAGTGCAAAGTTACGTTCCAGGGTATCGCCTGAAACAACGAGTGCAGTTCGAGCGCGTCGGCCCCGGCATAAAGCTGCCGTTCGAGGGTATCGATGAAACGTTTGTCGGACTCAAAGTCAGCGTATTCCTGGAAGTGGAAGGCGCTGCACACTACCTGCCGGCCTACGCAGGCAATCTCGACATCATGACGTCCGCTGCACTGCGCACCGCCGAGCGCGTGGCCCTCAATCTCCGCGCGGAGATCGCTGCATGAGCCCGACCAGCAAGCTCTACATTCAAGATGTGACCTTGCGCGATGGCATGCACGCCATCCGCCATCAGTACAGCATCGAACACGTCAAGAACATTGCTCGAGCGCTGGATGAAGCGCGTGTCGACGCGATCGAAGTCGCGCACGGCGACGGCCTCGCCGGCTCATCGTTCAACTATGGCTTCGGCAAGCACACCGATTGGGAATGGATCGAAGCTGTCGCCGAAGTGATCCAGCACGCCAAGCTCACGACCTTGCTGCTGCCGGGCATCGGCACCGTTCACGACTTGCGCCACGCGTTCGATCTGGGCGTGCGCTCGGTTCGCATCGCCACTCACTGCACCGAAGCGGATGTTTCTCAGCAGCACATCGAATACGCGCGCAATCTCGGCATGGATGTCTCAGGCTTCCTGATGATGAGCCACATGAGCCCGCCGGAGCAGCTGGCCGCGCAGGCGAAGCTGATGGAAAACTACGGCGCGCACTGCGTGTATGTCACCGATTCGGGCGGCGCCATGACGATGGACGACACCGCCGCTCGCTTCCAGGCCTACGATCGTGTGCTGAAGCCGGAGACTCAGCGCGGCATTCACGCGCATCACAATCTGAGCCTTGGTGTCGCAAATTCCATTCTCGCCGTGAAGAACGGCGCGATCCGCATCGATGCCAGCCTCGCTGGCATGGGCGCAGGCGCCGGCAACGCCCCGCTGGAGGTTTTCATCGCCGCTGCCGATGTTTACGGATGGCAGCACGGCTGCGATCTGTTCAAGCTGATGGACGCTGCGGAGGATCTGGTTCGCCCGTTGCAGGACCGGCCGGTGCGCGTCGATCGCGAGACGCTGACGCTTGGTTATGCCGGCGTGTATTCCTCCTTCCTGCGCCACGCCGAAAAGGCCGCGGCGACGTATGGCCTCGACACTCGCACCATCCTGGTCGAGCTCGGCCGGCGTCGCATGGTCGGCGGCCAGGAAGACATGATCACCGACGTCGCGCTCGATCTCGTTCGGGCCCGCGACGTCGCAGCGACGTAATAGATCTGTCCCCCTTTTGGAATAAGAGACGTTCGAGATTCCTATGGCCGCCAATCCGAAGCCAGCAGTTCCACCCAGCCAGAGCTATCAGACCATTACCGCCGATCGGTTGACGCCGACCATCGGCGCCATCATCTCGGGCATCGATCTGAGCAAGCCGCTGAGCGAGCAGCAGATCGCCGATCTGAATCAGGCCATCGCCGACCACCAGGTGATTTTCTTCCGCAACCAGGCACTCGATCCGCCGTCGCTGAAGCGCGTCGGCCAGTACTTCGGCGAGCTGCAGATCCACGCGCTGCAGGGCCTGCCGGATCATCCGGAAGTGCGCAAACTGCAGGCCGATGGGAACTCGAAGCACGTCGCCGGTGAGGAATGGCACACCGACATGTCGTGCGCGACGATTCCGCCGATGGGCAGCATCCTTTACTTGCACACGCTGCCGACCATGGGTGGCGACACGGTGTTCGCAAGCATGTATGCCGCTTACGATGCGCTGTCGGATCGCATGAAGGCTTACCTCGAAGGTCTCACCGCGACTCACGACGGCAAGCTGGCGTTCGGTCGCTTCAATCCGGACGGAAAATTCCCGGTCGCGGTACATCCGGTCATCCGCACGCATCCGGTCACGGGCCGCAAAGTGCTGTTCGTGAACAAAGGCTTTACCGCGCGCATCAATGAAGTGCCCGATGCGGAAAGCGCCGCGATCCTGCAGTTCCTGTTCCATCACTGCGAGAACGCGTACTTCCAGGTGCGCTTCCGCTGGGAGCCGCATTCGGTCGCGTTCTGGGACAACCGTTGCACGCAGCATCTGGCGATCTGGGATTACTTCCCGCAGCTGCGCTCGGGCTTCCGCGTGCAGATCGCGGACAAGGGCGGACCGAAAGAATCCGCCTGACGCTGAACCGTTCTCTCTGAGGCTGGGCCCGGGGTCGCGAGACCTCGGGCCTTTTTTTATTGCTCAGGTGACGGAGATCGGACCGCCACGAGCGCGCTCGCCATACGGCCGCAACATCAGCACCAGCACGATCGCCAGCACACACAGCGGCACGCCGAGCGCGAGGATGGATTGGTACGAGCCCGTGGAGTCGTACACGGCACCAAACGCCAGTGGGCTCAGGCTCATCGCAACCATCACCGCCGAGAACATCGCACCGAAAATCTGCGCGAAGTTCTTCAAGCCGAAGTAGCGACTGGTGAGATACGCGAGCATGTCCACTTCCGCGCCCAGGCTCAGACCGAGCATGATGGCGGCGACAGTGAACACCCAGACCGGCAACGGCGCGGACAACAGACCGAGACCGATCGCCGACAGGCTGAAGAACACGAAGGCGATGCGTCGAGCATCGTGTCGATCGACCAGGAAACCGATCAGCAAGCGCCCACCGAACGCCGACCAGCCAAACGCCGACGCCAGCCACGACGCCTGACTCACCGACACGCCGCGATCCTGAAGCATCGGCACCATGTGCGGAATCAGTCCGTACAGCACGAACGCCAGACCCGAGAAGATCGTAATCAAGCTCCAGAAATCCCGGCGCCGCATGGCCTCGGGCAGCGTGTCGCCGCTCGCAGCAGGCTGCTGATCTGCAGGCACGTCCGAGGCCGCGCCGTCGGGATGCAAACCCAGGGACTGCGGCTTCTCGTGCAGCAGGAACACGACCATCGGCAACGTGAACAGCAACATGATCAAGCCGAGGCCGAAATAGCCACCGCGCCAGCCATAGTGCGAAACGAATTCCTGCGTGATGAGTGGCACGTAGCCGAAGCCCAGCCCGGTGCCGCTACCGGCAATGCCGATCGCAAGCCCGCGTCGACGATCGAACCACGCCGTCAGCACACGCATGTAAGGCACGCTGTTCGTGCCCACTGCGATCGTGCCCATCGCCACATACAGCGCGATGAACTGCCAGTAGCTGCTGATCATCGACGCCGCCAGAAAACACAGACCGAAGATGACGATCGACGGCACCAGAACCTGCTTCACGCCGAACCGGTCGACCAGCCGCCCCATGAACGGCAACGACACCGCCGTGCACAACATCATCACCGACACGGCCGCACTGATCGCCGTGCGACTCCAGCCGAACTCTTCGCCGATCGGTCCGCCCAAAAGAAACAAGGACGACAGGCCGAACGCGGCCGGTCCGGTGGAAATGCCGAGCAGGCACACCACCACAGTGACCCAGCCGCGCACGAAGACGGGCTCGGACGGGGCTTTGGAAAGAGTCTGTGCTTCAGCTTCAGCCATGGAGGGTCGCGACCGGTAGAAAAACAAAAAAAGCGGCCGCCCCTGCAGGAGCGGCCGCCGCATTCGCCAACTAACTCATCAACTCAGAAACGGGTCGAAACACGCAGACCCGCCGTCAGAGGCCGCGCGGTGTAGACGCGGTAACCGTCGCCGGTCACGCGCAGACCCAGATCCGGCACTTCGTTGGTGATGTTATCGACGAAGATGCCCGTATCCCAAGCGCCATAACGCACGCCGACGCGCACGCCCATCATGAAGTAGTCATCCAGCACCTGATAGTTGCTCGGACCGAACGTGCTGTTGAACGCCGTGAACGACTCGCTCCGATAGTTGAAGTTGGTGCTCGCATAGCCGGTGACCTCGGACGAGAACGGAATCTCGTACTGCGCCGAGCCCGCCAGCGCCCACTTCGGGCTGTACGGAATGCGATCGCCCTCGAAGCCGTACGGCGGCTGCGCCGGATTCGGATCATCGTCCGTCGGCGCCGGAATTGGCGGCCTGGGCATGTCCTCGGACAGACGCGAATCGGTGAACGTCGCGCCGAAGGTCAAGCTCAGGCGATCCGTGGGCTGAGCATTGATCTGCAGCTCCACGCCGTTGACATAGCTCTTACCGGCGTTGCCGATGAACGCGAAGATGGCGTTCGGATCCTGCAGCGAGATCTGCTGATCCGACCAGTCGATGCGATACACGGACAACTCGGCGTAGAGCGCACGATTGAACATGTAGCTCTTCACGCCCACCTCGTAGTTCCACAGCGTGTCCGAATCGTACTTCGCCGGCACGAACACGTTGCGGTTGGCGGCCGAACGCCAATCGTTCACGCCGCCAGGACGGAAGCCCGAAGAGATGCGCGTATAGAACGTCGTGTCATCGGTCGCCGCATATGCCAGCGCGAAGTTGTAGCTCAACTCATCTTCGCTGACCGTCTCACTGAGCAGCACTCGAGGGACGGCCTGCGGCGGACGCGCCAGCTCCTGCGTTTCGATCTTGCCTTCGAAGATGTCCGCGTCGTAGTAGCGGATGCCAACCGTGCCGGTCCACTTCTCGGCGAACTGGTATTCGACTTCGGTGAACAGCGCGAACTGGTCGATGTTGGTCTGGTTGATGGCCGAATTGATGTCGTTCGAGGCGAAGCCGTTGGCAACGCAATCCTCGTGGAAGCGGCAGGGAGCGACGCCGCTGTTATCCCGCACCAGCAAGGCGGCGTTGTGAATCTGCGAGTCGAGCTCGGCGTAGAACGCACCGGCGACGATCTGGAACGGGCCGTCGAACGAGGACGCGAAGCGCACTTCCGAGGACCAGTTGGAAATATCCTGACCCTGGTGATACGCGAGATCGAACGGCACGCCGAAGAAGCGCGCGGTCGGCGTACTGTCACGCGAGAAATACAGCTCGCGATCCATGTACGAGCTGGTCGCGGTGAAGGTACCGAAGTCGGTGGTGTAGTCCGCCACCAGGCTGAACAGCTTGGTCTCGTCTTCGTACGGTTCGAGCGTCGGAGAAATGTTCTGATAGTCGGGCTGGCCGAACTCGAAGTACTGCGAGCCGTCGGCCTTGGTCTCCTGATACAAGCCGGTCGCGGTGACCTTCAACGCATCGGTGACCTGCGACGCCAGGATCAGTCGTCCGCCCCAGATGCTCTGGTCGTTGACGTTTTCTTTGTAACCGGCCGAGCTGCGCTGATCGATGTAGCCGCCGCCGCTGTCGCCCCACACCACGGCGCGCGCGCCGAGCTTGTCCTGGATCAGGGGCACGTTCGCCATGAACTCGCCCTGATACAGCTCGTTGCCATCCTTCACGGAAGCCGCCGAACCGCTGAAGCCGAACAAGGACTGCGACAGATCCGGCTTGTTGGTGATGAAACGCACCGTACCGCTCATCGACCCGGCACCGAACAGCGTGCCTTGCGGGCCCTTGAGGATTTCGATGCGCTCCATGTCGTGCAGCTGGATGTTCGGCTGATTGTCGCTGCCGCCATCCAGACCGAGACCGGTGATGACCGCTTCGTCGAAGTACAGGCCGACCGTGGGCTTGCCCGACGAGGAGATGCCGCGGACGATGATCTGGTTGTCGCCGACGCCGCGGTTGTTGACCTGGATGGACGGATCCAAGCGCGTGAAGCTTTCCAACGAGAACGACTGGCTCTCGCTGATAGCGCTGCCGCTCACGGCAGCAATGGCCGCTGGGGTGTCCTTCATCGTCGTTTCGCGCTTCGTTGCGGTAACGACGATCTCCTCGACGACTGCCTCCTGCGCATTCGCGACAGTAACTGCGGCGGTCGCCGCCAGCGCGACGGCGTGGCCGATCCGGAAGGCGACCCGGCCACCTAGCCGATTAGTGCTGACTCTCATGCAAGCTCCTCAAAGTTAAGTGATGCTTCGGCACCACACATCCCCACAACCACGAAAACGATTCCAACTTGAGCCAAATGCAACTTGCATACCACCATTCGAACCGATAATACGATGGTATTTTTGTATGATGTATGACGATCATAGAGAGGCAGGCGATGATAATTCAAGCCTGTCTCGTGCCAGTCGCACGGCAAAAATGGTGCATGACGCGGGGTCTCGTGCACCTTTGTTGTTCCGGCGACCAGCCGGCGAGAATTCTTAAACCAAGTGAATCGAGAGGAAAGCCCGTGCAGTCCACAATAAAAGTCCCTGTGCTATTGGGGGCAATCGCGCACTTGCTGTGCTTTGTAGCGTCATTTGCGACAAGCAGTAGCGCGCACGCATCGCAACCCCTGGCTCCGTCGGCCGCGCTCGATGCCGGACTCAGCGGCGCACTTCCCTGCGAGCGGCTGGTTGAAGAGGATTTTAAGAACACCTTCGAGGCGCCGCTCTCGGTGCTTTCGGCAAAGCTGGTGCCGGCGAAGGACGGCACCGCCGAGTACTGCGCCGTCACTGGCGTCATTCAGCCGCAGATTCAGTTCGAGGTGCGCCTGCCGAGCAAGAGCTGGAACGGCCGCTACTTTCAGGTGGGCTGCGGCGGCTTCTGCGGCGTCATCAGCATCAACAACTGCGCCGATGCGCTCGCCGACAACTTCGTCGTCGCCGCACACAACATGGGGCACGTCGGACTGGTCGTCAAAGATCCTGTCTGGGGGAGCGATCCTGCGCTCCGCGAAGACTACGCTGGCCGTTCCACGCATTTGATGTCCGTTGCCGGTAAGGCATTGGCTGAACGTTACTACGGCAAGCGCCCGGCGCGCTCCTATTTTCGCGGCTGCTCCACCGGCGGCCGTGAAGGCTTGACCGAAGCACAACGCTATCCCGACGACTTCGACGGCATCATCGCGGGTGACCCCGCATTCCCCGGCCGCCTCGGCGCGATCGCGAACAACTGGGATGCACAGAAGCTGTTGCGTGATGACGGCTCCGAAGTCTTCACGCCCGCCAAGCTCGAGGTGCTGAATGCAGGTGTCATGAAATCGTGTGACAAACTCGACGGCCTGGCCGACGGCATTCTCACCGATCCGCGCGCGTGCAAGTTCGATCCCGCCAGGCTCCAGTGCAAGAACGGCGATGGCCCGGATTGTTTGACCGCCGAGCAAGTGGCCGCCGCGAAGGCGCTTTACAGTGGACCGATCAACAGCAAGGGCGAGAAGCTGATGCCCGGCGCGACGCCTTACGGCAGCGAGCTCTCATGGAGCGGCGCAGGCCGCCGCTCGCTGGCGGAAGGCTATCTGCGCTATCTCGCGTTCCCGACCAATCCGCCGGCCGATTACAACTATCGCACCTTCAACTTCGATACCGACGTTGAGAAGTCGGAAGAAATGGCGGCCCTGTATGATCCCGTCGCGCCTCATGAAGCGCCGGACCTGCGCGAGTTCGAACAGCGCGGCGGCAAGCTCATCGTTTATCACGGCTGGGCCGACGCTGGTGTTTCACCGATGGCCATGCTCGATTATTACGCTCACGTGACATCGCGTCAGGGCGGCGGCGAGAAAGTGCGCGAATGGTTCCGGGTGTTCATGGTCCCCGGCATGTTCCATTGCCGCGGCGGCAACGCGCCGAATACGTTCGAGCTGTTGCCCGAACTGGTGAAGTGGGTGGAGCAAGGCCAGGCCCCCGATCGCGTCGTCGCCACTCAGAGCGGCCCGCAAGGTGTGGTCCGCACTCGCCCGCTGTTCCCCTATCCGGCGTATGCGAAGTACAGCGGCAAGGGCGATGTGAATAGCGAGGCCAGCTGGGTCAAGGCATCGCCGAAGAAGGAGCCGGACGATCGGCTGGATTGGATTCGCGCTCCGAAGTAACCACCGAGAGAACGAGTCATCCTCAGTCTGCGCACAGGCGCGTGCGAAACTGCACGCGCCTGTGGCGTTGTCAGCTGCCTCTGCCCATCAGGCACAATGCGAGCAAAGGGGCCAAGTTGAAAAGCAGAATGCCGATCTTGTAGACGGCCATTCCGCCGTAGTGGATGGCATCAAAGGCGGCATCCGAGAGATGGAACCAGCGGCCATGCAGCCTGTGCATCCAGCTGCGCGCGAAGACGAATACGAGGAACCAAGCCAGCAAGATCGCATAGTTGACGAGCAGCGACCACAGCAAGAAGCGGCACAGGAAATCAGGATTCATGACGATCTCCTTTAGCGACCAACTACGCCCAGTTCATTGCCCCAACACCGACGTGCCGAACCATACATCCTCGTAGTTGGCTCCATCGATTGGAAATCGATATCAGGGCGGAAGTTCAAGATACTCTGCGACGGCAGGCAGATACTCTTCGAGTTCGGCTTCGGCACCGAGGGATTTGCACCGACCCACTCACAGACAGATTGCGACTTCGTCGTGCGATCCGTTAGGTGCGGTTAGGATTCATTCAGGGCGCGTCGGGCTCTGATCTCGAATGCCTGATCGATGAGCGCTTGCTGCTTTCGGCCCGAGGCTTTGTACAAGAAAATCACTTCGCCGTCTTCGGACACCCGACTCGGACCGTCCTTCTTGTTGTCGAGAAATACCACTTCTAGCGTTTCCGGATCGCCATCGGACGGGTATTCCCGCGAAGGCACTGCGAGCTCGGTCACTGCTGCAATCTTGGTACTCTGCATCAGCTCGATTTTCTTGTTTGCTATGGCCTGAGCCGTGGGCTCGGCAGCCAACACCGTGGCAGAAGAGAGCAACAGAACACCGCACATCAGACGACGCATCGTTCTTTCCTTTTGAAACTTGCTAGCTGACCATCGCAACGGGCATTGCTCCGATCATCACGGCGACGACCATGAGCAACACGAAGGCAACCAGCTTTGCGAAAGCCGCAAGCCGCTGCCCCCTCTGTCGACTGCGCAGCAAATAGTACGGCACAGCCAGAAAACCCACTGCAATTATCGCAACGTTCAACAGTGGCGAGCGGCGATAGGATCTGGACACGCTATCCGCCCAGTACCACCAGAAAACCAGCAGCGAGCCCAGCATGGTTGTCACAATCACGGACCACTGAGGCTCAGCTATTCGCCGCGCATCCAGGAACGCGGCCATGCCGCCAAGCGCAGCGATGTACAGGAGCAGCAGGATCAAAATCTGGTTTGGCTTCATAGTTGTGCCTCCAACTCATTGTGGCCCAGCGCTGAGTTTTCGCCGCACGGAAAGGTCGGTTAGCAGCCACCTACGCCTCGCTTCGCCACCGAGGGAGCTGAGATTTCATGTTTCACCGCTACGAATCGAGTCGCGAAGGAGGGACTATCGCACTCGTACCCAGCACTGAAGCCGTCGATCACAACCACAGCTTCGCCGACAACCGTCTCGTGCTTGCCAGCAAGCACTTCAGCCGCGAGCTGTTCTCCGAGCAATCCGGCCGCGGCATCGGCGACATTCGTAACCCAGATCCTCTCCGCCCGCTCCGTCCATAGGACCTTCTCCTGGCTGTCATCACGCTCGTATACCCACCGCGTGAGATATGGAAGCGTAGCCTGCGCTTCTTGATTCGGCAGCAGGAACAGATGTGGATTCTGGCTGTATCCAGGATCATCGTCGCTGTTCCCGTCGAAGTAGACGAATCGGTATTTCGCGCTGATGGTGGCGCGACCTTGGTACTCGATGAAGTCTCGTTTTGCCCATTCGAGTGTTTCCGGCCCTGACGCCCGGAAGGGACTTTCTGGCGGAGTATGCGCGCTGTTTGGGGCGTCGTCCGCGACCGCGGCTGAGATCAGGCACAGCCCGACGAAGAGCGAGCGAAGGTATCCGATCATGTTTCCTGTTTCCCCCGTTGACACCCATCCGTGCGCGTCTTCGCACGCAAGCCCGAAGACAATAGTCTGCCTGATCTGGTTCTAACCGAGGGGACCAGATGCTCGCCGAAGTTGCGACCGGGTTCCCACAGAAATCGCGATGCTGCCTATTCTGCGAATGGGCTGGTTGCCAGATCGGTCGTAACCTGAGGAATGGCGAGGCCGATATCCCTAGGGCCACCTATATCGTGATTCGGCAAAGGAGCAGAGGGGGAGACAAGAATGAATGACATCATGCTTGCCCTGAAGAATCCTGCGTGGTGGGTGCTCACAGTCGTGGTCGGACTGGCACTGAATGCGGTTGCGCCCTTTGTGAATCGATGGATCGAGTCGGTTTGGGCGGCGCGATCGGAAAAGCGGCGACAGTTGGTATCGGCCGAAGATGCCGAGATCAAACAGACAGTCGCGGAACTGGCGTCCAACCCGACAGGCCTGATCGAGGTGCGGCTCGACACTATCTATTGGACGGTCCGAATCATCCTCATCCTCTGCATTTATTTGATGGCAATCCAGCTGTGTTTTTCGATTCCGATGCCGACCGTCCAACTGCTCGTTGCACCGCTGTCGCTGGCAGCGTTCTTTTCGATCATGGGACTGTGGAGAAAGTGCAAGCGAGGATCGCGAATTCATAGCGACCTGCAGCGGGAATTGAGGCACGCGGGGCATTCGGTATGATCTTCTCCCGCTCATGTCGTCCCCACTGCAGGACCCACAATGTCCCATCGCATCTTCACGATGAGTTTCTCGAAGGTTTACCCGCTCTACCTGCAGAAGGCGGAACGTAAGAAGCGCAGCAAACAGGAAGTGGACCAGATCATCTGCTGGTTGACTGGCTACAGCCAGGCGAAACTGCAGCGACAAATCGACAGAGAAATCGATTTCGCAACCTTCTTCGCCGAAGCGCCCGCCATGCACCCGAACAGCGCGCTCATCAAAGGCGTGGTGTGCGGCATCCGGGTGGAGGAAATAACAGATCCACTGATGCAGAAAATCCGCCACCTGGACAAGCTCATCGACGAACTCGCCAAGGGCAAGGCGCTCGACAAGATCCTGCGCTGAGAATGTTCTAGACTCGGGATGGCCGTAAGCGAGGCACGCATAAATAACAAGCCGGGCGAGACCTTCATCCCGCCCGGCTCTGGTCCGTCACGCGTTGCTCAACGCGTCACCAAAACCTTCTTCACCCAGCCGCCGCCGTTGCTGGATTCGATCTTCAGGTAGCCATCTTTCTCCTCGCCCATGAAGATCATCTCTTCGCCCTTCGACAGGGTTGCCACCGTCTTCGAGGCTTCGTTCGGCGATGAGTACACCTTGAGGTTGCCGAGCTTCGGCACGATGGTGTCGCCTTCGTTGAATACGGCGCCGCCCTTGGTCTTCTTGCCCGCCTCTTCGGCGAGCGTGCCGACATCGCGCTGCAGGCTCGGCTGATTGCGGACCGAGCGCACGATGTTGTTGTAGTTGTCCGCCAGGCTGGCCGCGATCACTTTGCCTTCATTGGTCTTGGTGTAACCACCGAGCGCGCCGGCGGCGCTACCGCCAAACAGCGTCGTGCCGAGGTTGAGGTCGGCCTTGCGAGAGTTGCCTTCGGCGGAAGCGACCTGAACGCCAGAGCGCGCGTCGGTCACGAGCATGCTGGTCTGCGCTTCCTTGAATTTCAGACCGCCGGCAACGGCGCCGATCGCACGGCCTTTGGAGCCAGGAATCAGACCGCCGAGCGCGCCACCGATGCCGCCTGAATCGTTCTCGGAAAACACCACGGCCGGAGTCAGCACGAAATCGGCGCTGACCATCTGGCCGCCGCCCATGTTCGAGCCCTGGCGCAGCTCGCCCGACTCCTGCAGGGCGCGCTCCTGCATCATGTTCTGCATGCCGATGCCGCGCTCCACGACTATGAAGCAGTTCGACTGCTGAACCATCATGCGGATCAGGCCGGTCGGCGACTGTAGGCCGTAACGGGACAGCGACTGCGAGACGTAATCCTGCGGCTCGACCACCGCGAGCGCCCCCATGGGCTTGTCACAATGTTCGATGCCGTCCTGCGCGCTCGCGCTGAACGGCAAGCTCAGCAACGCTAGCGAGGTGGCGACAGCAGCGCGGACGCCCCACGTCTTCACTCCTGAAACATGGGCCGAGACGGACTTCATAACTTTCTCCCAACGGACAAGCACTGGCGCCCGGAGTGCGCCGACGGTGCGAAATACTTGATTTCAAGCCGGTTTTAGCCGCCGGCCGCGATCTGAGCACGCAGTTCGGGGACGGTCAAGCAGACAGCTCCCACCTGCGCTCTGCCGGTCCTGTTCGTTGCCCGGTAGGTGGCGGTCCGCCATAGTCCACGCATCATTCCAGCCAGCTTCCCGGCTGGTAAATGCAACTAACGTACATTGCCGGCCGAGCATGCCAATCCATCGCACCATAATATTCATCGCGCTCGCCGCCCTCGCCGCCTGTGGCGACCAGAACTCGCCCGAGCAGCAGGTACGAGCAGCGATCGGGAAAATGGAACGAGCCGCTGAGAACCGCGACGTTAGCGGCCTGAAAGCGCATCTATCCGAGGAATATCGCGACTCCAATGGAATGGGAGCCGAGGAGGCGGCGCGTTATATGCGCGGCTATTTCATTGCCAATCAGTCCATTCATCTGCTCACGCGGATCGAAGAACTGACTTTCCCGACGGATGGCGAAGCGCGCGCGCAGGTGCTGGTCGGCATGCTCGGCCGCGATGCCTCGGCGACCGATCGGTGGGACCTCGCTGCCGACCTGCATACCTTCAGAATCGACCTGCGCCGTGAGGACGATGCGTGGAAAGTGATCTTCCTGGAGGTGATGCGGAAATAACGCGCAGGGTCTTGTCTTTCATGGCGCATTGACGCAGGGATCGACCCCTGTAATATGACTGGCATTCCTTCGGGTTGTATTCAACGCGCTTTGTCCGCGTCGAGGCCCTGGCCGGCCTTACGCGCTGTCGACTTCGCGAAGCAGCCCTACTGAATCAAAGAGTTAGACCGTGATCGCGGCGTCAACGCCGCCGATCGGACGCCGCGCACCGCGGCGACGGTCCCGCGCCGGGCCGCCTCCTGGGATGCAGACACCTCCGCTGCCCCCCGCGAGTCGGGTTCGAATGTGCGGCGCTGGTCGTGCCCGTCGCTCACGCGATGTCCGGCCAGATGCGATTTTCCCGACGATGGTAACGGTAGGCCTATATGACTGACGGCACTGAGCGCGCCTCTCTGGAAGCGGCCGCGAACGATGGCGCCCTGAAGGGGCGAACCACCCGCCCGGAAAAGCAGGGTCTTTACGATCCCGCTTATGAGCACGACGCCTGCGGCGTCGGCTTTGTCGTAGATATTAAAGGCCGAAAATCGCACAAGATTCTGCAGCAGGGCCTGCAGGTCCTGACCAATCTGGATCATCGTGGTGCATGCGGCGCCGAGACCAACACCGGCGACGGCGCGGGCGTATTGCTCCAGATGCCGCATCAGTTCCTGGTGGCGGCCGCGAAGAAGTCGCGCATCGACTTGCCCGAGCCGGAGCATTACGGCTGCGGCATCGTGTTCCTGCCGCGCAATCCCACGCTGCGTCGGCGAATTGAGGAGCGTTTCGAGCAGATCGTGCAGTCCGAAGGCCAGACCGTGCTCGGCTGGCGCACGGTGCCGACCAACAACTCCTCGCTCGGCGACACTGCGAAATCCTGCGAACCGTATATGCGTCAGGTATTCGTCGCCCGTAATCCGGCGTTGCCGGACGCGCTGGCGTTCGAGCGCAAGCTGTATGTGATCCGCAAGCGCGCTTACAGCGAGATCCGCGCGTCGACGATGGAAGGCGCGGCCGTTTGGTACGTCGCCAGCCTCTCTTATAAGACGCTGGTCTATAAAGGCATGCTGCTCACCGAGCAGCTCGGCCCCTACTTCCCGGATCTGCAGGATCCGAGCATGGAGACGGCGATCGCGCTGGTGCACTCGCGTTTCAGCACCAACACGTTCCCGAGCTGGGATCGCGCCCATCCGTATCGTTACGTCGCTCACAACGGTGAGATCAACACCGTGCGTGGCAACGCGAACTGGATGCACGCTCGCGAAGCGCTGTTCCAGGCTGAAGCATTCGGCGATGACATGGAGCAGATCTTGCCCATCATCAACCCGAACGGCAGCGACTCGGCGATGTTCGATAACACGCTGGAGCTGCTGGTGCTGGCGGGCCGCTCGCTCCCCCACGCCATGATGATGATGATTCCCGAGCCCTGGTCGAATCACCAGACCATGGACGACAACAAGCGAGCCTTCTATCAATATCACTCCTCGCTGATGGAGCCGTGGGACGGCCCGGCAGCCATCGCATTCACCGACGGCAAGCAGATCGGCGCCGTGCTCGATCGCAACGGCCTGCGGCCCTCGCGTTACTACGTAACGAAAGACGGCCTGGTCGTGATGGCTTCCGAGGCGGGTGTGCTCGACATCGCGCCGGAAAACGTGCTGATGAAAGGCCGTTTGCAGCCCGGCCGCATGTTCCTCGTGGACACCGAGCAGGGCCGCATCGTCGACGACGAAGAGATCAAGAAGGCCATCACCACCGAGCGTCCCTATCGGCAGTGGCTGAACGATCATCTGGTGCACGTCAACGACCTGCCGACCGCGCCCGAAGTGCCGGCGCCGGATCACGACACGCTGCTGCAACGTCAGATCGCGTTCGGTTACACCTTCGAAGACGAGCGCATGATCCTGACGCCGATGGCGCAACACGGCGTCGAAGCGGTCGGCTCCATGGGCAACGACACGCCGCTGGCGGTGCTGTCGAACAAGCCGCGCCTGCTGTACGACTATTTCAAGCAGCTGTTCGCGCAAGTCACCAATCCGCCCATCGATAGCATTCGCGAAGAGATCATCACTTCCGCGGAAACGCGCCTGGGCTCGGAAGGCAATCTGCTGAACCCGCAGCCCGCCGATTGCCGCCGTCTGGAACTGAAGTGGCCGATTCTCACCAACGAAGAGTTCGCCAAGGTCCGCAGGATGGACTTGCCTGGCCTGCGCGTCGGCGTGCTGCCGAGCCTGTTCCGCGTGACCCGCGGCGAGAAGGGCCTGGTGAAGTCGATGGAAGAAATCCGGCTGATGGCCCGCCGCATGATCGAGGAAGAGGAAGTGAACGTCCTGATCCTCAGCGATCGCGGCGTGAACAAAGAGTTCGCGCCCATTCCGGCGCTGCTCGCCGTCGCCGGCCTGCATCACTATCTGATTCGCGAAGGCCTGCGCACGCGCGTCAGCCTCGTGATCGAAACCGGTGAGGCGCGCGAGGTTCATCACTTCGCATTGCTGATTGGCTACGGCGTCAGCGCGATCAATCCTTACGTGGCGTTCGAAACCATCGACGGCATGATCCGCGACGACCGCATCCTCAACATCGATCACAAGTCGGCGTGCAAGAATCTGGTGAAGGCCGCGACCAAGGGCATCATCAAGGTGATGGCGAAGATGGGCATTTCGGCCATCCAGAGCTATCGCGGCGCGCAGGTGTTCGAAGCGGTCGGTCTGCGTCAGGACGTGATCGACGAGTACTTCACCTGGACGGCCTCGCGCGTCGGCGGCATCGGCATGGATGTGATCGCGCAGGAAGTCCTCGTGCGTCATCGCGCCGCGTTCCCGGAGCGTCCGACCAACGGTCACACGCTCCCCGTCGGCGGCCAGTATCAGTGGCGTGCAGACGGCGAATATCACCTGTTCAATCCCGAGTCCATTCACCGGCTGCAGAAGTCCGTGCGCAACGGCAACTTCAATCAGTTCAAGGAATACTCGCGGCTGATCAACGAGCAGTCGACCAACTTGTGCACGCTGCGCGGCCTGCTGGAGTTCAAGTCCGGCGACGCCGTGCCGCTCGAGGAAGTCGAGCCCATCGAAAACATCATGAAGCGCTTCAAGACGGGCGCGATGTCCTACGGCTCGATCAGCCAGGAAGCTCACGAAACGCTGGCGATCGCCATGAATCGTATCGGCGGCAAGAGCAACACCGGCGAAGGCGGCGAAGATCCGGCGCGCTTCAAGCCCCTGGCCAATGGCGATTCGAAGAACTCGGCGATCAAGCAGGTCGCGTCGGGCCGCTTCGGCGTGACCAGCGAATATCTGGTCAGCGCCAACGAGATCCAGATCAAGATGGCGCAGGGCGCGAAGCCGGGTGAAGGCGGTCAGCTGCCGGGCACCAAGGTGTATCCGTGGATCGCCAAGACTCGTCACACCACCGCGGGCGTCGGTTTGATTTCGCCGCCGCCGCACCATGACATCTACTCGATCGAAGATCTCGCCGAGCTGATTCATGATCTGAAGAACGCGAACCGTCACGCTCGCATCAGCGTCAAGCTGGTGGCCGAAGTGGGCGTCGGCACAGTTGCTGCGGGCGTCGCCAAGGCGCACGCCGACGTTGTGCTGGTCAGCGGTCACGACGGTGGCACGGGTGCATCTCCGCAAACGTCGCTTGCTCACGCCGGTCTGCCGTGGGAGCTCGGTCTCGCCGAGACTCACCAGACGCTGGTGATGAACAACCTGCGTAGCCGCATCGCTGTCGAAACCGACGGTCAGCTGAAGACGGGCCGTGACGTTATCGTCGCTGCTCTGCTCGGCGCCGAAGAGTACGGCTTCGCGACGGCGCCGCTGGTGGCGACAGGCTGCATCATGATGCGCGTCTGTCACTTGAACACCTGCCCCGCCGGCATCGCGACTCAGGATCCGCGTCTGCGCGAGAAGTTCGCGGGCAAGCCGGAGCACGTCGTCAATTTCATGCGCTTCATCGCCATGGAAATGCGCGAACTCATGGCGCAGCTCGGCTTCCGCAGCGTCGACGAGATGATCGGCCGCGTCGATCGCCTCGAGCCGCGCAAGGCCGTGAATCACTGGAAGGCACGTGGCCTGGACTTCAGCAACCTGCTGTACTCGCCCGACTCCAGCGATGGCACGCCGCGCTTCAAGCAGATGGAACAGGATCACGGCCTGGAGAAGTCGCTCGACCTGACCCAGCTGCTCGAGATCTGCAAGCCTGCGATCGAGCGCGGCGAGAAGGTCGTCGCCGAGCTGCCGATCCGCAACGTGAATCGCGTGGCCGGCACCATCACCGGCAGCGAGATCACTCGCAAGTACGGCTCGGCCGGCCTGCCCGAAGACAAGATCCAGATCCGCTTCAAGGGCTCGGCGGGTCAGAGCTTCGGCGCGTTCCTGCCGCGCGGCATGACGTTCTTCCTGGAAGGCGATGCCAACGACTATCTCGGCAAGGGCCTGTCGGGCGGCAAGCTGATCCTGTTCCCGCCGGCCGGTTCGACGTTTGTTTCTTACGAGAACATCATCATCGGCAACGTTGCTCTGTACGGCGCGACCAGCGGTGAGGCATACATCGGCGGCATGGCTGGCGAGCGCTTCTGCGTTCGTAACAGCGGCGTGCACGCTGTCGTGGAAGCTGTCGGCGATCACGGCTGCGAATACATGACCGGCGGTCGTGTGATCGTGCTCGGCCCCGCCGGCCGCAACTTTGGTGCCGGCATGTCCGGTGGTGTGGCGTATGTGCTCGACGAGCACGGCGACTTCCATACCAAGGTCAACAAAGAAATGGTCGATGTTGGCCCGCTGGAAGAGCCGGAAGAGATCGCGGCGGTCGGCGCGATGATCGAGCGCCACTACGGCTACACCAAGAGTGCGCGCGCCAGGCAGGTGCTCGACAATTGGAACGACATGGTGAAGAAGTTCGTGCGCGTGCTGCCGCGCGACTACAAGCGCATGCTGGCTTGCATCGCCCGCGCTCACGAACAAGGCCTCACGGGCGACGACGCGATCATGGTCGCGTTCGAAGAGAACGCCAAGGACACGGCGCGCGTGGGAGGCAACTGATGAATAGCAAGCTACTCGTGGCGATCGTCGTTGCGCGAAAACGCAGCGACGCGCGCGCACTCGCAGCCTGACCGTCATTCATCATTTAGCCACGAGCCAATCAGTCATGGGTAAGCCAACAGGATTCATCGAGTATCTACGCGAGCTGCCGGTCGATCGCACTCCGCAGGAACGCGTCAAGGACTGGAAAGAATTCCATCACCACATGGAAGACAAGCGGCTGCGCAATCAAGCCGCTCGCTGCATGGACTGCGGCGTGCCGTTCTGTCACACCGGCAAATTGATCAGCGGCATGGCCTCGGGCTGTCCGGTGAACAACGTGATTCCGGAATGGAACGATCTGGTCTATCGCGGACTGTGGCGCGAAGCGCTCGACCGTCTGCACATGACCAACAACTTCCCCGAGTTCACCGGTCGCGTGTGCCCGGCCCCGTGCGAAGGTTCGTGCGTGCTCGGCATCAACAACCCTCCCGTCACGATCAAAACGATCGAAAACGCCATCGTCGATCGCGGCTGGGAAGAAGGCTGGGTGCTGCCCGAGCCGCCGAAGACTCGCACTGGCAAGAAGGTCGCGGTCATCGGCTCCGGTCCCGCGGGCCTCGCCGCTGCCGCGCAGTTGAACAAGGCCGGTCACTCTGTGACCGTGCTCGAGCGTGCCGATCGCCCGGGCGGTCTGCTGATGTACGGCATTCCGAACATGAAGCTCGACAAGAAGGAGGTCGTTGAGCGTCGCTTGAAGCTGATGGAGCAGGAAGGCATCAAATTCATCTGCAACGCCAACGTGGGTGACAACGTCGAGCCGCAGCTGCTGCGCAAAGACTTCGACGCCATCGTCATCGCGACTGGCGCCACTCAGCCTCGTGATCTGCCGGTCGACGGTCGCTCTTCCAAGGGCGTGCACTTCGCCATGGACTATCTCACTGGCAGCACCCAGGCGCTGTTGAACGGCGGCGCCGATCACGCTCCGATTCACGCTCGCGGCAAAGACGTGATCGTCATCGGCGGCGGCGACACCGGCACCGACTGCGTCGGCACGGCCGTGCGCCAGGGCTGCAAGTCCGTCACTCAGATCGAGATCATGGCGCAGCCTCCGATGGATCGCGCCAATGACAATCCTTGGCCGGAATGGCCCAAGGTCTACAAGATGGACTACGGCCAGGAAGAGGCCGCAGCCAAATTCGGTGCTGACCCCCGCACGTATCTCACGACGGTGAAGCGCTTCGGCGTCGACGCCGAGGGTGCCGTGAAGGAAGTCGTCACCGTGCAGATCGATTGGCAGAAGAACGACAAGGGCGGCTTCGTTCCGGTCGAAGTGCCGGGCACGGAGAAGGTATATCCCGCTCAGCTCGTGCTGCTCGCCATGGGCTTTCTCGGCCCTGAGCAGATGCTGCTGAAAGATCTCGCGGTTGAGACCGATGCCCGCAGCAACGTGAAGGCCGATCACGGCAAGTTCACTACGAGCCTCAAAGGCGTGTTCGCTGCCGGTGACTGCCGTCGCGGTCAGAGCTTGATCGTCTGGGCGATCAACGAAGGCCGCGGCGCGGCCCGTGAGTGCGATCGGTATTTGATGGGGACAACAGAGCTTCCCTGAATTTCGGTGTTAAGCGAGGGGATCGATTCCGATCCCCTCCAGTCGAGGTAGACTCCACAGTCGGACGTGGAGGTGCCTATGCCAACTTCCCTAAAGCAGCTCGAAGAGCAAGCCCGGGCCCTGTCAGCCGAGGATCGCGCGAAACTCGCGGAGAGCCTGCTGGAATCGCTGCACTCGCCTATTTCCGATGTCGAGAAAGCCTGGACTGAGGAGATTGAGCAGCGCATCGCGGCATTCGATCGAGGAGGGATCTCCGCGTATTCGGCAGAAGATGTGTTTGCTGACGCGCGTCGCCTCTCGCGATGAAGCGCGCGAGATTCATCGCGCCAGCTCGGCGTGAGTTTCTCGCGCAGGTTGCGTACTACAGACGCAAGAGCTAGGTTCGGCGCATGCTTTGCCGCGGCGGTAGAGGCGGCAACAGCCAGGGCTCTTGCATTTCCTTTCTCCGGCGCTCCAGGGTCCAAACATACGCGACGAATTTTTGTTCGCGGTTTTCCCTTCGCGGTCGTTTATCGGCCAGAAAACGGACGGCATCCTCATTGTTGCCGTAGCCCACCACTCGCGCCGGCCAGAGTATTGGCAGTTCCGGGTTCAAGAGGAAGGGGCCGTTTACCAACTCGCTCCTTCGAAATCCGGGTAATCCGTTCGCGTACCGTTACGAACGTTTGTTTCTATTGACGACCGCATTCATGTCCGCTTCGATGTCCGCTTCGACGCCGCCGGCGAATTAGCGCCGGCGAGCCTGCTGAGGCAGTTTCGTTGGGCGCTTCTTCGCAGGCTTCTCTTGCCTTCCCTTCGCGCTCATCTCGGAGGTCGCCAGGCCGAGCAGACGGCGGAAGGTTGGGCATTCCATATGGCTCGGTGCCGGGCAAGTGGCGGCGTGGCGCAGGCCATTGCGCATGGCGGTCAGCTTGCGGATCGTTGTATCGAGTTCGTCAGCCTTGAGGGCCAGCAGCTTCCGATCGATCTGTAAGTTGCCGTCGGCTGCAAACATTTGCGCGATCTCATCCAGCGACAGGCCCGCAGCTCGGCCCATTGAAATCAACGCCAGTCGCTCCAGCACCGACGCAGCAAACAAACGTCGCAGCCCGTGCCGGCCGATCGACGTGACCAGCCCCTTCTCTTCGTAGTAACGCAAGGTCGAGGCGGGAACGCCGGACCTGCGCGCGACCTCAGCAATGTCCATCCTCTTGACCTCAAGTTGACTTGAAGTGGCACTCTGCCAAGCAACGCCACTGGAGTGCAACTCATGAACGACTCGCTTTCGCTGGTTCTCACCGGGGTGGGCGCCACCATGCTCATGGATGTGTGGGGCGTCGCGCGTAAATACCTGTTCGGCCTTCCCTCTCCTGACTACGGCATGGTCGGCCGGTGGATCGGTCATATGACGCACGGCAAGTTCCGTCATGACCGGATCGCAGCAGCTTCACCGATCGCGGCAGAGCGCGTTATTGGCTGGAGCAGTCACTACATCATCGGCATCGCGTTCGCCGCCGGTCTGATATCCATCGTAGGCTCTGAGTGGCTTCGCCGTCCGACACTCGGCCCCGCGCTGGCGTTCGGCGTAGCCACCGTGGCCGCACCGTTCTTCCTGATGCAACCAGGTATGGGCGCAGGCATCGCCGCCTCACGCACACCGAAGCCTGGCTCCGCACGATTGCAGAGCTTGATAACTCACGCGATCTTTGGCTTCGGTCTATGGACGGCGGCGTGTGTCACCTATTACCTTGGACAGCATTGATCCTGTAGAGATTGCTCGATGCTACGCCACCTTCCGTTACTCCTTCTCGCCGCCGCGTCTTCAGCAACCTGGGGCGCCGAAACGATCAAATGCAACGAAGCTGGCACGCAGCTGGAGCTCAACGCTTGCGCACTCGATGAATTCAAGCGCGCCGATCAGGAGCTGAACCAAACATACGCCGCCGTGTTGAAGAAAGAGAGCCAGGACCCGACATTCATCCGCAAGCTGCGAGCCGCGCAACGCGCCTGGATTGCGTTCAGGGACGCCGAGATCGACGCGACTTACGCTTGCAACGAAAAAGACCCGCGTGTCTGCTGGGGCAGCATGCTGCCGCTCTCCATGACCGCGTATAAAACCAAACTCACCCGTGAGCGCACCGCTCGCCTGCAGAGATTTATCGACGAGGGCAGGCCGGCCGATTGAAACGACTGGAAAGCCCGGCGGAGTGGGACCTTCCGCCCAGAGTCGTTATGATTCAGCGATTCAACATGCGGAAGTTGCCTGTGCAGGCACGGGCGCACCGCAAATGTGATCAATGACGAGGCTGGCAACTCAGGGAGAGGCTCCATGCAACCCATTCGATCTCGCACATGTGCCTTGTTGGTCGTCGCGTGCTCGTTTATTTCGCTCACACCCGTAGGCGCACTCGCAGCGAATACGGATGAGGCGATTCAAGCGCTGATCGCGTTCAAGGAGGGGTGTAACCGGGCCGAAGCCCTTTGGCCAGCACAACTGTGCGGTCCGATCGTTCTGGTCGATCCGAGCACGCGCGAGGCGGTGGCGAATCAGCCGGCGCCGGGCGGGCAGTTCAAGCGCCAGGAGGGAATGTTTCTCGGTAAGTGGCCCACAGAGATGGACGTGGCGAACACGGCGATGGCGTGGGGAGGAACACAGTGGGCGGTGGTGATGTTGCCGCTGTCGCAAGATCCCTTCACGCGACTCCAGTTGCTCGCTCATGAATCGTTCCATCGCATACAGCCGGAGCTCGGCTTCGACATGGCCGACACGATGGCTCAACATCTGGACGAACAGGAAGCTCGCACGTGGCTGCGCCTGGAACTGCGAGCGTTGGCTCGCTCGCTCCGCAGCGAAGGCGACGATGCACGCGAGGCCGCGCTCGATGCGCTGCTGTTCCGGCACATTCGGAACGCTTCGTTCCCCGATTCAGAGCCTGTGGAACGCCGCCTGGAAGGACACGAAGGTCTGGCCGAGTACACCGGCATGCGCTTCGCCCTCGACGCGACCGGCGCCGGCATGGAGGAGATAGCGCGACGCGTGGAAGCTTTCGAGAAACGCACGACCTATGTTCGCTCGCTCGGCTATGGCACCGGTCCCGCACTGGGAATGCTGCTCGATCGATATCAACCTGGCTGGCGGCGGAGCATTGGAACCACACCCGACCTGGCTCGACACCTCGCCTCGGCACTGGCAGCGCCCGAAGCGAGCTCAGCACGCCGCGACGTAGCAGACCGGCGCGCGGCGATCTATGGCTATGCCACGATTCGGGAAGAGGAAACGAAGCGGTCCGAGCACCTCACCGCCGAACGAAAGCGCTATCGGCAAGCGCTGATCGAGGGGCCGGTGTTGCACGTCGAGCTGCCCGAGCGGCGCCTGCTATACAACCCCAACACCGTGCTGTCGCTGGGCGATGAAGGCAACGTCTACCCGAAATCCACCCTGATCGGCCCCTGGGGGCGTTTGACGCTCCAGGACGGCGGTGCGCTGGCGCCGGGGTATCGCGATCGCGCCCGAGTCGCTGCACCGAAGATCATCGCACCGGACGCTCAGGGAATCGTGACCGGCCCGGGCTGGACTTTGACGCTCGAGCTGGGCTGGCGACTGGTCCCCGCCACGAGATCCGGCGACTTCCGCATCGAGCGCGTCGAGGGCACAGAATAGATGATCCGCTACAGACGCTACAGGAGCCGATGATGCCTCGCTACGTTGCTTTCCTTCGCGGCGTGAGTCCGATGAATGCGAAGATGCCCGAAGTGAAGCGGGCCTTTGAAAGCGCCGGCTTTACCAACGTAAAGACCGTGCTTGCCAGCGGCAATGTGGTGTTCGATTCGCCGTCGAAGTCCGAGTCGGCACTGGCACGCCGGGCTGAAAAGGCGATGCAGGAGCATTTGGATCGCACGTTTCTGACCATCGTGCGATCGACTAAAGCATTGCAGGAATTGATCGACGCCGACCCCTACGGCGCATTCAAGCTGCCGGCGAAATCGAAGCACGTGGTGACCTTTCTTCGCGAGGCGTCGACAGCGAAGTTGTCGCTGCCGATCAAATCGGGGGACGCTCGGATCCTGGCCATCCGTGGTCAAGAAGTGCTCACATCGTATGTACCGCACCCGGGATCACCGGAGTTCATGCGGCTCATCGAGAAGATCTTCGGCGCGGAGATCACAACACGAACATTGGCAACCGTGGAGAAATGCGCGGCGGCGTAGCTCAGCCGAAGCCCAGTCTCTTCTCCGGCACGAGCGGAAACTGCGATTCGATCGCCGCACCATTCGACCCCAGAGGGCACAAGTAGCGCTCTCGCATCGGCCCCGAGATCGAGTATCCGAGGCGGCGCGCGCGACCCATAGCAGCACGGTAAGCTGGGCGAGCGTCTTCAACGGTGCCGTCGCAGATGATCGAAGCGACAGTGCATGCCGGCACGCCGACGACGTCCAGCCCGTCTGGATGCGCCGATTTGCCGCGATCCAGAAACACCAGTGCCTCGCAATCGATCTGCTCGGCACCGCCAGAGCACTTGTGCCAGATCGCGCCTTCCCCGACCACGGCCGAGCGGGAAGGCAATTTCGCACGCAAGTACCGCAGCAACTCGCCGACTTCGTCGTATGACCCACAGGTACGACGCAAACTGACAGCAACGGCCGCGGCGATGCTGCGGATCGTTACCTCGTAAGGCGACGGGCGTCCCTCGCGATCGATCTGTGAGATGCGCGCCTCCACTTCCTCCAGCCGCGCCTGTTCCGCTTCGATCTTTGCGCGCAGACTGGTGCGACGCTGGGTGAGCAGGTCGCGCAGCTGATCGGACGAAACATCGTCACGCAACAGCCGGCGCACCTCTTTCAATGAAAAGCCGAGACTGCGATACACAAGCAACTGATTGAGCCGCGCCAGTTGAGTGACCGAGTAGTATCGATAGCCGGTGTTCGGATCGGTGGCGCCGGCAGGCAGCAGCCCGATCTCGTCGTAGTGACGAACCAGCTTGATCGAAACATTGCCCAGGCGGGCAAACTCGCCAATTCGGAGCATCGAGGAACCTCCGGAGCGATGAGCTAAGACGGTAGTACCGCGACCGCTTCGATCTCGATCAACCAGCCCGGATGCACGAGTCGGCTAACAAACACGAAGGTACTCACCGGCGGCAACTGCGTGTTCACGTAGCGATCCCGCACCTCTACAACCGCGCGCTGCTGAGCGGGTTCGATACTGGCGACACAGTAGTAGTTCAATTTGATGACATCGGCAAACGTCGCACCGGCCGAGCGCACGGCGCTATCCAGATTGATGAAGACCTGCTCGAGCTGTGCGCGGAAATCGCCCGGCCCAACCAGATCGCCCGCCGCATTGCGTGGCACCTGCCCAGCAATATAAACAAGCTTGCCTCGTGCGACTTCCGCAACTTGCGAGAAGCCGGGGCTCGGCGGCAGGTTATCGGGATCGTAGAGGCGGAAATTGCTATTGAGTTGCCTGTTTGCTGCGGCTGACATCTGAGCAAGCACCGGAGCTACCGGTGCTGCGACACCTGCGGCGCCGACCAGCGCTGCCGATTTGATCAAGTCACGCCGAGTGGATGAAGGGGACTGGTTGCGACTCATGCTGGGCTCCTCCGGCATACCCAGCGACTCTCGACTCTCCCGTCGTGGGAGAGTCAAGACTCGCGCGCTCCTCGCTATCTGGTTCGCACCGGGAACGCTGGCGCTTTCGCCGGCGTCGGCGGATTCTGGTCGAGCTCGGCCAGCGCAATCTCGATGGCGCGATCGAGTTGCGGATCGCGGCCGGCGTTGACCTCACGTGGCCACTGTTCCACCTCCACGTCGGGGGCTACGCCTTCGTTCTCCACGCGATAGCCTTCCTCGGTCCAGAACGCGATATTGGGTGACGTCACACCGCCGCCGTCCATCAGCGGCGGATAACCGAGGATGCCGACCAAGCCGCCCCAGGTGCGCTTGCCGACGATGGGCCCCAGCTCGAAACGTTTGAACATCCAAGGCAACAGATCGCCGCCCGAGCCGGCGTTTTCATTGGCAAGCAGTACCTTCGGTCCCTGAATGGCGCCGCGCGGACTGACCATATCTTCGCCATAGCGCATCTTCCAATGCGCAATGGGCGGTCGGCGCAGCACGTCGATGTAGTAATCCGCAATCTGTCCGCCGCGGTTGTAGCGCTCGTCCAGGATCAGGCCGGCGCGCTGCGTCTGAGGATAGAAATAACGCTTGAACATCGTGTGTCCGCCGTTGGCCGTATCGGGCACGTGCACGTAAGCGAGACGCCCGCCGCTCTTCTCGGAAACGTAGCGGATGTTTCCTTCCACCCAGTCCATGTAACGCAACGACATTTCATCGCCGATCGGCATGACTACAAGGTCGCGCGCATCCTTGCCATCCGGACTCGGACCGACGGTGATGCGCACCTGCCGGTCGACGCGATTCTCGAACAATGAATACACGCTGGTCGGCGCACGCAGCTCGACGCCATCCACCGCCAACAGATATTCACCCGGTTTGATATACACCCCAGGGGCCCGCAGCGGCGAACGCAGATCCGGGTTCCAGTTCAGGCCGCCCAGGATCTTGCTGAATCGATAGCGGTCGCGCTCGATGGTGTAATCGGCGCCGAGCAGGCCGACCGCGACTTTCGCCGGCTTGAAAGGATCGTCGCCGGGCGATTGATAGCTGTGCCCGACTGCAAGCTCGCTCAGCATCATTTCGATGACGCGCTCCAGGTCGCTGCGTCGGGCGAGATCCGGCAGGAAGGCTCGATACTTCGCGCGCATCGCCGGCCAATCGGCGCCGTGATAGTTCTCCGCATAGAAGTAATCGCGATTGATCCGCCAGGCCTCATCGAGGATCTGCGCCCACTCGGCCCGCGGATCCACGGCGACGCTGACCTTGTCGAGTGCGAGCTTGCCCTTGCCTGCCGGCAACTCATCGGCAACGTCGGTCACAAACCAGTCCTTTCCGACGCGATAGCCAATGCGCTTGCCGTCGCGCGACAGGACGAAATCCTCCACGCCCTTGGCCAAGGTCTTGGTTTCGCGCTTCTGGAGCGTGAAGCGCTTCAATTCGCCGGGCTTGCTGAGCGCTTCCTGTGCCGTCGCGCCCGAGCCTTCGATGAAATAGATTTCGCCGCTCGCACCGACGCGCAGGTCATGGCGCGCGCCAACACCCACGGGCAGCGCGACGATGCGATCTTCGATACCAATAGCGTCGATGCGAACGATCTGCGGCTTGCCGGCTTCTTTGCCTTTGGCATCTTTCGCAGCGTCCTTCGCCTTCTTGTCGCCCGATTCGGTCGCAGCGCCCGACCACGCCTGCAGATCCACTTCGTCACTTTGCGGTGGCACCGCGCTCGGGCCGTCCTGCCGGAGCGAGATGGCATAGAGGCCGAAACGCACCGGGCTGTCGATATTGATCTGCGAGAACCAGTCCTTGACCGGCCCGGCATCGGTGGAAGCCAGCACATACAGGAACTCGCCGTTCGGATCGAACACCGGCTCGAGCATTTCCGAGAGGCCATCGCTCACCTGGATCGAGCGACCCGTCTCCACGGACCAGACATTGGCGGTCTGGATCAAGCCCGCCACGTGCACCGTGTAGGCGAGCCAGCGCGAATCCGGCGACCAGCTGGCCCGCATCGGATTGAACGGTGTGTACACCGGCTCGGACGCGATCTTGATGTTCTTGCCGCTGCCCAGCTCGATCACCCACAGCGACTGGCTGTTGTCGCGATAGGCGATGCGGGTGCCGTCGGGAGAAAACACCGGCCGATCGTAGAATCCCGCGCCCGTGAGCTTGTAGTGCCGCGGCTGACCTTTGCCGTCTTGATCCGTGAGCAGCAGCTCATACTCACCGCTCACGTCCGAGAACCAGGCGATCTTCTTGCCATCGGCGGACCACGCCGGCGAATGATCGTTCGCACCGGTCGAGCGACTGAGCTGGCGCGCATCGCCTTTTTCCGCCGGCACGGTGACGATCTCGCCGCGATAGTTGAATGCCATGCGCTTGAGGTCGGGCGAGCCCGCCGCTTCGCGCAGCCATTTTGGATCGCTGGCCAGACGCGGGCGCGTTTCGATCAAGTCGGAAATCGCCGAGATGCGAATCGGCTGCACCGAGTTGTCGCGTGTATCCAATCGATGTAAGTAGCCAGCGTGTTCGAATACGACGATGCCCGCGCCATCCGAGCTCGGATCGGTGACAGGGAAGTCCTTCAGCTGCGTGAGTTGGGTGGCGCTGCCAGCATCGGCTCGAAACAAATTGAACTCGCCGTTGCGGTCGGAGTTGAAATACAACGTGCTGCCGATCCACATCGGGTCGGTGTCGTTGCCGCCGCCGGCGGGCTTGGGCACCTCCTTCACCGAGTAGTCGCCCATATCCATCAACCAGAGTCGGCTCTGGGTGCCACCGCGATAGTTCTTCCATTGACGAAATGCCTCACGATCCGGCGTGTAAGCCAGCGTGCGGCCATCGGCGGACAACGCCGCCTTGTTCCCGGAAGGCACCGGCAAGCGCTCCGGCACGCCGCCAGTCACGGCGACCGAATAGAGCTGCGTGGTCTGTGGCACGAATCGCCCGCGCTCGGAAGAGAACAATACGCGTCCGTTCGGCGTAAACCCGAGCACGATATCGCGCCCCGGATGCCACGTGAGCCGCCGCACCTCTCCGCCTTGCGCCGGTATCACGTATACATCGGTGTTGTCGCCATAGTTGGCGCTGAATGCCAGCCATTGCCCATCTGGCGAGAAGCGCAGGGCTGATTCCTTGCCGGGCGCCTGAGTCAAACGTCGCGCGCTGCCGCCGGTGAGCGAGGTCAGCCATATGTCGTTGTCGTATACAAATGCCAGGTTCTGGCCGTGCACGGCCGGACTCGAAAGCATTCGTGTGTTCCCAACATCGGCCGCGTAACCGAGCGGCGCCATCGCGAAGCCAAGCAACGCGAGCATCGTTGTATGTTTCATCGTTCTGCGAGTCCTTCCTGGCTGGCTGGACTCGCATGATAGCCGCACGGCTGCGCCGCGGAATGGCTCCATTGGAGCATCCCGCAACGGCTGCAACGAGACAAACTAGCGGCTATTTCCCTCCGGCGAACGAATAGCTCAGCTGACCGTACCAGAAGCGGCCGCGCGGATCGGCGTAGCCAGGATCGTAGCCGGCCTGGAAGAAGTTCAGACCACCACCGGCGTTGGTATACGGCGGATCGCGATCCGTGAAGTTGCGAGCGCCGACTGCGAAGCGCCAGTTCTCGAGATGGTACGCCACCTGCGCGTCATGGATCAGATACGAAGCCACGTCACGCGTTATCGGCGGATCCGTGGCGTTGCCCGGCAGGTCGTGGTAGCTGGTCTGATAATTCTGCGCGATGGTCGCCTCCCACGGGCCGAGATTCCAACCAAGTGTCAGATAGTGATGCCAGCGTGGTATCACGCCGCCGGCGCCGTTCGTGATCGGACTGACCTCGCCGAGAATGCTGTCGAAGCTGCCGTCCGGGTTCTGGATCTCGTACTTGGCGAAGTACGTGCCGACGATCGATGCCGTGAGCGCGCCGGCTTTGCCTATATCGAAGCGCGCGCGAAAATCGGCATCCACGCCCGCCACCTTGGTTTCGCCGAAGTTCAGGTTGACCTGATCGATGTTGATGATGCGGCCCGGCAGGCCCGGCGTCGCCACTTCCGGTGGGCCGCGCGTGACCAGGTCGCCAAATCGACCGATGTCCGTAAGAATCGCCGTCGGATTCACACCGAAGATGATCGTCTCCTTGAGCTTTATGTAGAAGCCGTCGAAACCGAACGAGTAGTCGGCGGAAGGCTCGAAGACGACGCCGAGGGTGTAGTTGTCCGACTCCTCGGGCTTCAGATTCGGATTGCCGCCGATCGTGATCGGGAACTGGGTCGCGCAATCCCGCGAATCCTGATTGAGGACGCCATTCGCGTCGACCACATTGCAGCGCTCGGGATCGTTGAGGCCCGACCCCGACACGCCCGTCACTTGCGGTTGCCACAATTCCGACAGGCTGGGCGCGCGGAAACCTTGGCCAGCGGACCCGCGGAAGAGCAGCCAGTCCAACGGTTTCCAGCGCGCGCTGATCTTCGGCACTGTCTTGCTGCCCGTGCCTTCATAGTCGTCGTAGCGCACGGCGAGATTCGCTTCCAGCGTCTGCACGATCGGAATGTTCAATTCCGCAAACGCCGCGTACACATTGCGACTGCGATCGATGGGAAAGAAGTTACCGCCGTACGAGGCTATGTCGCCCGATTGAATGGCCGCGCTTGGGTCCGTGTTGAATGATTCTTTGCGGTATTCCAAACCGAACGCCAGCGCCAGCGGGCCCGCATTCAGCTTGGCGAGATCCTTCGAGACGCTGCCGGCCACTCCTTCGATCTTCGTCGTGGTCGAGTACGCCCGGCCTCTGAATTGTGTCGCGTCCGCAGCCGCCAGGATGTCGGGCGTGTTGTCGCCGAAGAAATTCACCTGGCCACTATTGAGCAGCGGCAGGATCTGCGAGTACGCCGGACCGCCGTTCTTGAAGTCTTCGGTGAGCTTGGTCTCTGAGTACAGTCCGGCGACATCCCAGTTCCAGCCACCGCTGTCGCCGCCGATGCCGAGCACGAAGCGCGGCTGGTTGATTTGGTCGGTCCAACGGCGGTTGCCCGTGATGACCGAGCGGTAGCGCACCAGCAGATCGGGCGTCGCACCGCTCTGCCCGGTGGCGAACGCTGTCGGATAGAAGGGGCTCGTGGGTGTCAGCAGCACTGTCGCGAAGCCGTTATAGGGGGCGAGGTTGAACAACGGATTGTTCGGCGGCAGTACGAACTGATCGGACAGTGGCACCGGTTGGATGGTGAACTCCATCCAGTTGCTGCTGTACGAAGCTTCCAGATATCCGGTGATGTTCGGCGTGAACGCGTATCGCGCTGTGCCGTACACGCTCCAGCGTTCGGCTTCGGGAAACAGCGCCACCTCGGGCGAGGGATCATAGCGACAGACGCCGGGACTGAAGAAAGGGTCCGTTACCGAGGGCGCGCAATCGGGCGCGTTCGGATTGCCATCGACGGTGCCGTCTTCTGAGGCCACGTTGGCCGGAAACGTGTTACCCGACGTTCCATCGTTGCCCGCGGCGACATTGATACTGGATCTGGAGAAGCTGCGATCGCGCCCGAACAGCGGTTTCTCCTTTTGCCAGCTGCCGACCAGCATCACGTTGAAACGATCCGATTTGATGTCGCCATAACCGAGCACGGCACTGACCTTGGTCACGTCACCGCCGCCTCTCTCGGAATCGCCATAGTAGGCATTCACATCCGCGCCCTGAAAGTTCTTGCGCAGGATGAAGTTGATGACGCCGGCGATCGCATCGGAGCCATAGACTGACGACGCGCCTTCCTTCAGTACTTCGACTCGTTCGAGGGCTGCGAGCGGAATGCTGTTGATGTCGACAGAGGTGCTGTCCGTGATCGTGCCGCCGCCAGCGACGCGGCGCCCGTCGATGAGCACCAGTGTGCGCTGTGAGCCCAAGCCACGCAGCGACACGCTCGATACACCGCCGGAGGTCACGCCGGAACCGGACGCCGACACGGTGTTGGAGTTTCCTTGCACGGCAATCGACACCGTTTGCAGGAACTGCTCCGACGTCGTCACACCCTGACTCTGGATCTGTGCCTGCGTGATGGATTGAACCGGCAGCGCACCTTCGTCGGTGCGGCGAATGCGCGACCCGGTGACGATGACTGTTTCGAGTGATTGATCGCCCTGGGCGGCAACGGCCTGCTCAATCGGCGCGCTTACCGCGAGCCCGAGCGCCACAGCCCCCGTGTACGTCAATGCGTGTGCAACCGCACGAGGAAGTCGCGCAGCGCCACTTTCGTTCATGATCGTGTACGACATAGCCCTTTTCCTCTATGGAGAATGCAGCACCGCTTCTGTGTGGCGACCGCGGCCTTGGCACGGAAACAACGGCACACTGGCACTCCCGCGAACCGGATATTTGATTGTTAGTCGAACCGGCCGCCGCGTTGCTATGGAATGGGATGAGCCGCCCCGTGCGAGTGATGAGTGGCCCGAGTCAAGGTTGGGTCGCAGCGGGCCCTGTCTGGCCGCGTCGTGCAGTCGCGTCGCTATGCTGCTCAGCGCACGCTGCTTCTTAGCAACCTCAGAATCGCGCCGCTGCGCTCTCGATTCGAGACCAGGTAGCGCCCTCGACGCAGCTGAAAGCCGAATCGGCCGCTCTCGAGCCGCTCGATGTAGTCAACCTGTTGCAAATTAATCAGCACCGAGCGGTCGATGCGCATGAAGTCGAAAGGGATCAGTACATCGGACAGGTATTTCAACGTCGCGCGCGTCAGGTATCGATCGTCGCCGACATGGATGGTGACGTAGTTACCGTCGACCTGCAGGTAGTCAATCGACGGCGCGTCCAAAAAATGAAAGCGATGCGCACGCTCGCCGACCAATCGCGGACTGTGCCGCGCTCGCCGCGACAGCGTGTCTTTGTGGATTGTGAGTGGAGCAACTTCACGCAGCTCGCGCGCCGATGACACGGGCGTGAATGATGCAGTGGATGCCTGTGTTTGCGGCGTCTGCGCGCGCAAGCTCTGATGTGCGCTCGTTTGCTCCGCGCTGGCCAGGTATTTCAATTTCGTGCGCTCGAGGTGCGGGATTGCAGCTGAAACGCAGGAAACGGCCGCTCGGTTCGTGATTGCGGTGAAGTGAAGCTCGAGACGAGCTTGACACAGTGGTCATGCTGCCGGAAGGTTCACGACATCATGGAGCCGGAGTTTGCACCTCAGTATTCGCCCAGAGAGCGCTGGCATCGGCTCTTGCTGCATGTCGCACTCGGCACCTTGCTGGCGGCTGCAGTGTATTGGTGGGCACTGCCTCGATTCCGATCGTTCTCGGCTGACGCGCCGTGTGAGCTGATCTTCGGTGTGCCCGGCTCGACGGTGTTGATCTACGGCGCCATCGTGGGTGCGCCGCTGGCGGCAGCAGTCTTGATCGTGCTGCTGACGGCCCGTCAGTCGCTCGAAACCATCGCAACTCGTCGTTATCCGCCGCCCGGTCGGAAGGTGTACCGGCGCGTGAAGATCAAGAAAGGCTGGCAGGCGATCGTCTTCGCACTGATCCCGGCGATGTTCGTGGCTTATCTGTGCGTGCTCAGCTCACAAGGCATGTCAATGGCGGCGCGGATGGCGCGTGAGACACGGCAATCCGCCCAGTGTGATAGAAACCCGAGCCCACCGAATGCCGTCGAACGCGGACCGACGAAACGCGAACGGCGCTGAGCGGAAGCATCAGCACTGGAGATCGTAAGTGGAAGTTCGCATCGTGCAGTTCCCAGAAACGCCAGTGGCGGTCGCCGAGCACCGCGGGCCGCCGGCATTGGAATATGAGACATCGAAGAGGCTGATCGAGTGGCGCATTCAACATCGCCTCGCTCCGGCCAGTCACCGTACTTACGGCGTGCACTACACCGACCCGCAAACCGTGGCGCCGGCAGCGCATCGAGTGGATTTCTGTGTGAGTTACGATCGGCCCGTAGAGCCCAATCCTCAGGGCATCAAAAGCAAGATCATCCCGGCGAATCGCTGCACCGTCGCGCGGCACCTCGGCTCACGCAAACATAACTCGGCTGCCGTATATCTCTATCGAGAGTGGTTGCCGGCGAGCGGCGAACAGCTGGGTGATTTCCCCATCTTTTTTCACTACGTAAACGTCGGCCCGAACATTCAGGAACAGGACATGATGACGGACGTGTACTTGCCCTTGAAGTGATCCCGGTCGGACTACGGCTCGTCGTACACCAGCACGATTTTCCCGCGAGGCGCCAGCCACGGCTCGAGAATTCGACGGGCCAGCGCGGGATCGCGATGAAACAGGCCGACGCGGACAGCGAAGATCTTGTCGAACTTGCGGCGGCCGGGATCGAACTGCTCCACGTCGGCGACATGAAATTCGGCCAGGCCCGCGGCGACGTGCTCGTGATTGCGTTGTAGCGCCGCCGCGATCATTTTCTTGGATCGGTCGATCGCGACGAGCTGACCGGAGCGAAGGCGCTCACATACGAAGCTGGCAGCGACACCGTGACCGCAGCCAATTTCGAGGACGCGGTCATCCGCCTGGACGCGCATTCCGTCGACGATGGCTCGCAGGCGGTCACTCATGTCGTTACGTCATTCGCGCGTACCGACGCCCCGGTGCAGCAGCCACACGCAGGCGGCATACAAAACGACGGCGGCAGCGATCATGATCGTGTAAGCGAGCCGCACGTCGACATCCGACACGCCGAGGAAGCCGAAGCGGAACGCGTTCACCATATAAAGGATGGGATTGGCGTGCGAAATGCCCTGGGCCCACTCGGGTAGCAGCTTGATCGTATAGAACACGCCACCCAGGTAAGTGAGCGGCGTCAGTACGAACGTCGGGATGAACGTGATCTGATCGAAGTTCTTGGCGAAGATGGCGTTGATCATGCCGGCCAGCGCGAACACGATCGAGCTGAGCAACACCGCCGAGATCACCACACCGACGTTGTGAATCTGCATGTGCGTGAAGAACAAGGTGATCGCAGTAACGACGCCGCCGACGATGATGCCGCGCGTGATGCCGCCTACCACGTAACCGCCGACGATCAGCCAGCCCGGCAGCGGCGACACCAATAGCTCTTCGATGTGCTTACCGAACTTCGCGCCAAAGAACGAAGACACGACGTTGCCATACGAGTTCGTGATCACCGACATCATGATCAAGCCGGGCGCGATGTACTGAATGTAAGTGTAGCCGCCCATGTCGCCGATGCGGCTGCCAATCAGGCTGCCGAAGATGACAAAGTACAACGTCGCCGTGATTGCCGGCGGGACGATGGTCTGGCCCCAGATGCGGATGATGCGACTGAATTCGCGGATGACGATGGTGTTGAAACCAACGATGTTCGTTTTCAACAGCATCGGTTGTTTCGCCGCAGGCGCGAGTGACGTATCGACAGCTTTATCCATGGGCGGCCTCCTTCTGATTCACCAGCCGCATGAACAGCTCTTCCAGCCGGTTGGTCTTGTTGCGCATCGACAGCACCTCGATGCCGGACGCCGACAGACGTGAGAAAATGTCGTTCAGACTCTGGTCCTTGGAGATCTCGATCTCCAGTGAGTGATCGTCGAGCATGCTGACCGAGTAGCCCGGCAGCACCGGCGCCGCGGCGATGGGATTGCGCAGGTTGAATACGAAAACTTCCGTCTGCAGCTTGCGCAGCACGCGGCTCATGCGGTCGTTCTCGATGATGCGGCCCTTGTCGATGATGGCAACGTGCCGGCACAGGTTCTCCGCTTCCTCGAGATAGTGCGTGGTCAGGATGATGGTGGTACCGGCGGCGTTGATGTCCCGCATGAACGTCCACATCGTGCGGCGCACTTCGATATCCACGCCCGCCGTAGGCTCGTCCAGGATCAGCAGGCGCGGCTCATGCATCAGCGCGCGGGCAATCATCAAGCGCCGCTTCATACCGCCCGACAGGGTGCGCGACACCGCGTTCCGCTTTTCCCACAACTGCAGGGCAGTCAGATATTTCTCCAGGCGCTTGGACGCCTCGTGTCGGGGAATGCCGTAGAAGCCTGCCTGGTTCAGGAGGATCGTGGTGACTGTTTCAAATTGGTTAAAGTTGATCTCCTGGGGCACCAGGCCGATGCAGGACTTGGCGGCCGCCAGCTCCGTGTCGATGTCGTGGCCGAACACCTGAACTTTGCCGCTGGTCTTGTTGACCAATGAGGTAACGATACCGATAGCGGTGGTCTTGCCTGCGCCATTGGGCCCCAGCAAGGCGAAGAAATCCCCTTCCTCCACCGCCAGATCGATACCCTTGAGCGCCTGAACGCCGTTCTTGTAGGTCTTCGTGAGCTGCTGGAAGGTCAGTGCTTGCATGGCGCCTTCGACCGCCGTCCGGGCGGCGATGACATTGATCGGAGTGGGAAAAGTGGCGCGAAGCGTAACGAGCCCGGCCGCCCCCCACAAGGCGCCGCCGGTCACCAATGTCGTGCCTGCGACGAACTGCTCAGGGGCGGTCGTGTCGATCACCCGACAGGGGTCGGATTTTCGCCGTCGCGGAGCGCTTGACGGGACGATTCCAGGGCGCATCATGACGGCCTTGCGTTGACGCAACTCAGCATGTACACGAGCTTTTTTGGCCTGGGCGAGAAGCCCTTCGCGATCACTCCGGACCCGCGTTACCTCTTCATGAGCGAGCGGCATGCGGAGGCGCTCGCGCATCTTTTGTACGGCATCACCGAGGCTGGCGGCTTCATTCAGCTCACCGGCGAGGTCGGCACCGGCAAGACCACGATCGTGCGCTCGCTGCTGGAGCGCATGCCGGGGCATGCCGACGTGGCTGTCATCCTCAATCCCCAGTTAACGCCGGTTGAATTTGTACTGACGATTTGCGAAGAGCTGGGCATCTTCATGCGCGATGAAGACGCCACCAGCATCAAGGATCTGGTCGACCTGCTGAACCGCCGTCTGCTCGAGGCGCATGCCAAGGGCCGCCGCATCGTGGTGATCGTCGATGAAGCGCAGAACCTGATGCCGGCCACGCTCGAGCAGGTGCGCCTGCTCACCAATCTGGAGACCGCTTCGCAGAAGCTGCTGCAGATCATCCTGATCGGCCAGCCCGAGTTGCGTGAAGTGCTGGACCGCGTCGAGCTGCGCCAGCTCGCCCAGCGCATCACCGGTCGTTATCACCTCGCACCGTTGTCACGAAGTGAAACGGCGTCGTATGTGAATCACCGACTCAAGGTCGCCGGCGCCATGGGCGAGATCTTCAGCAGTTCGGCACTGAGCGAAGTGCATCGCCTGAGCGGCGGTATTCCTCGAATCATCAATGTGATTTGCGATCGTGCGCTGCTCGGTGCGTTCACGCAGGAGCAACATCGCATCGGGCCGGGCATGATTCGTG
The DNA here is from genome assembly GCF_003104955.1 of Steroidobacter cummioxidans. Lineage (NCBI taxonomy): Bacteria > Pseudomonadati > Pseudomonadota > Gammaproteobacteria > Steroidobacterales > Steroidobacteraceae > Steroidobacter > Steroidobacter cummioxidans. The sequence goes on along the minus strand of NZ_LSRW01000004.1, from coordinate 144,269 downwards.
AGGCCGCGAGCGAAGTGTACGGTCGCTCGTTCAGTCCGCCTTGGCTGAAGCTGCTGGTCGGCTCGGCCGGCAGCGTCGCCGTGCTGGGACTGGTACTCGGCATATGGCAACTCACACGAACGACCGATGCTGTCCCGGTTGCTGAAGCCGAGCCAGCAGTCGTTGCAGCAGCGCCAGTACAGCTCGCGCAAGCTGAGCCGGTGGTGCTGCCGCCTCCAGCACCACGGCCGCAAGATGTTGCCGAGGTTCTGGTTCAAAAGGTCGGCATGACGAACACCGAAGGCGCGTTCGGTCAGCTGCTCTCGCTGTGGGGCGCCAAGTTCACTGCGAACGGCGGCCGGCCTTGCGATCAAGCGAAGAAACAGGGACTGGAGTGCGTCTATCAGCAAGGCACTTGGGGCCAGCTGCGTACCCTGAATCGTCCCGCGATCCTGACGCTGATCGACGAGGACAGCAACGCGCATCAGGTGGTGGTGTCTGGCCTGGTGGGCGACACCGCCAAAATCAACTTGCCGGATGAAACGCGGATGGTTTCGATCGCCTCGTTGTCACGGCTGTGGTACGGGGATTATCTCGTGCTGTGGCGGCCACAAGTCAGCGGCTCGGCGCGCGCGATGTCGGCCGGCATGCGAGGAGACGGCGTGCGCTGGCTGCGCACCAAACTGAATACTGTCGCGGGCAAAACGGGCGAAGAACCGACCAGCGATTTCTACGATGAGGACCTGGTGAAAATGGTCGAGGACTTTCAGCGTCAGTATCGCCTGAACGTCGACGGCATCGCCGGCGTGCAGACACAGATCGTACTGGACTCGCTCGGCAGCACGCCTGGCACGCCGGTGCTCGTCACGCAGGCGCGGGGCACGAGCTGATGAGCTTCATTCTCGATGCCCTGAAAAAATCCGAGAACGAGCGGCAACGCCATACCGGCCCATCGCTGGCCGATGTGCGAGTGGTTCGACGCAACGCCGAGCGGCCGTGGTGGGTCGTCGCGGTGGCAGCGCTGCTCGTCGTCAATCTCGGTGTGTTGCTGGTCGTGCTGATTCGCAACGGCAACGCGAAGCCCGCGCAGCCAGTTCAGGCGGCGCCAGCTCCGGCACAGAGCGCGCCTCAACAAAGTTATAACGCTCCGCCGCCGCAGGCTGTGCCTCAGCAAAGTTATAACGGCGCGCCGCCGCCTGCTCCGGCTCAGCAGTACCAGCAGTATCAGCAGCCTCAACAGCAGGCCCAGCAGCTCTATCAACAAACCGTGCCCACCGACCCGTCGGTGCGCTCGCTGGCGGATGAAGCGAGCGGGTATGGCGAGTCTTATCCCTACGCAGACGACCCGGCGAGCTCACACCTGTCCAGCGCGGCCGCTGTGCCCGCGGGTCCGCCGATGGTTCGTCAGATCCAGCCACCGTCCGTTCGACCGCTGCCCTCAGGCGCGGTCTTCGAAGCGCGACAGGCAGCGAATGCGCCAGCTAACAACAGGGGCGCATTGGTCGGCAACGAAACCTTGCCGACGTACGAGGACCTGACGATGAGCGGCACGAATCTTCCGGACATGCATCTGGACATTCACGTGGATTCGCAGAAGCCCAGCGAGCGCTTCGTGTTCGTGAACATGCGCAAGTACCTGGAAGGCGAAACGCTCAAGGAAGGCCCGACGCTGGAGCGCATTACCTCCGATGGCGCGATTCTGAATCAGCGCGGCCTGCGATTCTTGCTGCCACGACAATAACTGCCCGCCCGTGAATCCTCGCAGGCATGCACGACGAACCGACGTGTCATGCCTGCACCAGTTCATGAACTGAACGGCGCCCGTCTCAGCCGCCTGCTCCGCGCCGGCATTCAACGCCTGCTCGCCGATCAGGAGCATCTAAATCGGATCAATGTGTTCCCGGTGGCCGATGGCGACACCGGCACGAACATGGCGCTCACCATGAGCGCCGTGCTCGCGAGCCTGCGCCGGGGCGCAGACGACCACGCCGGCACCACGCTCACTCGCGCTGCCGATGCGGCACTCGATGGCGCTCGTGGCAATTCCGGCGCGATCCTGGCGCAGTTCTTACTTGGCATGGGCGACAGCGCCGCGTCACACGCAGCGCTATCAACCGCACAGTTCGCGACCGCAGTGACGACAGGCGCGATATACGCCCGCGACAGCCTGGCTGAGCCACGCGAAGGCACCGTCCTCACGGTGATCTCCGATTTCGCGACCGAGACCGCCCGCCTCGCCTCCACCGGCCTGCATGACTTTCTCAGCCTCTTCTCACAAGCGCTCAGCAAAGCGCAACTGTCGCTGCAGCGAACTTCAGATCAGCTGGAAGCGCTGCGCGCCGCTCGCGTGGTCGATGCGGGTGCGCAGGGATTCGTCGATCTGCTCGAAGGCATGACCGAGCATTTGCATCACGACGTCGATGCCGAACCCGCCGACGTTGCCGTGATTGCCGCAGACAACGAAATCGCCGCTGGCGAAACTCACGATCTGTCGCATCGGTTCTGCACCGAATGCACGATCAGCGGCACCAACATCGATCGTCGCAAGCTGCGTGAGCAGCTCGCCGCACTCGGCTCATCGCTCGTGCTTGCAGGCACGACGCGAAAATCCAAAGTTCACATTCACGTAAACGATCCTACCGAGGTGTTTCGCATCGCCAGCCTGTTCGGCGCCGTCACCGGGCAAAAGGCTGACGACATGCAACGTCAGCAACGAGCGGCGCACGATCGGCAGCGCCGCGTCGCCGTGCTGACGGATTCCGTCGCCGACATCCCCGAGAACTTGCTCGATGAGCTCGGCATCCATGTGGTGCCGTTACGCATTCAATTTGGCGAACAGAGCTATCTGGACAAGGCGGGCCTGTCGCCCGAGGAGTTCCTGGCTGAGCTGGTCCGCAATCCGAAACATCCCAAGACATCGCAGCCGCCGGCGGGTGATTTTCGACGTCAGTTCGAATTCCTCGCCTCGCACTTCGACGCGGTGGTATCCATCAACGTCGCTAGCAAAGTCAGCGGCACTTACAACGCCGCGCAGTCGGCTGCGGATCGAGTGCGCGCCGCACGCAAGATTGCAGTGCTCGATTCGGGCAATGCATCGATCGGCCAGGGACTGCTCGCAATCTACGCCGCCGAGTTGGCCGCGAAGGGCTTCGATGCAACTCGCATCGTCAGCGACGTTCGCAAGATGATTCCGTTGACTCGCACGTATGCGCTGATCGGCTCGCTCGATTACGCCGTGCGGGGTGGACGCGTGAAGCCGGCGGTGAAATCGATCGCCAATGCCCTGGGCCTTTCGCCCGTGCTGGCCAGTCACCCTGATGGCCGAATCGCGCCCGCAGGTATGTTGTTCGGTCGTAGCAATCGCCGGGCCAAGCTGGTTCGATTCATTGCCCGGCGCATGATCGGCGGCCAGCCCTATCGCGTCGGCATCGGTCATGCGGATGCGGCAACTGAAGCACACGATTTGCTCGCGCAGCTGCGACGCGTGCATCCTCATATAGAGAGCGCCTTCGTGATGCCGGTCGGCAGCACGCTCACGGCGCACGGCGGACCGGGTACGCTGGTCGTGGGAATTCAGCCCGCCGCCTTATCTCTCTAGACGCGCATTTAGTCGTTGACACTGTGTCAACGCAAGGCGCACCATGCCTCCATGTCCTACATCGCCGACCGCCGCCAGGAAGAGAAAGACCGCCGACGCAGCGAAATCGTCGATGCGGCCGAAACTCTTTATCGCGAGCTGGGCTGGGACGCGGTCACCATGGATGCGGTCGCCCGCAAAGCCCGGCTGAGCCGGGCGCTGGTGTATGTGTATTTCAAAGACAAGAGCGAGCTGCTGCTCGCCATCACCGAGCGCGCCATGGAAGTGCTGCGAACCCGCTTCGAGGAGGCCGGTACCCGCGCTCGCATGGGGATCGACCAGATCGAAGCAATGGGCCGGGCGTACATGGCGTATGGCCTCGAATTTCCTCATTATTTTGACGCTTGTGCACGGCTCGAATCGCGTGCGACCGAAGCTTCGGAGCGCGGTTCCACTGAAGACGCCGTGCTGGCAATGGGCCGGCGCGTCCACGAAGTCGTGGTCGCGTCGCTCGAAGCCGGTCAGCGCGATGGCAGCATCCGCGCCGATATCGGCGATCTGAATGTAACTTCCCGAGTGCTCTGGGGTTTCACTCATGGCCTGACCCAGATCGCGATCACCAAGGCGCGCCCGCTGGCGGAGGCCGGCATCAGCGTCACCCAGCTGACCCAACAGGCGATTGCGATGATTCGCTACACATTGGCCGGTAGCGGACCGTCGTTGGCCGGTTAGAGCTGGTTTTTATTTGAGCATTTTTTGACACTTGTCTAACGACTGAACAACTGTGGCAGCCAGCAAGCAACATGTGGAAGGCGGCTACGAAGGGATGGGAGAGCATGCGAGCGCCACGACTCATGGCGATGATCGGCCTGTGCCTGGGCGCGAGCGCCGCTTGGGCACAAGCACCGGCCAGCGGCGGTGATTTCGACACTATCGTCGCGGACTATGTGGCCGAAGGGTTGCGCAGCAACCTGGCCCTGCAAAGCCAGCACCTCGAAGTAGACAAAGCCACCGGCGCACTTGCCGAAGCTCGCGCGCGATTCTTTCCTCAGCTTTCTTTCGAAGCTCGTTACACGCGTGCCGACGGTGGCCGTGTGATCGACCTGCCAATGGGAACGGCGCTCAATCCGGTCTATTCAACCTTGAATGACATGCTGATCGCTCAAGGTCAGCCGGCCCGGTTCCCGCAGATCGCCGATGGCAGGGTTGCTTTCCTGCGCACCGAGGAGCAGGACACGCGAGTGCTGCTGCGTCAGCCTTTGTATGCTCCGGCGATTCCTGCCGCGGTCCGCGCTCAGCGTGCGTTGCTTGATGCAACCAGTTTCAATCGAATGGCCGTTGCCCGCGCACTCCGCCGCGACATCACCGTTGCGTATGTCGATTGGCTCAAAGCGCGCAGCTCGGTCGAGATCGTTGCGTCGAGCGAAGCGCTGCTGCGAGAGAACTTGCGCGTCAATGAATCCTTGTTTAGCAACGGCAAGATCACCGAGGACCTGGTGCTAAGGGCCAAGGCCGAGCTGCTCGATGTCGAACAACAGAAGCGCGAAGCCGAGAATCTGGCCATTCAGGCGCAAAGTTTTTTCAACTTCCTGCTCAATCGGCAACTGCAGTCGTCGATCGAGTCCTCCTCCCCACCAAACAACGCGGGCCCGAATGAAGCCGCGCTCGAACAGCTCTGGTCCATGGCGCTGGATCGCCGGCCGGAGATCGCGCAGGCCGAGCAGTTGCGCCGTGCAAGTGAAGAGCAGGTGCGTATTGCTCGCAAGCAGAAATGGCCGACGTTGTCGCTTGGCTTGGATGCAGGCACGCAAGGTGAGGACTACCGTTTTGGCGACGGTTATAACTTTGGCACGGCATCGCTGATTTTCACGTGGCGCATCTTCGACGGTGGCGGCGACACAGCTCGTGTTCATCAGGCACGCGCCAGCGAGAAGCAGCTGGTGTTGCAACAGGAAGAAATCGCGCAGCAGATCCGGCTCGAAGTGCAGCAGTCTTACGATCGACTCTCCACTGCGCGAGATTCGCTGGCAACGGCCGCGGCTCGCGCGGATGCGGCTCGCGCAGGGTTCCGCATCGCCAGCCGCAAACGCGACGAAGGCGTGATCAGCCAGGTCGAATTCATCGATGCTCGCAGCGCCCTCACCAGCGCCGAGCTGAATCACAACCTCACCCGCTTCAACGTGCTCGCGCGCCGCGCCGAGCTCGAATATGCGACTTCGACGGGAGAGATCCCGCTCGACCCAGGAGTCTGATCATGCCGCGCCTGTTCAGTGTTCTACCTCCCCTGCTGCTGTCAGCCAGCCTGCTGGCCATCGCTGGTTGTAACAGCGGTGCGACCGATCAGCCCACCGTCGAGCTTGCACGCGTGCGCACGGCAGCAGCGGTCGTCGGCCCAGCGGCGCCATCCATTCGCACGAATGGGTTGCTCGCCAATGAAGACGAGGTCCGCCTGTCATTCAAGGTCGGCGGCGTGATTCGCCGCTTGTCGGTGAACGAAGGCGAGCAAGTGCGCAAAGGTCAGAAGCTTGCAGAAATCGAGCAAGCGGAAATCGACGCTCAGGTCGAGCAGGCAGCACAGGCTCACGAAAAAGCGCGTCGTGATCTCGAGCGCGGCGAACGTCTGTACGCTGACAAAGTCATCAGCCTGGAGCAGTTGCAAGACTTGCGCACGCAGCTCGCCGTGAACGTAGCGGCGCTGAACTCGGCAAAGTACAACTGGAGTTACGCCGCGATCGTCGCCCCTCACGACGGCACGGTACTGCGCCGTCTCGCTGAAGAACGCGAGCTGGTGCAGGCCGGCAGCCCCATCCTCGTGCTCGGCTCGAAGGGGAAAGGTTTCGTCGTGCACACGGGGCTCGCCGATCGTGAGATCGTGCAAGTGAAGCTCGGCGACGAAGCCCAGATCCGCCTCGACGCCGTGCCCGGCAAGACGTTGACCGGCAAAGTCACAGAAGTATCCGGCGCTTCGGACGCGAGCAGCGGCATGTTCCGCATCAAAGTTGCGGTGGACCCGACTGATCTGTCGCTGAAGAGCGGCCTGGTCGCCAAGCTCACCATCGTTCCGTCGACCGCCAAAGCCGGCGAGCGCATCTACGTTCCCATCGGCGCCATCGTCGAAGGCAACGGGCGCACTGCGCGAGTCTTCGTACTCGATCAGCAGCACGCGCGTCAGCGTGACATCGAAGTCGCGTTCCTCGAAGGCGATACCGTCGCACTCAACACGGGGCTGCAGGCCGGCGAGCTGGTCATCACCGACGGCGCCCAATATCTGGAAGACGGCGAGGAAGTGGTGCTCGCCGAACCCCTGACTGCGAACCGGGAGTAGCGCATGAGCTTCCTGGAATTTCCCATCAAGCGCTACCAGTTCACGCTGGTCGCGTTCGCCATGCTGGTGGCGCTCGGCATCTCGTCGTTCTTGAGCATTCCGCGCCAGGAAGACCCGTACTTCCCGATTCCGATCTATCAGATCGTCGTCGCGTACCCGGGCGCCGAGCCGCGCGATGTCGAGCGTCTGGTGGTCAAACCCATCGAGGATCGGATCAACGAGCTGGACGATATCAAGAAGATCGAATCGTTCAGCAACGACGGCCTGGCCATGATGGTCGTCGAGTTCTACAGCACTGCCGATGCCGAAAAGAAATACGACGAGGTGGTGCGCGAGATCAACGCGCTGCGGCCGTCGTTACCGACGGAGATCGCACGGCTCGAGATCAAAAAGAGCAATCCCGGCCTGGTGAACATCGTGCAGTTCGCGCTGGTGTCGCCGGACGCGCCGTATCGAGAGCTCGAAGATCAGGCGCGCGATCTGAAGGATATGCTCAAGGCGGTCGACGGCGTGCGCACGTCCGAAACGTGGGCGTATCCCGCTCGCGAGCTGCGCGTAGCGCTCGATCTGCCTCGCATGGCCGAGCTGAGGCTCGCGCCGAGCAGAGTGATCGAAGCTTTGCAGAGCGAGAACACGACGGTACCCGGTGGTGCCATCGATGTCGGCAGCCGCAGCTTCAGTCTCAAAACCTCGGGCAGCTACGAATCCTTGGATGAAGTGCGCGACACAGTCGTCGCAGCCGTCGACGGCCGTACCGTGCGCATTCGTGACGTCGCCGAAGTGCAATGGGACACGCAGGAGCACACCTACATCGGCCGCTTCAACGGCCAGCGCGCCGTGTTCGTCACGGCGAATCAGAAGGACGGCTACAACATCTTTGAAGTCCGCGAGCGCATTCTCGAAGCCGCCAAGAAATTCGAGCAGCAGCTGCCCAAGCGCATCAAGCTGGAACTGGGCTTCGATCAATCGCAGAACGTTGCGACCCGGTTGAATCGGCTCACGACCGACTTCGCAATCGCCATTGGCCTGGTCGCGATCACGCTGCTGCCACTTGGCCTGCGTGCGGCGAGCATCGTGATGATCTCGATCCCGCTGTCGCTCGCCATTGGCGTTTCGACGCTGCACATGGTGGGCTACTCGTTGAATCAAATCTCGATCGCGGGCTTCGTCGTCGCGCTGGGCCTGCTCGTGGACGATTCGATCGTCGTGGTCGAAAACATTGCACGCTTCCTGCGCGAAGGTCACTCCCGCACGCAAGCGGCGATCCTGGCGACACGACAGATCTTCCTGGCAATTCTGGGCTGCACGGCCACGATCATCTTCGCGTTCCTGCCGTTGATGATGTTGTCCGGCCCATCCGGCAAGTTCATCCGTGTGCTGCCGACGGCCGTGCTCTCGACGGTGCTGGCTTCGTTGCTGATCGCGCTAACCATCATTCCGTTCCTCGCCAGCCGCATTCTCAGCAAGAACGAGAATCCCGAAGGCAATCGGTTGTTGCAGTCGGTGCAGCGAGGCATTCATCGTTTCTATCAGCCGCTGCTGCACCGGGCATTGGCCAAGCCGCGTTTGACCGTGTGGGGCTCGCTGGCTGCGTGCTTCGTTATCATGATTGGCGTGGGCGGCATCATCGGTTTCAGCCTGTTCCCGAAAGCGGACACGCCCAACTTCATCATCTCCGTCGAGACGCCTGGCGGCAGCAGCCTGGCCGAGACGGATCGTGCGCTGAAGTTTGTCGAAGCGCGTTTGTCCGCGATGCCGGAGGTGGCGTCGTACTTCACCAATCTCGGTCACGGCAACCCGAAGATCTACTACAACGAGTTCGGCAACGAGGGCGCCACCAACTACGGCGACATCTTCGTCAAGCTCAAGGAATATGACACGAGCGACACGCCGAAGAAGCTGGAACAACTGCGTCGCGAGCTGAAGCGGTATCCGAACGCGCACATCTATGTGAAGGAGTTCCAGAACGGTCCGCCGATCACGGCACCGATCGCGATTCGCGTCATTGGCTCGGAACTGGACGAGCTGGATCGCCTCGCGGCGCGGGTCGAGCAGCTGATCAAGGAAACGCCGGGCACCCGCGATGTCGAGAATCCCGTGCGCATCAAGCGAACCAACCTGCAGCTCAAGATCGATTCGCAAAAGGCGGCGCTGTTCGGCGTGCCGGCCCTCGAGTTCGATCGCGCTGTGCGGCTGGCAGTCGCGGGCATTCCGGCGAGCCGTTACAAAGAAACGGACGGTGAGCAGTACGACATCATGGTGCGCACGCCGATCACCGAACGCGCCAGCATCCATGCGCTCGATCAAGTGCGTGTGACGACGCTGAGCGGCGCCACTTTGCCATTGAGCCAACTCGCCGAACTGCAGTTCATCGCAGTTCATCGCCGCACCCACACAGATCGATCGATACAACCGTGCGCGCGCGGTCACGATCAATGCTGAAGTCCAGAATGGCTACAACACGGATCGCGTGACCACCGAGGTGCTGCGTCGACTCGATGAGATGCAGTGGCCGCGCGGCTATTCCTATGTGCCTGGCGGCGAACTGGAGAGTCGTGCCGAAAGTTTCGGTGGATTGCAGGCAGCGACGATCGTTGCATTGCTCGGCATCGTCGCAGTGCTGGTGCTGGAGTTCGGCAGCTTCAAGAGCACGCTGATCGTGCTGAGCGTCGTGCCGTTCGGCATTGCCGGCGGCATCCTTGCGCTGGGGCTCGCGGGTTACAGTATTTCATTCACCGCGACCATCGGCTTCATCGCGCTCATCGGCATCGAGACCAAGAACTCGATCTTGCTGGTCGACTTCACGAATCAGCTCAGAGCGGAAGGCATGTCGCTGGATGAAGCCATCGAGCGCGCCGGCGAGATTCGCTTCCTGCCGATTCTGTTGACCAGCGCGACCGCCATCGGCGGCCTGTTGCCTCTGGCGCTGCAGAATGCCGGCATGTACTCGCCACTTGCGTGGGTCATCATCGGCGGCTTGATCTCATCGACGCTGATCGCACGCATCGTCACACCGGTGATGTACAAGCTCATCCCGCCGACCATCGAAGTGACGAAATCGGCAGCCGCACCTGCAATTTTGCAGCAGGCGCCGGCACACATCTCGCCGGCCACGCCTTAAACGATTTCCTCGGACCCCCACTCGCTCTCCGTCGCACGACGGAGAGCGCTTTTTTATGTCGTTCGGCGACTTTGCAGTAAAGTGCCTGGGTCCTGATCAGGAGCCATGATGAAGTTCGAAACCCTGTCGGTCCATGCCGGACGAGATGTCGAGCCCGCCACCGGCGCCGTCGCCCCATCGATTCAGATGAGCACGACCTACGAGCGCGACATCGATGGCGAATTCTCCCGCGGTTTCTCCTATAGCCGCGCGGACAATCCGGGTCGCCGGCCGCTGGAGCAATGCATCGCCGCACTCGAAGGCGGCGCAGATGCCACCGCTTACGGTTCAGGCTCGGCTGCTTCAATGGCGGTCTTCAGTCTGTTGCGACCGGGCGAGCACGTCATCGCACCCATCGAGTCCTACCATGGCACGGCCAAACAACTGCGCGACGTTTTCGCGCCCATGGGGGTCACGCATACGTTCGTCGACATGACTCGCGTCGACGCTGTTCGCGAAGCGCTCCGTAAAGAGACACGCCTGGTGTGGATCGAGACCCCGTCGAATCCGATGCTCAACCTCAGCGACATCGAGGCCATCGCTGAGCTGGCGCATGGCCAGGGTGCCCTGGTCTGTTGTGACAACACCTTCGCAACGCCAGTGTGGCAACGCCCACTCGAGCTCGGCGCCGATCTGGTCATGCATTCGAGCACCAAATACTTCGGTGGCCACAGCGACGTCATGGGCGGCGCCGTCGTCACGCGCGATCGCGGCGGCCTCGCCGATAAGCTGCGCGACTATCAGCAGACCGTCGGCAGCGTGCCGTCACCCTTCGATTGCTGGCTAATCCGTCGCAGCCTCACCACCTTGTCGTGCCGCGTGCGCGCGCAGACTCACAACGCGAGCCGGCTTGCTGGTTTCCTGCACAGTCACAAGAAGGTCGAGCGTGTGTTCTATCCGGGATTGGAAACCCATCCCGGCCATGCAATCGCACAACGTCAGATGAAGGGCGGCTTCGGCGCCATGCTTTCCTTCTGCGTCCGCGGCGGCCGCGACGAGGCGTTCGCTGTTGCTGCAAAGATGAAATTGTTTACTCGCGCGACCAGCCTCGGCGGCGTGGAATCGCTGGTCGAGCACCGCGCGTCGATCGAAGGCCCGCACTCGGTCACGCCGCAGAGTCTGCTGCGACTGTCGGTGGGACTGGAGAGCGCGGAGGATCTGATCGCGGATCTGGATCAGGCGTTGGGCTAGGAGATTATTTCTCCAGCGGGCGCTTCTGCGCTTCCCACGCCTTCATGTCGCCGTCCAGATGGAGCAGCTTGGTGAAGCCGTTTTCGCGCAGACGTTCAGCGCCTTGCTCTGCGCGGACACCGATGGCGCAGTAGACGACGATGTCCTTGTCGGCGGCGTCCGCGACTTCGGAGATACGCGAAGGCAGGTGCGTGTAAGGAATGTTGATGGCGCCCGGAACGTGGCCAGCGGCGAACTCTTCCGGTGTGCGCACGTCGAGGATTAGCAGCGAGGCGTCCTTCTTCTCGATGCGCTTCAGCAGCGACGCTTGATCGATTCTCGGAGTGTCAGCTGCATGAGAGACCGCGGCGAAGGAGAACGCCGCGGCCGCCAGCAAAGAGCGCGCGAATGAGCGCATCAGTGCTTACCCGGCTCCAGCTTCACACCACGACGCTCCCAGGTCGCGTAAGTGATCAACGCGATCATCTTCGGATCGTCGGCGGCCAACTGATTGCCTTCCAGCGGATTGCGGATGCACCAGTTCACCATCTCCCAGAAGTTCGCGACCTTGCCGAGCTGCTTCTGGAACTTGGGATAGGTCTCCGGATGCGTGTTGGCGGCGTTCGGGTGGCACTGCGCGCACACCACGCCGTTCGTGCCGAGCTTGGCGTCGGTCCACAGTCCGCGGCCTTGCTTCACCACGCCGTCGAACTGCGCCTGCCAGCGAGCCAGATCTTCCTGGGTGAACTCATCGGCACTGGCCACCCCGGTGGCACCCAGAGCCAGCGCGGCACAAGCGATGATGGAAGCAATTTTCATGTTGGTAACCTTTGGCGTCGGAAGCTGTAGCGCTGTCTCAATAATGCACTTGGGGTGCGATGCGCTTGTCTTCATCCTGATAGGTCTTGTCCTTGGGATGCCCAGCCTGCGGATCGAACGCCACGGTTCGCGTGGAGTTGTTGTAGAGATTGAACGTCGCACTGGCGCGGCCGCTGTTCACATCGATGAACTGCCAGCCGGTGGCATCGCGCTCGAAGAACGGATCGGCGCGATTCATCTGCACCGTCAGCTTCGGCAGCAGTTGCTGAGCCCGCGCGTAGCTTTGCGGATATGGCCAGGGCCACGCGGTCGCCATCGCGGACGTGAATGCAATGTTGCCGATCTGGTTGTACTGGATCTGGTGCACGTGCCCGTAGAACACCGTGACCTTGTCGAATGGCGCGAGCAGCGCCTGCACTTGCTCCGCGTCCTCGGTCCAGAAATTCCAGCCCTTGTATATCTTCTGCAGTGGCGAGTGCGAGAACACCACGATCGGCGTGTCCTTCTTCACTTTCGCCAGATCTTTCTTCAACCAGTCGCGCTGCTTGTCGCCGACCATGAACGGCGAGCCGTTCGGATTGTCCAGACCGGCCATCTCGGCCATGCGCTGCTCGGCACTGGGCCAGCGGTTGAAGGTCCAGTCGTCGTAGGTGAGGATGCTGTTCAACACCACGAAGTGCACGCCCTTGTGGTTGAAGCTGTAGTACTGCTTGCCGAACAGCTTGGACCAGTATTCACCGAGGTCGAGGTAGTAGTCGTGCTCGCCCATCACGTGATAGACCTTGCCGTTCAACTTCGACAGGATCTCCGCGCCATGATCGAGCTCGGGCTTGTTGCCCATCTGGGCCAGGTCGCCGCCGTACATGATGAAGTCCGGCTTGGGCGTGAGCAGATTGGTTTCGGCGACCGCGCGAATCAGACCGCGGTCCCAGTTGCGCACGAACTGCGTGCCTTTGATCTGCTGAATGTGCGAGTCCGAGATGTACGCGAAGGTGAAATTGTCGCTCGGCTTCGCGAACGCCAGCTCCACCATGGTCAGCGGCAGCGCCGCGGCGCCGACGCTCATCGTCGAGGTTTTGATGAAACTGCGGCGATCGTATTTGATGTCCATGTTACATCCCCTCTCCGCCGCTGGCTGAGTTGCTAGCGGGGGTCACCGGACTGGCGTTAGCCACGGTGGTCTTCACATTGCAGGAAACGGGATTCGCCGAAGCGGCCTTCTGCGCGGCGAATTGCGGGCTGGTCAACGATTCCATGAATGCGACCAGATCGGACATCTCTTCCTCGGTGAGATTGAGCGGACGAATGCCGCCGCTCAGGAAGTCGTTCACCGGATCGTTCGGATTGGTGATGCCGCCGTTGTTGTAGTGCTCGACCACGTCGCGCAGTGTCGCCAAGCTGCCGTCGTGCATGAACGGCGCGGTCACCGCGACGTTACGCAAGGTCGAAGTCTTGAACGCACCGATCTCATCGAGCGTCTCGGTCACAGCGAAGCGACCCAGCTCGGATACCTTCGGATTCGTGAGCACCGCTTTATCGACATCCGTGCCCGCGCTCTTCGCGGTCAGGAATGCCGGCGCGAACTGCGGGATTTCCTTCTGAATGCGATTCACGCCAACGCCGATGTTGTGGAAACGGTTGTCGGTGAACAACGCGTAATCCTGCTCGATCGTATGGCACGAGACGCAGCGACCCTTGGTGAGGAACACGTTGAAGCCGCGCTTCGCCTGCTCGCTCACGGCGGTTTGGTCGCCGCCGAAATGCCAACGATCGAACGGCGAATCGCCGGCGACGATGGTGCGCTCGAAGCTGGCAATGGCCTGCTGTACTTCCTTCATCGTGACCTGCTCGCCTTGCTTGTCGAAGACTTTCTTGAAGCGCGCCACGTAGTCGGGATCGGTACGCACGATCTGCAGCACCGGGTCATGATTCAGCAGGCCCATCTCCACCGGATTGATGATGGGATGCTGCGCCTGATCTTCCATGTCGAGCGAACGGCCGTCCCAGAAGAACAGCTTGAAGTACGCGGAATTGATCACTGTCGGCGCGTTGCGCGTGCCGGTGAGTTTGTTGATGCCTTCCGACGTGACCAGCGGACTATCGGTGAAGGCCTTCTGTGGATCGTGACAATGTGCGCAGCTCACCTCGCCGGTGCTGCTGAAACGCTTGTCGTTGAAGAGCTTGTCGCCGAGCGCGATCTTCTCGGGCGTTTGCGGGTTGTCCGCTGGGACGGGCACCGGCGGCAAACCCAGTGGCTGGGCCAGCGCAGTCCCCATCATGAAGAGGCCAGACAAAATACTGGCGCACGTCGCCACGCGCACGGTATGGATCGGCGGTCCCATGCTGCTCTCCCCTGCTCGGGCGGGACCGTGAGTCGGTCCTAGCCACGGTCTAAATTAGACAAAGTCTAATCGATGGGCGCACGATGACAATTGATCTCTTCAATAAGAGCCTCCGGGCCGAGAGCGGCGGAGCGGCCATGAGCATTGCGGCTGACGGAGACGATGCGATCGGCTGCGCGAACGGCAACGCGAGCGAAGCGGAGAACTTTGCGCCCATCTTCAGTAAGCGCGACATGCGTGCGATCACGTTCGAACAACCGCACGCCGAGATACTCTTCGAGTTTGCGCAGCTGAATGCTCAGCGTCGATTGAGTGACGGAGCATCGCTCCGCCGCGCGAGTGAAGTTCAAGCACTCGGCAAGTGCGATGAGGTAGCGCAAGGCGCGAATGGACATGCGAACCCTCGTTGGTCCAGCGCGGATTTATCATTTGAGCGCGACGCAGACTTCCTGTCGGCTGATCGCCTCGACTTGCGCCCGAAAATACACCGCGTGCGTGTCAGTTGCCAGCACGTTGAACGCTACGGCCGCCGCGCTATCGGCAGTTATTTCCGATCGGTCCCATCGAAACAACCGCTTGCCTTGCGCAACTCAGCCGCCATTGCCGAGCTTTTGCAGAGCCGGGCCAGTGACGCGATAGATGGTCCACTCATTCATCGGCACCGCGCCGAGGCTCTTGTAGAAATCGATGGCGCGCTGATTCCAATCGAGCACCGACCATTCCAGCCGACCGCAATTGCGCTCGAGCGCGATCCCCGCCAGATGGCGTAACAGCTGCCCGCCATAGCCGTGACCGCGGTACTGCTGACGGACATACAAGTCTTCGAGATAGATGCCCGGCTTGGCCAGGAAGGTCGAAAAGTTGTGGAAGAACAGCGCGAAGCCCGCGACCTCACCGCCCGGCTGCAGCCGCCCCATGATGACCTCGGCCTTCGGCCTTGCACCGAACAGGTGCTCGAGCAACTGCTCCTCGGTCGCCGTCACTTCGTGCAGCAGATGCTCGAACTCCGCGAGCTCGCGAATCAACTGCAGGATCATTGGCACGTCGGCCGGTGTCGCCGGCTCAATGTGCAGGCTGGTCATGGCTCGCTCCCCCTCCGTCGAAGGCTGGACATCGTACCTTGCATCATTAAGTGAATCGATATATTTTCGCTGCGCTTGCGAGTATTCGTGTGGCGTTTCGGGTTCAAGGATTAAAAGAATTTTGAACGAAGCGGCGGAACGATGAGCGCTGACAACAAATTGCCTTTGAACGCCCTGCGGGCCTTCGAGGCCGTTGCCGCCCATTTGAGCTTTACCGGCGCGGCGCAGTCCCTGAACGTCACGACCGCAGCGGTCAGCTCGCATATCAAGTCACTCGAAGAATTCCTCGAGACCCCACTCTTCGTCCGGCACAGCCGCTCCGTGCGACTCACGCCACAGGGTGCGCGTTTGCTGCCGGGCGTGCAACGAGGCATGGGCGAGCTGACGCGCGCGGTCGATCAGTTGCGCCTCGATCGCAGCAGCGGCTTGCTGAACATCAGTCTGCTCGGCTCGTTTCTGCAGAAGTGGCTGTTGCCGCGACTCGGCGATTTCTATCAAAAGCATCCCGAGGTCGATCTGCGCTTCAGCGCCAGCCGCGAGCTGGTCGATTTCATGCAGACCGATTTCCACGCCGCCGTCCGCTATGGCTCGGGCAGCTGGCCACAACTGCAAGCGGAGAAGATGCTCGACGATTGGGTGTTTCCGGTCGCGAGCCCGGCGCTATACGCAAAGCTCGGCCCGATCGCGACGCTGGGCGATCTGAATAAATATCCGCTGCTCCATAGCGCGAGCGAGCCGTGGATGGATTGGCTGCGCCGGGTCGGCGGCGACACGACTCGCATCGAGCGCGGCCCGATCCTCGATGACTCCGCGTCGGTGCTGGCCGCGGCGGAACAAGGCCACGGGCTAGTGCTGGCGAGATGGTCGCTGGTCGCAGGCGATCTCGCGTCGGGACGATTGGTGCGCCCGTCCACGCAAAGCGTCAGGCAACACAACTCGTATTACTTCGTGGCGCCAGCCCATAACTTCGAAGTGCCGAAAGTCATTCGCTTCCGCGATTGGCTGCGCGAAGTCTGCAACGAGTTTCCGCCGCCCGAAGGCGAGCGCCTCGAGCCGCAATGAGCGTGTCCCGGCGCCCTACATGGAGCGCCGGTTGACGCATCAACTCCGAGTGCAGCTCAACGCTCCACAGGCAATTCACTCTTGACCCAGGCTTCGTAGCCGCCCTCCATCTCCACGACAGGAATGCCAGCCGACGCCAGCTCGACGGCCGCTGCGGCGGCGAGTTTGCACGTCTGACTGTAGCAATACAGGACGGCGGTACGATCTTTACCGAGGCCGCCGAGCGTGTGCCACTTGCCTTGCGGCAGGTTGATGGCGCCAGGAATGTGGCCGGCCTGATAGTCGCTCGGCAGGCGCACATCGACGATGGTGATGGGCTCGTTCCGCCGCAGCTGGCCATTCAGCTCGTACGGACCGGTGAGAAAAGCCAGTTTCTGGGCGAAAAAGTCCCGTGCCTGAAGCGTATCCTGAGTAGACATGACAGCACCTTGATGACGACCAGGCGACGCCCGGCCTTGAGGGGTGCTACGTTAGTCAGCCGCGAGCCCCGGATCATCGGCCCTGGCGGCATGGGATTTATTCCCCGAACCGACCCAAATGCAAAACCTCACCGACATCGCAATCTTCGTCAAAGTAGTCGAGCTCTCCAGCTTCACGGCCGCGGCCGAGGCGCTGGAGATGTCACAGCCCGTGGTCAGCAAGGCCATCACCCGACTGGAAGAGAAGCTGGGCGCGCGGCTGTTGAATCGCACCACCCGCCGACTGAGCCTCACCGAAGCCGGCTCCGAGTTGTTCAGCCGCACCGGCAGCGCGCTGCGCGAAATCGAGAACGCCGAACTGGAAGTCGCGCGCTTTCAAACGGAGCCACGCGGCACGCTGCGTGTGTCGGCGCCGATGTCCTTCAGCATCCTGCAGCTCGGCCCGGCGATCCAAACTTTCATGGAGCGTTATCCTGGCGTGACCGTCGAGCTGAGCCTGGACGATCGGCAGGTCGATCTGGTGGAGGAAGGTTTCGACGTCGCGATCCGCATCGGACGCTTGCGCGATTCAAACTTGATCGCTCGCAAGATCGCGCCTACCAAACAAATCATCTGCGCGTCGCCCGCCTACCTCGCGAAACACGGCACGCCGGAGCGCCCCGAAGATCTGCTCGAGCACAACTGCATTCTCTACACGCCGCTGAGCACGCCTCGCGAGTGGCGCTTCACCGACAGCGAAGGCCAGGAGCACGTAGTGCCGGTGAACGGCAGTCTTCATACCAACAATGGATTGGTGAACCGTGCGGTGGCAATTGCAGGTGGCGGCATCATCCAGCTACCGACGTTTTATTTGGGCGATCAATTGCGCTCGGGCGAGTTGAAGCCGCTGCTGTGCAAGTTCAGGCCACCCGAGATTGCCGTGCACGCCGTGTATCCGGAGCGGCGCAATCTGATGCCGAAGGTGCGTGCGTTCGTCGACTTCGTCGCGACCACCTTCGGGCCGGAACCGCCCTGGGAGAAAGGCTGGACGCTCGAGGACTGATGCAAGCAAAAACGCCGCTCGACCGAGCGGCGTTTGGTTTTGCCTGCAACCGGGCTCAGAATATCTTCCTGCTGAACGCGAGTTTGAAGTAGCGACCAAGCGGATTGGCAATGAACGGATCGTAGCTCAGATCCAGACGCACCAGCGGCGGATCGCGATCGGTCAGATTGATCACGGACGCGGTGAGCATGGTCTCCGAGGGTAACTGCAGCCGATACACCAGATCGTGCGTCAGGAACGATCCGACTCCGCGGAACCCATCCGGCACGCTGGCGCGCAGGTCAGTCACGCCATCGATGTAGCGCGAGGTCCAACGCAAGCCGTGATCGCCGATGCTGTAGTCCCAGTAGGCCGAGCCACGCAGCTTCGGCAGAGAGCCCGTGCCTGCGCCGCCACGAGTGCCGGCGTAATCGTCCTTATCTTGAATGAGCACACCCTCGACGATCAGTGCGTCGCGCTCGTACTTCAATGTATATGAAGCATCGGCGCCCACCAGCAGATCACCGCTCAACACGCCCTCGAACAGGTACGACAAGCTGCCGTCCAGACCGGAAATGTTCTCTTCCGGGCCATTGATCACATTGACGCGAGTACGAATCAGCGCTGCAGCACTGCACGTGGTGCCCGTGAACGTGAATCGATCCAGCAATCCGGCGTAGGCCGGGTCGTTGCAGCGGTCGGGATCGCCGGGATTCGCGCCGAAGAAAGACGCTACCAGTTCAGTACCGCCCTCGGTGCCGATCGGATTCTTGAAGTTGAATTTCCAGTAATCGAGCGTGGCCTTGAAGTTGCCCGCCTGCACGATGGTGCCGAGATTGAAGGTATCGGCCTCTTCCGGTTTCAGAGCGGCATTGCCGTAGGTGTCGTAAGGCTTGTAGCCGCGATTGACGCCCGTATAGACGAGTGTCGTGGTGAAGCCATCCAACAATTGCGTCTGCTGCGGACCACGGAAGGTGCTGCCGGCCGAGCCGCGGAATGCCAGCCAATCGAGCGCCTGCCAACGCAACGACACTTTCGGATTGGTGGTTGAGCCGACCAGGCCACCGTAGTCTTCGTAACGCAATGCGACCTGCGCCTGCAGCGACTCCAACAACGGCAGGTTCACTTCGCCGAACACACCGAACACGTCGCGGGTCAGGTTCTGATTACGCTGCGGACCGAAGAAGGTGAATGCGCCGAACTGGGTCGTGCAGCCCATGTTGCCGTTCACCGGCGTATCGACGCAGGGATTGCGGTCGATATCGGAGAAGAAATTGACCTTGCGCTCGTAACCCTCGTCTCGATACTGACCGCCAAAGGCCCAACCGACGGCACCGCCGGGCAACGACCAAGGCAGCTCGCCGTTGAACACCAGGTCGACGGCCAGGTTCGAAGTAGTATCCTCCGCACCGGTATTCTCGAACATCCAGTCGATGACGGCCCGATCGTTCGCCAGCGCAGGATTGTAGTTGAAGTCGTTGACCGCGCCGGTCGAGGGATTGCCCGCGAAGGCATTCGAGAACGGATTGAAGAACAAACATCCGCCTTGGCCCGCGGTACCGCCCGCCGCACAGTTCGGCCCGCCCATGCCGTTCAACGCAAGCTGCAAGCGATACGCGAGAATGTCCGGCGTGTTGACTCTGCGTGTGTTCTCGCTATAGGTCACAGCCGTGTCCCAGCCGATGCTGGGACCAAACTCGCCCTTCAATCCCGCCGACAGGCGGAAGCCATCGAAAAAGCGCTCGTCTTTCTTGCCTTCGCCGGTGAGCGGGTTGCCGCCGTTACCCAGCGGACGCCACTGCAGACCGCTGGCAACCACGAAGCGACGCGCCAGCACGGCGTCGCGATCGACCTGGTCGATATACGGCAGAATGGCCTGCAAGCCCGGATTGCTCAGCGGAATGATGTAGTTCGGCGCCAGCAGGCCGGTGGTCGGCGTCGCAGTCAGATTCGCGCCCTGCTGCGGACCATACGACGGCGAGGAGTTTTCTTCCGGCACATCGTGAGCCGCATACAGCGCCTCGAAATGGAACGAGGTCTTCTCGCCGATATCCATGTTGAATTCGCTGTAGAGCTGGTAGTGCTCTTCACGCTCGGCGAGATTGTCGAAAGTGATGTACTGGAAGCGGCAGCCATCGCCGGGCAGGATCTCGAAGCCGCCCAAAGCCGTACAACCCGGATCGCGGAAACTTTGTGCGGCAATCCCGGGAGCCGCGGTCGTGTTGTATTGGCCGGGGTTGCCGAATGGCGAGTAACCGTTTTGCGGGTTCTCATCGAAGCTGCGCACCGCCCAGTTGCGCTTCGTCGAGTTCAACTCGGAGCGATGACGGTAGCCCGCGGCGACCATGACATTCCAGGTATCGGCGCGATGACCCCACAAGGCATTTGCATGGTAGTCGCCATCCGAGCCATCGATGTAGCTATACGACGCATCGAGCGCCAGGCCTTCGACGTTGGTCTTGGTGATGAAATTGACGACGCCGGCGACGGCATCCGATCCATACGTTGCAGCCGCGCCATCCTTCAGCACTTCGATACGACCGATCGCGGCCATCGGCAGCAGATTCGTGTCGACACCGCTGCCCGTCGGCGAACCTGCGATACGGCGGCCATTCATCAATACCAGCGTGCGCACCGCGCCAAGGCCGCGCAGATTGACGTTGCCCGTGCCAGTGGATTGCGCCGAGCCGAACTGATTCGATTCGCCGAGCACGCCCTGCACCGAGGGAATGGACTTCACCAGATCCACCATGGAGGGCGAGCCTTGCATCTGCAGGTCTTCGGCGGTGAAGACATCGACCGGCAGTGCTGCATCTTCGGCCGTACCTTGAATGTACGAGCCGGTCACAACGATGACTTCCACCTCTTCGACGCTTCGCGCCTGCTGCGCCATGGCCGCGCAACTGCCAAGCAGAAGCGAGCCTGCAAGCACATCGCGCACACCGTCGCGCAACTTTCGATTGATGGTGACGACGTCACGCGACGTGCGGACGCGCCGGATCCACGGACTGCGATTCGAATTCATATTGTCCCCCACTAACCGCGGCTGTCGCCCGCCGCTCGGCGAACACTGCTGGTACGTGTTCTCTCGTCAGTCGTTCGCAGCATCCTCGCGAGGCGAACATTGCATCGCTCGTGGTCGCTGCGAACTTTGTTTGGTGCTTTGTGAAGCACTCGAAGTGTTGTACGTGACACTGTCAGCGAGGGTCAACGCGCTTAATAAATCATTGCAATGGCGTGCATGAAATTTGCGCAGTTCGACGTGACATTCTTGTTTTGATTCTGTACGTCGGAATCAGCGCACGCGAACAGCCAGAAAAGATACAGATCAGTTTCGTCTCAAGCGTGAAACAGCGGCAGGCTGACTGTGAAGCGCGCGCCGCCAGTGGGCGCCTCGCCGATGTTGATCGAACCACCGTGCGCTTCGACCAGACTGCGCACAACTGCCAGCCCGAGACCAGCACCGCCGGTGCGTCGATTGCGAGATGTTTCCAAACGGACGAACGGCTCGAGCAAGGCTTCCCGCTGCTCGAACGGAATACCCGGCCCATCATCGTCGACCGTCAGCCGCACCTCTCGATCGCTCGTATCGACTTGCACATGTGCAGCTCGCCCGTACTGCAGAGCGTTGTCGATCAGATTCGCCACGACTCGACGTAGAGCCACGCGGTCACCCAGCACGATGGCATCTTCCTGGGTCGCGACGGCTTGCAAATGAATCGGCGCTCGCTCCGCGGAACGATCGTCGACTTCGTCCCGCACTACTTGCCCGAACTCGACCAATTCCTCGACCAGCTCGCCCGCGCCGGCGCGACTGGCGAGCAGCGCGTTGTCGAGCAGTCGGATCATGTCGTCGATATCGGCGATGGCTCGCTCGCGATCCGCTTTCTCGGCAATGTGATCGACACGCAGCCGCAGACGGGTTGCGAACGTGCGCACATCGTGAGAAATACCGCCGAGCATCGCCATTCGTGCACGCAGCAGTTGCGCCAGGCGGGCCTGCAAGCGATTGAACGCCGCGATGAGCGCACGAATTTCCGGTGCTGCCGAGCGCGTTTCCGGCAGCATGGTCGGCTGACCCGAGAAATCGAACTGATCGACCCTGGCCGCGAGCCGCGCCAGCGGCCTCGTCTGTCGATGCATGATGATCAATGCAATCAGTGCGGTCAGCGTGCCAACCAAGCCAGCGATGAAGCCGATCGGCATGCCATACACATTCGTCGTCGGCCGGTGATAGCCCCGAATCACCAAGACTTCTCCGGTCTGCAAGCGGACGCGCAGCTCCAGGTTGGTTGGCATCATGTAGGAGAACTGCGGCGGGCGCTTGTCGTGGCCGGCGTCCGCATCGAACGTCAGACTGAACGGCCGCCCGCCAATCTCATGAAGCGCCTTCTGCAGTAGTTGCGCTCGTAGCTCGAACGGACGAGTGTGCGGCGTTTGTAGCAGCGACGCATCGCTGACCAGCTGCACGCTGAACTTCGGCGAACCGACGGCGCGAATGATCAGCGAGCGTTCCGTGCTGTCCTCTGCTCGTTCGAGCAGTTGCACCAGCGCTGCAATCTGGCGAGGCAGGGGCAGCGGCCGGGATTCTCCGTCTTCTCTGGCCGTGGCCATGTAGAAAATGGCCGTCGCTGCAATCCAGGCGACGATCAGGCTCAGCACCACGATCAAGCCGAGCCGTGAAGCAAATGTCAGTCGCGTAATCACGCAACGTTACCGACGTGCGCGGTGAATAGATAACCGCCGTTGCGTACAGTGGTAATCAGCTTCGCGGCCGGGCTGGCCGCATCGAGCTTGCGTCGCAGCCGGGAGATTTGCATGTCCACCGTGCGATCGAACGGATCGGCCATGCGACCGCGCGTCCAGCTCAGAATCTGTTCTCGGGTCAGCACGCGTCGCGGATGCTGAACGAAGCAGGCGAGCAGATCGAATTCTGCGGCGGTCAGCGCGACTGGCGCTGCGCTTTGATCGACGAGCTCGCGCGCATCGAGATCGATGACGAAGCCACTGAACGAAAAGCGCCGCTCACGAACAGCTGACGGCGTCGAAGCACCACGCCGTAACAGCGCTCGCACTCGCGCCAACAACTCACGAGGCCCGAAAGGCTTGACGAGGTAATCGTCGGCGCCCATTTCCAGACCGACGACGCGATCAACCTCATCGCTCTTCGCGGTGAGCATCAAGATGGGCAGATTGCTGTGAACCCGGAGCCGCCGGCAGATGGACAAGCCATCTTCGCCCGGCAACATCAGATCCAGCACGATCAGATCCGGTCGGCGACGTGCGAGCACATCGTCCATGCCGCGCGCATCCTCGGCTGCATCGACCTCGAAACCTTCCCGGCGCATCAGCTCGGCAACCATCTGCCGGATTTCGGGATCGTCTTCGACAATGAGTAAGTTGGTAGCCCGCATGCCGCTCTTGTACGGCAGGCCCCGGCCCGTTCACAAGGACCACACTTGAGGACAGCGCACGCAGTTACACACCGTTACACGGCGTTGACCAAACGCCAAACAAACTGCACTACGAAACAGGCACCCTGAGCACACTTGGCTGGCAGCCGCGTGATCCCCACTTCACGCACGCTGCGGCCGGCGGCCAGGGACGGCCGGTCTTTTTACATTTCTTGACTTTCCGACGTGCCGTTGCGGGTGCCAATGCCCTGCTCGATCGCAGTGGTCAGCGGCTTCATGAAGAACGAGTCCTCTGGCATCAGCCGGACAGGAATCTCGTGACGCTTGAGTGCATCGGCGACGACGGGGCCGATCGCGGCGACCTCGGTCTTTTCGAACGCAGCTCGCACCAGCTCCGGCGGGCCGACGGTGAACAGGCGCTCCACTTGCGGCGTGCTGGTGAACGCGATGATGTCGACGGCACCCGCGGCCATCTTCTGCATGAGATCGCGAACCGCTTCGTCGGCAAGCTTGTCGGCGTAAACGTATGGTGCAACCGTCATGACCTGCGCTCCCGCCCCTTGCAGGAATTCCGTCAGGGGTCGGTTGGGCTCAGTGCCGTACAACTGCACACCGACCTTGCGATCTTGCAGATTCTCGGCGCGCAGCGAATCGATCACGCCTTGCGTGGTCGGCGACTCAGCGGCGATATCCGACTTGAGCCCCAACTCTCGCAGCGCCCGCGCCGGCTTCGGACCTCGCGTGATCTTTCTCACCGCGGCCAAGCGCTGCACGAACGGCTCGCGCAGTGACGGCTCGTTCTTGTCGATGCAGCCGAGCAGCCGACGCAAGCCTTCCCCCGTCAGCAGGATCAGGTCATCGCAAGCGCCGGCATTGAAACCGTGCAGCCATGCGAGGATGGGCTTGGGATCGGGCGCATCGAGAATCGCCACGAGCGGACAGCGCAGAACCGTCGCGCCCCGGCGCTCGAGCATTGCAGAGAAGACATCCAGCTCCCGAGTCTCGGGAACGGCAATGGTGCGACCAGTGAGTGTTGCCATTCTTCCTGCTATACCATCATCGGCAGCGCGGAGGCCAGGCCTCA
Organism: Steroidobacter cummioxidans; assembly: GCF_003104955.1. Classification (NCBI taxonomy): domain Bacteria; kingdom Pseudomonadati; phylum Pseudomonadota; class Gammaproteobacteria; order Steroidobacterales; family Steroidobacteraceae; genus Steroidobacter; species Steroidobacter cummioxidans. The sequence continues at coordinate 119,815 of NZ_LSRW01000004.1, read as the reverse complement.
TCGGCATTCGGCGCCAGATCCACCAGGAACATCTCGCCCGATCGCTCGCCATCTCGTTGCGCGAACAGCAAGCGATCACCGCTCGGCGAAAGCAGCGGTCCGACCTGAAATTGCTCCGCCAGCGCGGGAATCTCACCTACTTCGACCCAGCGACCGCCGCGCCACTTGTATTGATAGAGATGCGAGCGCTCGGTCCGATGCGCAACCACGACCAGGGTACTGCCATCGCGTGACACTTCGGCTTCGTACTCGAACGCTGGCGTATTCACTGGGGGGCCGAGATTCTCGACTCGCCACTGGCCATCGGCCTGCGGCGTGGCCATGTAAATGTCACCCTGACCTTCACCGCCTGCGCGAGCGGAGCCGAAAATCAGGCGCCCCTGCCCGTCCTCGCGCGGTAGCAGCTCCGACGTGGGCGAGTTCACCGGTTCAGGCAAACGCTTCGGCTCGCCCCACCCTCCATTCGTCGAGCGCTCGACCATCCAGATATCGAAGTCCTCATGCTTTGGATCCTGGCGCGTCGAGATGTAGTACAAACGGCGGCCGTCATAACTCACGAACGGATCTGCTTCGACGACAGGTAGCGCCTGGGCGAACGAGGGGACTTCCGGCTTGCTCCAAGCGCCGCGCTCGCACCTCGAGACCATGACTCGATAGTTGCTGAAGCTGGCGTCCGCGCTGAGGAAGTACATCTCGCGCCCGTCAGGCGTAAAGGTCGGCGATGATTCGTACCCTGAGGACGAGATTGCAGCCGGCGTCCAATGCTTGGGCGTATTCACCGGTTGCGACCACGCGCTGCCGACAACGAAAATACTGGCGGCTGCACACTGCAGGCAGCGGAGAGCGACGATGGATGCGATCGACATGCAAATTGTCTCGTTGCTGCGCACGAACGCGCGGTTGCCGTTGAAAGCCATTGCGGCCAAAGTGAAGCTGGCGCGCAGCACAGTGCGCGAGCGTTTGGTGAAACTGGAGGAGTCGGGTGTCATTCTCGGTTATCACGCTCGCGTTGCCGATGCCGATCGATTGTCCGCGCTGCTGTTACTCAAACTGGCAAAAACGCCAGCACCAAAGACCGTGGCGGCTATCACGGCGCTGCCGGAAGTGTGCCGGTGTTATTCGTTGAGCGGTGACGTCGACCTTGCCGTGGAGATCGAGGCTCGCGCTACGTCACAGCTCAACTCGACGCGAGACCACATTGCCACCTTGCCGGATGTGATCGACGTTACCACTTCACTCATCCTGAAACGCGACAAGGACGCTTAGACCGCAGCGATCGCTTCGATCTCGAGCAACCACTCGGCATCGTAGATGCCGGTGATGATGATGGTTAGCGCCGGCGTATGGTCGCCAAGAATTTCCTTGCGTACTGCGGCGTTGGCTGCGCGGTACTGACGATCGGAAAGAAACACCGTGACTTTCACCAGGTCGGTCAGCTTCATGCCTGCGGCGCTGAGCTGGCTTTCGATGTTGTGCCAGACGAGCCGGCATTGATCTTCGAAGCGCTGCGGGACTTTACCTGCCGCGTCCTCGGGCACCTGGCCGCTGATGAACAGCAGCTTGCTCGGCCGCTCCACCAGACAAGCCTGCGCGTACGACAAGCCACTGGAGTTGATTGCTTTGTTGGGCATCGCTGTCGCCATCATGGAAGCCGGGAACACCAGACCACCCAGAACGCTCGCGCATACGTGTCGTCGCCGCATGGATCGAGCACCGGGATGAATTTGGATGGACGGAGTTTGCCGCATCCAGGCGGCATCGCTGGCCGGCCAATTGACGGCAGCGCCGCCACTTGGGCGGCAATCGATGCCAACTGGCCGCTCCTTCGCATTTGCCGACGCCAGACTTTGTGAGAATCACATTGTGAGCCGAATGGGATGCGGGCAAGACTCGCACCATGACGCTCACGTTTGCTACCGCCTACGTCGCACTGATCTTCCTGCTCGCCGGGGCGGTGAAAGGCGTCGTCGGCCTGGGCCTGCCGACGGTTGCGATGGGCTTGCTCAGCCTGCGAATGCCACCGGCCGAGGCGGCTGCCATTCTGCTGCTGCCCTCCTTCATTACAAACGTGTGGCAGCTCGCCGAGGGCCCGCGGCTCGCTGGCCTCGTGCGACGACTGTGGCCAATGCTGCTTGTGATCTTCGCAAGTACCGCTGTCGCGGCAGGGGTCATCGCATCTACCAAATCGACGGTCGCGAGCGCTCTGCTCGGCGGCGCATTGTTACTTTATGCGGCGGCCGGGCTGCTGAATTTCCATATGAATGTCTCGGCGCAGGCGGAACGATGGGCCGGCCCCGCCGTCGGCATCACCACAGGATTCATCACCGGCGCGACTGGCACGTTCGTCGTTCCCGCCGTTCCATACCTCGCCGGGCTCGGGCTGGCGCGCGATGAGTTGGTTCAAGCGCTCGGGCTGTCGTTCACGGTCTCCACCGTGGCACTGGGCCTGGGTTTGCTTTGGCATGACGCACTGGAGTTTCAGGCCATTTCCAACTCTGCCATCGCGATCGTGCCCGCCTTGTTCGGCATGCTGATCGGCGGCTGGATTCGTCGGCGCGTCTCGCCCGAGCGCTTCCGCCGCTGGTTCTTTGCCGGCTTGGGATTACTGGCGCTGCATCTCGTCTACTCAGCGCTGTGATGGCGCCATCGAGCTCACGTCGCTGAAGCGCGACGTAGGTAAGATTCAGTCCAACGGAACTTCCGTGGGCTGCGTCGGCTTCCGTTGATGCCATCGACTGATGCCATCGACTCCTTACAAGTGAGCCTTCGCATGGTCCCAAGCGCCGATGTTCTCATCGTCAATGACCACCTGTTGGATGCGCAAACCACGCTCGTGGCTTTCGAACAGGTGGCGCCGCGAGCCCGCGTGATGCATCTATTGGACGGCAGCGAGGCTCTGCAATACCTGTTTTCAACGGGCCTCTTCGCCGGCCGCCCGCCCGAGATGCCACGGCTCGTGATTCTCAGTCTGGAAATGAAAAGCATCGGCGGCCTGTGCGTGCTCGATCTGATGCGCGCACATCCGCTCACATGTAGGGTGCCCGTAGTGCTGGCGAGCATCGAGCGCAACCCGCGCATGCATCGGTGCCACAACAAATTTGACGCCAACGCCTACGTGACCCTGCCTTGCGACTTCCAGCGTTATTGCGCCCTCATAGAGGGCTGCACGGAGCGCTGGTTACCTTGGGCGCTGCGACCCTATGGAGCTGAGTCAGCGCGCTCGCCACGTCTTTCTCCAGCCTCGCGGTGGCGAGGATCTCAACCACCCCTGGCTCGAGTTGCTGGCCCAGCTCGCTTTCCAACCCCTCCTCGGCTTCATCTCGGCCCGCATCTCGCCGAATGACGATTACCGGGATCGCTTGCGTTCTCGGATGTTGTCGCAACCGGGCGATGACAGCGTTCATCGACACGATCGGCAGATGCGCCGCCAGCAAAATCAGATGCGGCGTTTCCGGCTCCTCCGTGAGCAGGCCCCGCTGGAACAGATAGCGCACCGCCTGCTCGCCATCTTTGACTCGCACGATCGCGGACTCCGCTTGGTAGCGCCGGACGCCGTTGGCGATCGAGGTCCAGGTGTCATTGTCAGGTTCACCGACGAGTACGTTATAGATCATGCCCGATTCTTTTGCTCCTGCTACTGCCTGACACGAGCCAGCCGGGCAAATGGTTGCGCTGCGCGATCACCCTCCTGTCGTCGCTTAACCTATGTTTACGGGCCTGCGTGTGCCCGGCGTGCGTACGCATAAGCTCTGATCTCTCGACCCGTGTAATTCGCTACATGTGGGGATCTCAGCCGACCAAATAAAACGTGCCCGCGCCAACTGCTGTCCGTTAGTGAAGTCGTCGCCATGTCCGCTCGAATCCTGCTTGTCGAAGACGAACTGCTGGTCGCGCTGTCGATTCGCGAAGCGCTCAGCGAAGCGGGCTTCGATGTCGACTGCGCTTACCTCGGCAACACCGTGATCGAGGAGCGGCGGGGCGTCGAATGGGATGCGGCGCTGGTCGATATGGCCCTGCCCGACCGCAGCGGCGCGACGGTCGTACAACACCTGCTACATCAACAGCCGCTGTTGCCCGTCATTCTGACCACGGGGCTGGAGACTCCGGAGACTCGCCGCTTCGCGTCGGACCATGAGCTGACCATCCTGCCCAAGCCGTTCGATGACGCGACTCTGGTCGAATTATTGAGATCGCTGCTGGTCGCCGAGGTGCACGCCTGAGCCTGGCAGCGCCCGGACATAACGCCCTCTACCGCCCGCCGCGCCACTAGTTGTACATTGCGCTCCCGTCGCTCGCCCAATTGCGAGCGGTCGTATAAGAAGCGCGCATGGATAACGCAGTATTCGAATCGTTGCGAAGCGCCCTGCGCGCCTCGCCGGACAATCGGGACCTGGCACTGGTCGTTTTGCGGGCTGCGCTCGAGCGCAATCACACGGACGAGCTCGCGCAGCTGCTGAGCGAGCTGAAGCTCGATGGCACGCAGCTGGTCGAAGCCGAACGCCGGGACCTGGGCCGTGCCTATCTTTCGATCGGCACCCCGGCGCAAGCGATCGCATGGTTACAGGGCGATGACAGCGAGACGCTGCTGCTCAAGGCGCGCGCCTGCGCACAAATCGGCGATCTGGACCAGGGCCGGACTGCGTATCGAGCCGCCCTGGCCGCCAATCCGGCACTCGAAGACCGGGCCCTCGCCGCCGAGCTCGATTCCAAGGTGATTCGCCTGGATGCTGCCCGCCAAGGCACACGCAAGGTCGCGCAGGATGCGAATGACGATACCGATGCGACCGAAATCACGCGCCTGTTACGCCCCGAGACCGAGCGCGTGAAGTTCGCCGATGTCGGCGGCCTCGAGGCCGTGAAGAAACAAATCCACCGCCGCATCATTCTGCCGTTCCAGAAGCCCTCGCTGTTCCAGCGCTTTCGACGCAAGGCCGGCGGCGGCATTCTTTTATATGGACCGCCCGGCTGCGGTAAAACATTGATCGCACGCGCCACCGCAGGCGAATGTGGCGCAAAGTTCTTCAATGTCGCGGTGTCCGATGTGCTCGACATGTACATCGGCGAATCCGAGCGCAAGCTGCACGCATTGTTCGAACAGGCGCGCCGCTCCGCGCCGGCCGTGCTGTTTTTCGATGAAGTCGAAGCGCTGGGCGGCAAACGCCAGTATTCACGGGAGTCGACCTCATCGAAGCTGGTGAGTCAGTTTCTCTCCGAGCTCGATGGTTTCACGCAGGCCAACGACAACGTGCTGGTCATGGGCGCGACCAACGTGCCCTGGGCCGTCGATCCCGCCTTCCGCCGGCCCGGCCGATTCGATCGAGTGATGTTCGTGCCGCCACCGGATCGGGCCGCTCGAGAGTCCATTCTCGAAGCGCTGTTACGTGAACGCCCCACCGCAGGCGAGCTACCGTTGCGCGAGATCGCGGACCTCACGCCCGGCTTCTCCGGTGCCGATTTGCGAGATCTGGTCGAAAGCGCGGTCGACGAGGCAATCGAAGTCTCGATCGCTGGCGGTCGCGAGGTTCCCGTGACCCAGGAACACCTGCGCACCGCTTTGAAAGCAGCAAAGAGCACCACCAACGAATGGCTGACGACAGCGCGCAACTACGCGCGCTACGCGAACGAAGGCGGCCAGTACGACGAAGTGCTCGAATTCCTCGACCAGCACGGACAGCGACGATGAGCGTTGCCTATCGCATCCAGGACGAGCCGATCGGCGACCGGCGCGGCCCGCCCGCGCTCGATCCTTTCTGGCTGTTACTTGCGATGATGTTCGGCGGCGCCTGGCTGGGTGCGACCGGCTTCGCCGTCAATGCCTGGCTATTGCGCGGCCCGACCTGGGGGCGTGAGATCGGGATTGCGATCGCTGTACTGCTCGGGGCACCGGTCATTCTGTTCGGCCTCGGCCTGCTGCGCACCGGCGGCTTACTGCCCGGCTCGTCCCTGCACTATGCGCTGTTGCTGATCGTTGCGTGGAAGCTCGGCCTCGCTTACTGGATTTATTTTCTGCAACAGAACTCGCATGCGCTTTACGAATATTTCAGCGGCGCTGCGGATCGCGGGCAGGTCGCAACGATCGCCGCGGTGCTGATCGTGGGTGGTGGCTACTTGAAGTCACGAGTCGTGCATGCAGTCGACTCGCCTTTCTGGCAGATCATGGTGAACTGATGTCACGCGACGTCCAGAAGCTGATCGAGCGCGCCCACACTCAGGCTCACCACCAGCACCTGCACGGCGCCATCGAGACGTTGCGCCAGGCGCTGACACTCGATGCCGACAACGCGCATGCGCACGCATTGCTCGCGGTTTGTCTGCACGATCAAAAGCGTTTACATGCCGCGGACTACGAAGCACGCGCGGCGCTGGCGCTCGATCCGGAACTCACGTTCGCTCACTACGCAATGGCCACCGTCTCGATTGCGCAGCGTCGTTTCAAGGTTGCCGAAGATCACTTGAATGCAGCGCTCGGCCTGGAGCCCAACAATCCGTCCCTGCTGCGCTCACTGGCACATTTGTATGGCTTGTGGGGCCGGCCGGGTAAAGTTCTGCCCTTGCTGGAAAAGGCGCGAGAGATGGATCCGGACGATGCCGCCACCTGGGCCGCCCTCGCCGAACATCATCGCGAGCAACGCGATTTCAAACAGGCGGAAGCGCTCGCCCGCCGCGCCCTCGAAATCGATCCCGAGAATTCCGACGCGCTGCTGACGATGGGTTTCCTGCTCCTGGCCCGCAACGAAACGCAGGAAGCCAGGGAGCACGCACTCATCGTGCTCCGTAACAACTCCCTTCACGAAGGCGCGATTGCGCTGCTCGCCGCCGTCAAGGCACGCCAGAGCCCGCTGCTCGGCCTGTGGTGGCGCTTCAATTCATTCTTCGGCGGCGGCTCGATGACACGCCGTGTCGTACTGCTGATCGGTACATATCTGACTTATCGCGCCCTGGTCATCGCGCTCGACGATTCTGGCTACGAACAGGCAGGCGGTTGGCTGCAACTCGCCTGGCTCGGCTTCTGCATCTACACCTGGGTTGGGCCAGCGGTGTTTCAGAAGCAGTTACGCAAGGAACTGGAACCGGCGGCGTTGAGCGCGAAGTACTGAGGCCCGCCGATTCAAAGCATCTCCATCGATTCTGGCGACGCCAGAGCAATATTCTGTTGGGCGCAGGAAGTCAGATCGGGCCAATAGAATCTCACCACTTTCTCCGTTGTTTGCGCGGTGAGCAGCAGCGCGAGAGCATTCTTGTTCCGGGCATCGCCCCAATTCACCTGACACCAGTTCTGATGGCAGCTGGCTGATTTGAAATAGACATTGCCGTTGGCATTCAGGATGGTCGACTCAATACGCTCATCGCAATACTTCGCCGCCAACGCATTGCTCGCGACCAACAGCCCGGCAGCGACGACAAACGCTTTCTTGGTAACCATGTGGATCTCCCTGATCTTTCCTTGACGCATCAGATTGCGGATTCATCGTTGTGACAAAAACAGATGGCCGCTTTACTTCCTTGCCGCGCAGATGATTTGCGCGCGAATCCGCTTGGACCGCTCATTGCGGGCTCTTGACGCAAGCATTTACGCATCGCCGTTATCCTGTCAACAGCAGGCAGGAAGATTCAGGGTTTTGACCAATCATCTCTGCGCCAGGCGGATTGACAGACCCCGGTTGATACTGCGAGCCTGTGACAATAAACAAACAATCAGGGACGGTGATGAGCGGCCAAGACGCATCCATCCCACCTGCTTGCGCGTGACTCGGGCCCACATCGATACAAAAATACTGGAAGCAATCATGACGATCGCAAAACGGAATCTTTCGGTGACCTGCATTCTCGCGCTCGCGCTATCGAGCGCAGCCTCTGCCAGTACGACCAGGGCCACCATCAAGGAGCTTTTGATTTCCGAAAGTCTGGTGTACGTCTACCCAACCGGCGGCGTCCTCAATCCGCCGGGCTGTCACGGCTCGAACGGAAACTATTATTCCTTTTCGTTCAACCGGCCTCGCGCCAAGGAATATCTTGCGGGACTGCTTGCAGCAAAGTCCCAGGGCGCGACCGTCATATTCTATGGAACGGGCAACTGCACCGATCAGCCCAACATTTCCGAGACACTCTCGTATTTTTCGATCGTCGAGTGACGCCGCTGTCGGAACTCACAGGAGCACGAGTATGAATCGACGTCTACTCGCCACTGGTGTGGCTATTCTCGCTGGCTTGACCTCGATCCCTGCAGCGAGCGCCACCTATACCGCTGTTGTAAGTCAGATTCAGCCCAACCATGAAACGCTGGACTGCATCTTCTTCCGCCTGAGCGGCGTCACGGCCATATCACCGGCGAGCCCCGGCGACTGGTTCGCCATTCCGCGCGACAGCGCCGGCGCCATGGAAACGTTCGCGGTGCTGCTCACATCCAGAACCAAAGGAAATATTGCGGTAACTGTGCATACCTCGAACGCCACAGCGTGTGGATATGCGCAAGCGATAGCCGTGATCATGTGACAACTCCCGGCGGCCGCGCTCGTCGTACGACCGGCCGTCAGACCTTCGACCGAGAGCACACGGCACGATCGCCCAAATAGCTCAATCTCGATCGACGCGGCCCGCACCGCTTGGAATTCACTTACGTCGTCGACAATCGCGAAGTCGATCTTCGCGTCGCACAGACGCTCAATCAGCTGGTCGAGCTCGTTTCGACCAGGCTCATGTCGATACCGGCGCGCTCGGCCTCTGCGATGGCGGTGCTCATGAGCGGAGACTGACTTCTATCGAAGCGTCATGCACACACTGGAAATCGCCCACTCCTTTGATGGAACCCAGTAGATCGATTGGACCCAGTTCGGTCTCCAAATACAGATTTTTGAGTGCGACCCCTGGCTCTGGGTTATCCAGAAATGAGAGTTTGGGGCTCGAGAATCGATGTCTCGGCTTCAGCCGCCCACGACGACAAAGTCAATGCCTGCATCACTCAGGCGTTCGATCAATTGGTTCAGTTGCACCACGTAGCTGACGTCCTACCCGTTCTAGCTCCAACGCAAGTTCGAGCGCGGCCTGATGCTGTAGGGCGCGCTTGTCGTAGGAGTAGCCCAGACTGACCTCGATGAGGCTCAGGTCGATACCGGCTCGCTCGGCCTCTTCACAGGCAGTCATGAACTCTACCTCACGGGGCCGGATGTCCATCACATTACCAATCCTGTGATTTTTGTCCGTCAGAGCTTTAAATGGAGGCGACCGGGGGCGCAATGACACTACCGTTTACCACAAATCTCTCCGGTGTTGCAGCGGCGACCGCGGTGCTCATCATTGCGGGCGCGCACGTCATCGCCGTCGGTCTGCGCTGCATGGCGCAGCGGACATTGCCACTCGCCCATCGGCGAACGATCGGCCGGTACATGTTGCTCGGCGTGACTCTGCTGCTTGTGGTGGGCGCGGTTATAGCCGCCGGGAGTCTGCGAGGTGGGCTTCGCGAAACACCTCAGCCGTCCACAACGCAATCAACGTCTCCGTGAACTGGAAATCTGAAGCTCGAGCTGAAGGAGAAGGAGGCGAAGTGCGGGCTTCCCTTCAAAAGTTTCGATGAAGAATGGCGCGCCCGACTGGATTCGAACCAGTGACCCTCGGCTTCGGAAACCGATACTCTATCCAACTGAGCTACGGGCGCGTGCGGAAGGACGCAGTGTACCAGCCTACCCGGGCTGAGACTTAGCACCTTGCAGACCCCGCCATGAGGCTGGGCCGATTGAATCGGACCCGGCGGGTGGGGCGCGAATCATAGCCGGCCTGGGCGGCCGGCCCAACACCCAAGGCTGGAATCAGCGCCCAATCAAAGACTTAGCCTGCTGAGTTTATCGGGAACGGCGACGCCGCTATACTGCGCGCCGTTTTGCCATGTGGCTTTCCCGCCCCTGTAGCCTGTTGTTGGAGCCGAAGTGAGCGCCGAGCACGATAGAAAGTTCTTTGACACCTTCATGCTGGTACTCGGCATTTTGATCGGCATTGCCATCCTTCTATATGTGTTGGCGCGCATCGTCGCGTCCGGTACGCAGGAACAGCATGTGATCACCGACCCGGTCAACCAGGCCGTGGTGGCCGAGCGCATTGCGCCGGTGGCCAAGGTGGCGATTGCGGGTCAGGACAATTCGGCGCTGGCGCCGGTTCAGGCCGCGGCCGCAGAGCCAGCCAAGGAATTGGGTGGCGAGGAAGTGTTCAACATGGCCTGCATGGCCTGTCACGGTGCCGGCGTGGCCGGCGCGCCGAAGTACGGCGACAAGGCCGCCTGGGCGCCGCGTATCGCCAAGGGCATGGACACCCTGCACAAGCATTCGATCGAAGGCTTCCAGGGCAGCGCCGGCTTCATGCCGCCGAAGGGTGGCCGCGCGGATCTGGCCGACAAGTCGATCATGAATGCGGTCGACTACATGGTCTCCGGCTCGAAGTAAGCCTGCCTTTTGAGGTCGCTGCGATCAACGCGGCGACCTCTCCCCCGCTCCGCTTCTCGCATCGCCGCCGGCACCCGCCGGCGAGCGATCCAGTTTCCGCAGCATCATCGCCTCGCTGACGTGCGCCGTGTCTACCGTCGGCGCGCCGCCGAGATCGGCAATCGTCCGCGCTACCTTCAGCACCCGGTGATAGGCGCGCGCGGAAAACCCCAACTTGTTCGATGCGCGGTCCAGCAGCTGCCGCCCGCGGGCAGTAGGACGACAGACCCGCTCGATATCCCGCCCCTTCAAGCGCGCATTCGGACAGCCTTGCCGTTTGAGCTGTAGCTGGCGAGTGTTGGCGACGCGCGCAGCAACGACAGCACTGGTCTCTGCACCCGCGTCATCCGCACGCAGGACTTCGTGTGGCACGCGGAGCACCTCAACGTGCAAATCGAGACGATCGATCAGCGGACCGGACAGGCGATTTCTGTACTTACGCACCTGCTCCGAGGTGCAATGACAGGTGCCGCGCTCATCGCCCAGATAGCCGCACGGACAAGGATTCATCGCCGCGACGAATTGAAAGGACGCCGGGAATTCCGCCTGTTGGGCAGCTCGAGAAATCGTGATGACGCCGGTCTCCAGCGGCTCGCGCAAGACTTCGAGAGCGGTGCGCTCGTACTCGGGCAACTCATCCAAAAACAGAACGCCGTGGTGTGCGAGTGAGATTTCGCCCGGTCGCGGCCGCGAGCCGCCGCCGACCAGGGCGACCGAGGACGCGGAATGATGAGGCGTGCGAAACGGCCGAGTTCGCCAGCGCGATGTATCTATGGGGAGCCGCGCCACGCTGCGAACCGCGGCCACCTCCAGCGCTTCGTCTTCGCTCATCGGTGGAAGCAGGCCAGGTAAACGTTGCGCGAGCATGCTTTTGCCAGTGCCGGGCGGGCCAATGAAAAGCAACGAGTGCGCACCGGCGGCGGCGATTTCCAAAGCGCGCTTCGCCGTTTCCTGGCCGCGAACTTCACACAGATCGGCATCGAGGCCGCGACCCTCATCGTCGGGTGCGGCACCGGTGATGAAATACAGCGGCGCCTTGCCGGTGGCGTGAGCAACCACATCGGGCAAACTGGACGCGATGGCGATTCGGCAGCCGGTCACCAGGGCCGCCTCGGCAACGTTCGCACGCGGCACGAAGATGGAATGTTTGGCGCGCGTGGCCGCGACAGCCGCGAGCAGCACGCCTTGCATCGATTGCACCTCGCCGCCGAGCGACAGCTCGCCGTAAAACTCACATTCGCGCAGCGAATCGGCGGGCAACTGACCTGACGCGAGCAAGATGCCGAGCGCGATAGGAAGATCGTAGCGCCCACCGTCCTTGGGCAAATCCGCCGGAGATAGATTCGCGGTGACGCGACCTTCCGGCCAGGCGAAGTTGCAGTTCGTGATCGCCGCGCGGACGCGGTCGCGACTTTCCTTCACCACCGCCTCGGCGAGGCCGACGATCGCGAATCGCGGCAAGCCGCCACCGAGATCGATTTCAACGCGCACCTGCGGCGCTTCCATTCCGTGTTGTGCGCGACTCAAGACAGTCGCCATCGCCATCCTCGGCCCTCCACAAAGAAACGTTTCTCGATTGTTTCAGGAAGGTCGCACGCGTCACGCCAGATAAAACGCGCTATCGCCACGCAATCGAAGCGCAGCGACGCAAGAAATCGGTTAGGGATCGTTCTTCTAGTGCATTGCGTAGGCGAAATGAGCTCGCGGAACGATCGTTGCGAGCAGACGTTCGATGTAGCGGGCCGGCGAAAGACGCGTAGCGAGAGCGGCGAACAATGACTCTTTGTCAGCGCAACCCGATACTTCGCGACCCGGCTAACAGGTCAACAGGTGCCGCGCCGCTGACGCCGTCGATCTTCCTCGCGATCTGCTGCTTGTGCTGCGCCGCAGGCAATGTCCACGCCCAGGAACTGTATGGGCTGGTCGGCCGACAGCGCACGCCGGAGATCGACGAGACCTCATACGCCTATTCCATCGTGTACCAACACAATGTCGCCGAGTATGCCCTGCTCTCGTTCACCTGGCTCAACGAGGGTCACGTCACCGACCATCATCGCGACGGCTTCGGCTTGCAGGGCTGGCTCAGATGGCTGAACTCCGAGCGCACGTTCGACGCGACCATCGGCGTCGGGCCCTACCGCTACTACGACACGACGCTGCATCCGACCGCCACGACTTCCATCAACGAGCACGGCTTCGGCGTGCTCTACAGCGCCGCCGTGCATTGGTACGCGCTCGCGCCGTGGATCCTGCAGATGCGTTACAACCGCGCCGAAGTTTCGAGCAGCATCAGCACCGACACCCTGCTTTTCGGCTTTGGCTATCAGTTTGAGTCCGGCGATCGCCTCGGACCCACGGTGCCGCCGCGCTCATTCGGGTTCACCTCGCCGGAGCGCAACGAGCTGACGCTCATGCTGGGCTCCACGACGGTCAACGATTTCTCATCGCCAATGGGAACGGCCGGCGTGCTCGAATATCGACGTATCCTCACGCCGTACATCGATGCCACTGCGACTGCGATCGATGAAGGCGAAGCCGGGCACGTGAAGCGTCGCGGACTGGCGGCCCAACTATGGGCTGGACGCCGCTTCCTCGATCAACGCGCCATGATCGGCCTCGGCGCCGGTGCCTATGTCGCGCGTGACGACGACATCAGCACCAACACGCTGGGATTGCTGACGATGAGTCTCAGCTACGACTTCAGCCGACAGTGGCACGGCCGCGCCTCGTGGTATCGCACCGTGACGACCAACAGCCGCGACACGGACATCATCGTGCTGGGCATCGGCAGAATGTTTTGAAGCAACCAATAGAAAACGCAACGACCCGGGCGATCGGCTACTGATTGTTCTTTTCCAACTCGGCGAGGCGAGCTTCCAACGCCTCGAGTTTTTCGCGGGTCCGACGCAGCACGCCCGCCTGCACATCGAATTCCTGACGCGACACCAGATCGAGTTTGCTCAAGCCGGCCTGCAGCACTGCCTTGAAGTTTTCTTCCAGATCACGACGCAACGCGGCCACGCCGGGCGGAACGGCGGAAGCGAGACGGCGGGCGAGGTCATCGAGCGAACGGGGATCCACGGCAGACTCCTGACAAACAGATTCGAGGACGGCATTAAGCCTCAAAATCGCCCGTTCGTGGCGTTCACTCCACGCTTACGGGGCAGCCAGCGCGCATTGTGCTCCGAGTTGAAGCAATCGGGCGGAAATTTCGCACCAGCAGAGTGCGCCGGCGCCCTGTTGTCAGCCACGACCGCGTTGGTTTGCTTGCACGAATTCGTGGCACAGATGATGCATTTCCGATGCGGCGCGCCTGGGAAGCGGGGAATTACTACGACGAGTCATGACTGGTCATGACCGATCCCGGAGCACGCGCCCATGAACCCGGAGCCGGAATGCAATGAAGTTGATAACCGCGATCATCAAGCCGTTCAAGCTGGATGACGTCCGACAGGCCGTCGCGGATATCGGGGTTCAAGGCATCACGGTCACGGAGGTGCAGGGCTTCGGGCGACAGCGCGGTCACACCGAGTTGTATCGCGGAGCCGAGTACCGCGTGGATTTCCTGCCCAAAACCAAGATCGAGCTGGCAGTGGACGATTCGATCGCCGAGCAAGTGGTCGAGGCCATCACCAACGTCGCGCGCACGGGAAAAATCGGCGACGGCAAGATCTTCGTCATCGACCTCGCTCAAGCCGTGCGCATCCGCACCGGCGAGACCGGCGTCGAGGCAGTGTGAGATTTGTTTCCAATAGCAGCACCTGGCAGCAACAACGATCTATCTCTTGCGTAGGAGAATGACAGTGAAAAAACCCTTGGCAACGAGCCGCGTGCTCACTTACCTATGGAGTCTCGCGCTCGTCGCATTCGCGATAGTCGCAGCGCCCGACATCGCACTCGCGCAAGATACTCCGGCCGCGGAACCCGCCGTGGCTGCGGAAGCTGCACCGGCTGAAGCTGCTGCCGCTCCGGCGGAAGAAGCCCCCACACTCGACTCCGGCGATACTGCGTGGATGCTCACCTCTACGGTGCTGGTGCTGTTCATGACCATCCCGGGTCTGGCGCTGTTCTACGCCGGCATGGTGCGATCGAAGAACATTCTGTCGGTGCTGATGCAATGTTTCGCCATCACCGGCCTGATGACAGTGCTGTGGACGGTGTACGGCTACAGCCTCGCGTTCGACACCACCGGCATGGAGGCGGGTGTCACCAACCTGTCCTCGTTCATCGGCGGGTTCGCGAAAATCATGTTGGCGGGGCTCACACTCGATTCGCTCACCGGCACGATTCCCGAGTCGGTCTTCGCAACCTTCCAGATGACCTTCGCAATCATCACGCCGGCGCTGATCGTCGGCGCCTTCGCCGAGCGCATGAAGTTCTCGGCCATGCTGATCTTCATGGCGCTGTGGTTCACGATTTGCTACGCGCCGATGGTGCACATGGTGTGGAGCGGCGACGGCGCGCTGATGTGGGACTGGGGCGTGCTGGACTTCGCCGGCGGCACGGTCGTGCACATCAATGCGGGTATCGCGGGTTTGGTCGCGGCGCTGCTGCTCGGCAAGCGCAAGGGCTATGGCACAGTCAGCATGGCCCCGCACAACCTCGGCTTGACCATGATCGGCGGCGCCATCCTGTGGGTCGGCTGGTTCGGCTTCAACGCAGGCAGCGCGGTAGCGGCGGGCTCCAGCGCCGGCATGGCGATGCTCGTCACGCAGATCTGCACCGGCACCGCGGCGCTCGCCTGGATGTTCGCGGAGTGGCTGTCGCACGGTAAGCCTTCGCTGCTCGGCATCGTTTCCGGCGCGGTTGCGGGCCTGGTCGGCATCACCCCCGCAGCGGGCACGGTCGGCCCGATCGGCGCACTGGTCATTGGTATCGTCGCGGGCGTGGTGTGCTTCCTGGCTTCCACCAAGATGAAGCGCGCGTTGGGCTACGACGACTCGCTCGACGTGTTCGGCGTGCACTGTGTCGGCGGTATCGTTGGCGCCATCCTGACCGGCATCTTTGCCTTCCCGAGCATGGGTGGCGTGTGGAGCCCGGCAGAAGGCGCGACCATCGCGAGCCAACTGTGGGTGCAGACCAAGGGCGTGCTGTTCACGCTGGTGTACACCGGCATCGCTACGGTCATCATCCTGAAGGTCGTCGACGCCATCGTCGGCCTGCGGGTCAACGCCGAGCAGGAAGAAGTGGGCCTGGACCTCTCCCTGCACGACGAACGCGGCTACAACCTGTAAAGTCCTGAAACGGCATGGGGTGAAAACGGGCGCTGCGGCGCCCGTTTTCTTTGGTGCCGGCCTTTACTTACAGGTAGCCCACAACGTGAACCACTGCTCATTCCTGCTGCATGACAGGGACTGTCTTAATCCCTCCTCCAGAGTCGTGCTGTTAGACTGCCGACGTTCTTTACATAGGATCGCGGCGTGAAACTGGTAGTCGCCATCATCAAGCCCTTCAAAGTGGACGAGGTGCGGGAGGCGCTATCGGAGCTCGGCGTAGCCGGCGTAACGGTGACGGAGGTCAAAGGTTTCGGCCGTCAGCGCGGGCACACTGAGCTGTACCGGGGTGCCGAGTACGTCGTCGACTTCCTGCCCAAGTGCAAGATCGAAGTGGCGATCGACGATGACCGGGTCGATCAGGTGCTGGAGGCCATCGTGCAGGTCGCCAATACCGGCCGGATCGGCGACGGCAAGATCTTTGTGATCCCGCTGGGCCATGCCGTCCGCATCCGCACCGGCGAAACGGACGCGCGCGCAATCTAATTGCTGTTGGAGACTGCCATGTTCAGACCCGTCTTGTTGCTGACCCTGGCCGCGGTATCGCTGGCCGCCGGCACCGCTGGTGCCGATGTCTACAAGTACACGGACGAAAAGGGCAACACTCAGTACACCGACAAGCCGCCGTCACTGCCGGCCGAGCGGCTCAATGTGCAGTCTCAGCGCACCGACGTGGTCGCCGCCCAGGAACGCTCGCAAGAGGTCATCAGGGCCAACACCACGCCGCCACCGGCAGCCGGCAATTCCCTGGCCGACCAGCGGGCCGCGGCCGAGACCACCGCCAAAGACAAAGCCGACCGTTGCGTCAAAGCGCGCGAGCGTTACGATCGCTACATGAATTCGCCCAAGCTGTTTGAACAAGGCAAGGACGGCGAGCGCCGTTACCTGAGCGACGCCGAGCTCGATGCCGCACGCGCCTCGGCCAAAGCTTCCATGGATGTGCTGTGTCAGTGACCCTGCGAGCTGGATTCGTCGGCCTGGGCGCGATGGGCCTGGGCATGGCGCGCAACCTGCACAAGCAGGGACTGCTGAGCGCCGCATGGAATCGCACGGCTGAAAAAGCCACCGCGCTCGCGCAGGAGACCGGCTGCAAGGCCGTCAGCAAACTCGCCGATCTCGCGCCGCTGTGCGATGTCATCGTCACTTGCGTGTCCGCCGATGCGGATGTGCTCGCGGTGATCGATGAGCTGCTGCCAGTCATCAAGCCCGATACGATCGTCATCGACTGCTCCACCATCAGCGCCGACACGGCACGAACCGCAGCTCATCGGCTGCACAAGGCCGGCGCGCAGTTTCTCGATGCGCCCGTCAGCGGCGGCACCGAAGGTGCGCGCGATGGCACGCTCGCAGTCATGGTCGGCGGCGATGAAAAGGCGTTCGAGCGCGCGCAACCCGTGTTGCAGGCGATGGGCAAGGCAGTCACCCACTTCGGTGCCAGCGGCTCCGGCCAGGCGGCCAAGGCAACGAATCAGATCATGTGTGCCGGCGTAATCCAGGCGGTCGCCGAAGCCATGGCATTCGCCAAGTCCGAGGATCTGCCGCTCGATCGGCTCATCGACACGCTCGGCAAAGGCGCTGGCTCCAGCTGGTACTTCGTCAATCGCGCGCCGAACATCCTGCGCGACAGCTACCCCGCGGGCTTCCGCGTAAAGCTGCATGAGAAAGATTTGAAGATCTGCCGCGCCATGGCCGCCCGCCACGGCGTGCAGTTGCCGTTGATCGAAATGACGCTGGTTCATTACCGGCGCCTGATCGAGCAAGGGCACGGCGATGAAGACATCTCAACCCTGTTCCGGCTCAAGGACGCGCTGTTCGCCGCGGCCCGGGACAGCGCTACGTCGAAAAACAAACCCTAACCGTTTGGCCATGGCGGCGTCCGTCTCCGACCTTCGCGCCACGTCGCCCTCGCCCGCCGCCAAGGCGCCGACGTTCTTCCTGCCGGATTTTTGCGCCTCGCCGGCCGTATTGGTGGTGGTGCTGATCGCCGAGCTGGTGGCGCTGGTGATCGCGCTCGCGCGACAGGCGCTGCACGACAACTTCTGGACCGACCTGGCCGGCAGCTCGATGTTTCTTCTGTGGATCGGGCTCACCAGCTCCGCCGTGCTGTGTCGCTCGCGAGCGTGGCTGCAAACGATGCCCCCGGCGCGCGCCGGGATGATTACGATTGCGATGCTGGTCGTCACCATCGGCATGGTGTCCGAGGCCGCGTTTCAGGTCGGACGCATGTGGACCGGCGACTTCATCAGTGACACCGGTCCAGGCTTCTTCCCGCGCGATCACACCGGCTTCGTGCTGAGAAATGTGCTGGTGGGCTTTATCGTGAGCGCGCTGGCGCTGCGCTATTTCTATGTCAGCGCCGAATGGAAACGCAGCATCGAGCAGGAAGCGCTCGCCCGTATCCGCGCCTTGCAAGCCCGCATTCGTCCGCACTTCCTGTTCAACAGCATGAACACCATCGCGGCGCTGACCCGCTCCAGCCCGGAGCGCGCCGAGCAGGCCGTCGAAGACCTCGCCGATTTGTTTCGCGCCAGTCTCAGCGATGCCAGCGCCCGCATTCCGCTGAAGGACGAGTTGGAGATCGCGCGCACTCATCAACGCATCGAGCAGCTGCGCCTGGGCGATCGCCTCACCGTGCACTGGGACGTGGATCAGTTGCCGATGCGCACGATGGTGCCGAGCCTGATCGTGCAACCGCTGCTCGAGAACGCCGTGTATCACGGGGTCGAGACCTTGCCGCGCGGTGGCGAGGTCTCTATCGTCGGCCGACGCCAGAACGATCAGGTGCACATCGAAGTGCGCAATCCCATCCTGGCCCAGACCGGCTACGCCAATCGCGAGGGCAACCGCATGGCGCTGGAGAACATCCGGCAGCGCCTGGAGCTGGCCTGGCCCGGTCGCGCCAGGATCGAGACCGAGCAGCGGGATGGGGAATTTTGCGCCCGGCTGATCTTTCCGTATGCTGGCGACGATATGGTAAGCGGCTAGCGGGGACGGTAACCAAAACAGATGCGTCTGTTAATTGTCGATGACGAGTCGCCCGCCCGGGAACGGTTGCGGCGACTGCTGGAAGAAATCGAGGACTGCGAAGTCGTCGGCGAGGCCGACAACGGCGAGCAAGCACTAGCCACGTGCGGCGAGCTGCGTCCCGACGTCGTGTTGCTCGACGTGCGCATGCCCGGCCTGTCCGGCATTCAGGTCGCGCGCCACATCGATTCGCTGGAAGACCCGCCGGCGGTGATCTTCACCACGGCCTACGATCAGTACGCGGTGGAAGCGTTCGAGACCGAAGCGGTCGGGTATCTGCTCAAACCGGTGCGCAAGGAAAAGCTCGCGCACGCCTTGCGTCACGCGTCACGCGTTTCTCCGAACCGGCTGATCAAGGTCGCCGAGACCGCACGGATCGAGCATCGTCGCGAACAGATCTGCGCGCGACTGGGCGAAACCCTCAAGCTGATCCCGTTGCAGGATATTTACTATTTCAACGCCGATCAGAAGTACGTGACGGTGCGCCACCGGGGCGGTGAGAGCCTGATCGACGAATCCCTCAAGGCACTGGCCGAAGAGTTCGCGCCCGACTTCCTGCGCATCCATCGCAACGCTTTGATCGCGGAAAAATACATTTCCGCCGTCGAGCGCACGGATTCAGGCCAATATGTGGTGCGAGTTCGTGAATGTGGCGACGTGCTGGAAGTCAGCCGGCGCCATGCTTCCGAGCTGCTGCGACGGATTCGCGGCGAGAGCCACTGACTGCGCGCCGCTGTCACCCCTGCTGGCGCAGGCGAATGAAGCGTCGCGCCGTGGAATAAATCAGCGCACCCCGGCTCACCCAGCGCATCAGCCGCTTGGGCCCGATCAACGCAACTACCGCCACACTGCCGATCAGCACCGCCGGATTCTTCACCAGTCGCTGGGCCGCGGCGACGCCCCGATCCAGACCGCTCAGATGATGCTCGATCTCATTCATGGACGAGCCCAACTGGCGACGCTGCACGGCTGCGCGCAATCGCAGGTTGGAATGTTTGGTGGCCAACTGATGGAAACGTTCGCTGCTCACGGCGCTACTTACAGACGAGCCTTCAGTTGATCCCGATCCCTGGCGAGCTCCGCCAGGGTATCGTCCAGCAACGGCGGCTTGGTCACCAGCTTGTGTCGCAGAATCAATCCCGCCACCACAGCCACCACGATGAACATTCCGACCATGGCCACCGACGCGGCCAGGCGGTGCGTATCCCAGAACACGAAGATCACCGCCAGCGCGACCAGGAACAATCCCATCATCGCCGCGAACGCGGCCACGAACGCCCACAGCAGAATGGCGCCGACCTGCCGCACCTCTTCCTGCAGCTCGGTGGTCAGCAGCTCCAGTCGCGTGTGCACGATGGCGACGAACGTCGCCAGGAAATTGTTGAGCGACTGAAACAGACCGTGGACCGGCCGCGGACCGTCTGCCGTGCTCCGTGCGTGCGCGCTACGAGCGTTGATGTGCGGATCGTGCGTTTCCACTGCCATGGCGATTCGACTCGCGAGCTGCGCGATCAGCGACGGGCGAGCAGCAGCCCCAACACCAGGCCGATGCCGGCGGCGATGCCGACCGACTGCCACGGATTCTCGTGCACGTACTCGTCGGCGGCGTCGGCGATCTCACGCGCGCGGCGCATCGCCTCTTCCTCGACTTCGCCCAAGCGCACCTTGGCCTGGCGCAACGACTCCTCAGCGCGCTCGCGCACTTCCTGGATCTTCTCGCCAGTGAGCGTCGAGGTGGCCTTGAGCAGCGCCTCGGCATCCTCCATGACGGTTTTCAAGTCGGCGACCAGTTGATCGGTAGTCACGTCTACTTGGGCATTCATGAGTCGTTCCTCTCGAGCTGCAAGCTGCAGATGGTAGCAAACCGGTGAGCGCGCGGCGGTGCTAGCATGGCGACATTGCCGCGGGCCCGCGGCCACACGGAATGGACTGCCCATGACTCAACCGCCACGCGTCGCACCGGTGAAAGATCGGTTCTACGCGCGCACGTTCGCCCTGGC
This sequence comes from Steroidobacter cummioxidans, assembly GCF_003104955.1. NCBI lineage: Bacteria > Pseudomonadati > Pseudomonadota > Gammaproteobacteria > Steroidobacterales > Steroidobacteraceae > Steroidobacter > Steroidobacter cummioxidans. The sequence continues at coordinate 99,049 of NZ_LSRW01000004.1, read as the reverse complement.
GACGTGCCTGGTGCTGGGCCTGGCCTTGTTCAAGATCGTCCAGCCCTTTCTGGGCCCGCTGCTGTGGGCGATCTTCATTGCATTTCTGCTTCATCCGCTGCATGTGCGGCTGGCCGCCCGGTTGCGTGGCAAACCCCAATGGTCGGCGGCATTGCTGACCGTTCTCACATTCGTCGTCATCATCGGTCCGTTGACCGCGCTGAGCGCGGCCTTCGCGGCGCAGGTCGGCGACCTGCTGCAGATCGTGCAGAACAAAGTTGCCGGCCAGACAACTGGCAACGTGTTGAATCTGGCGAATGTTCCCTGGGTGCGCCAGGGCCTCGACTGGCTCAACAGCACTTTCGACGTGGATCTGGCGCAGCTGCAGAGCTGGTTCACGCAGGCCTCTCGCGAGGCGCTGCAAACGCTGGCGTCGCTGACCGGCAAGGTGTTTCTGGGCGCGGTCGGCACGGTGGTCGGCTTCGTGCTGATGCAGTTCATGCTGTTCTTTTTCATCCGCGACGGCGGCGAGATGCTGCAGACCGCGCGCGAGCTGATCCCGATGGCCGAGCCATACAAGGCCAAGCTGTTCGACCATCTGGCTGCAGTGACGCGCGCCATGGTGTATGGCACTGGCCTGACGGCGCTCATTCAGGGAGCGCTGGTGGGCATCTCGTTCCTGATCGTGGGCCTGCCCTCACCCGTCGTGTTCGGCGTGATTGCCGCGCTGGTCGGCCTGCTGCCGTTCGGCGGGACCGGACTGGTGTGGGGGCCGGCAGCAGTGGTGCTGGCGGTCGAGGGACGGTGGGGCGCCACCATTTTCATGCTGGTCTGGGGTACGGTGCTGGTCTCGCTGGTCGACAATGTAGTGCGACCGATGCTGGTCTCCGGACGCGCCAATGTTGGTACGCTCACCGTCTTCATCGGCGTGCTGGGCGGCCTGGCCTCCTTCGGCGCCATTGGCCTGTTCCTCGGGCCGGTGGTGCTCGCGCTGATCATCGCGCTGATCCGCTTCCGGCTCGAGATGCGGCGCGCGGAAAAAGCCATGGCCGTGTCGGGGGAATGATTCGCCCGGCAGGCCGATTTATAGAATTGTCATGAGTATCTCCGAACATACATTGCGCATCGCCACGCGGCAGAGCCGCCTGGCCCTGTGGCAGGCCGAGCACGTCGCGGCGCTGCTCAGAAACAAGCATCCTGGCCTGAACGTGGTGCTGGTCCCCATGACCACGCAAGGCGACCGCATCCTCGACCGCCCGCTCGCCGACATCGGTGGCAAAGGCCTGTTCATCAAGGAACTGGAGCTGGCCATGGCGGAGCATCGCGCCGATATCGCCGTGCATTCCATGAAGGATGTGCCGAGCGACATGCCGCCGGGATTTACGCTGGCCGCGATGCTGCCGCGTGCCGATCCGCGCGACGCGTTTGTTTCTACGCGTTACCCGGATTTCGCAAGCCTTCCACAAGGCGCCCGGGTCGGCACGTCGAGCTTGCGCCGGCAATGCCAGTTGAAATCCGCGCGGCCGGATCTCGAGCTCATCACTCTGCGCGGCAACGTCGACACCCGGTTGCGCAAGCTCGACGAGAACCATTACGACGCCATCATCCTCGCCGCCGCCGGCTTGCTGCGCCTCGGCCTGGAAAGCCGCATCACCGAATATTTCAGTGCGGAGCAATCGGTGCCGGCGGTGGGTCAAGGCATCATCGGCATCGAATGCCGTGACGACGATGCAACCAATCTCGCTTACGTGCGCGCGCTGAATGACACTCAGTCATGGCAATGCTGTACAGCCGAGCGCTCGTTCGCACAGCGGCTCGAAGGCAGCTGTCAGTCGCCTATCGCCGGATTCGCCACACTCAGTGGCGGTCAGTTGCAACTTCATGGCGTCATCGGCTCGCCCGACGGTCGTGAGATGTATCGCGGCTCGCATATCGGCAGCGTCGCCGATGCGCAAGCCATTGGCGTGCGGCTTGCTGAAGAGCTGTTGAAAGATGGCGCCGAGCAATTGCTCGAGCGCTTGCGGCAGGAGTCGCCATGATTCCGAAAGTCATGCCGCCGCTGGCCGAGCTCACGGTGCTCGTTACTCGCCCAGCCCCGCAGGCTGCTGTGCTTTGCGAACAGATGCAGCAGCACGGCGCCATTGCCATCCCATTCCCAGCGGTGGAAATCGCACCGGTTGCAGCTGCGCCGGCGAGCGGTTACGACCTGATCGTGTTCGCCAGCGTCAACGCGGTCGCGCATGGCGCGCACTTGATCGAAAAGGGCCCGACGACACGCATTGCCGCCATCGGCAAGGCAACGGCGGCAGCATTGAAAGAAGCCGACCTGCCCGCCGATATCGTTCCCGAGGCCGGCTTCAACAGCGAGGCTTTGCTGGCGCACCCCGATGTCACATTGGGCGACGGCGCGAAAGTGCTGATCGTGCGCGGCTCGGGCGGCCGCGAGCTGATGCGGGAATCATTCACTGCGCGCGGTTTGACCGTCGCAACACTCGACGTCTATCGGCGCGTTCGCCCGTCGATCGACGACGCCTCGCGCGACGCGCTGGAAACACGCTGGCAAAGCGAAGGTATCGACGTAGTCACGGCGACCAGCATTGAAACATTGCATAACCTGATTGCAATGCTGTCCGAGCGGGGCCGCGCTCTGCTGAAGGAAGCCACGCTGCTGGTCGCCAGCCGTCGCATTGCTGAAGCTGCCCAGGCCGCGGGTTTGAACGGGACGCTGCTGGTCGCGAACGCCGCCGACGACGCTTCGATGATTGGTGCCTTGGCCCGCTGGAGGACGCGCGCCCGGGCGGCTTGAAATGTGCACTGCGTGTTAGGATACGCGCGTCGCAAGCAGCCACCTTCCTATGGCCGAGACCGGTCCTGAAACCATCAGCTCGTCTGCTCCCGGCGATTCGTCGAGGACCCGTCGTGCGCATACGTACAGTCGATTGACCACAGCTATTGCCGTGCTCGCACTGGCAATCGCAGGCTATAGCCTGGTGCGCCTGGACTCGATGCGGGACAAGCTCGACACCGCCAACGCCACGCTGGCCGCAGCCAATGCCGATCGGGAGCTGTTGCGCGCCGAATTGAGAAGTCAGGCGAGCCGCGATCGGCAGGCACATCGCGATTTGAATCGTCGCCTGGACACCCTGAACGACGCACCTCAGCAGCTGCAGGAACTGGCGTCGACGGTCGAGGAGCTGCGAGGCCGCGCCGAAGGACCGGAGCGCGCGTGGTCGCGTTCCGAAGCTTTGTTTCTTCTCGAGCTGGCACAGCGCCGGCTCACCCTGGATCGCGATGTTGGGACGGCGATGGTCGCGCTGGAGTCGGCGGATCTGCGCCTGGCATCGCTGCGGGATGCGTCGTTCGCCTCCGTTCGCCAGGAAATCGCCAAGGAGCTGCAAGCGCTGCGAGCCGTGCAGATCCCCGACACTACCGGCATTCTGTCCCGCCTGATCGGCGCCGAACAAAGCGCGAGCGATGCTCCGGTCAAAGGCATTCTGGCGAGCGAGCGCAATGCTTTCGATCGCAGCAAGTTGCCGGACGGAATGTTTGCTCGCGCCAGCGCCATTCTCAGCCAGACGCTCGCGAATCTCATCGTAGTGCGCAAGGTGGACGATATCTCCGGCAGCGTCATCACCGCCGAGGAAGCGTTGCTGAGGCGCCAGCATCTGCAGTTGTTGCTCTTCGCAGCTCGCACGGCCGTGATCCGTCACGATGAACAGGCGTATCGCACGGCGCTGGCCGGCGCGCGGCGCTCGCTCGGAGAATTTTCTTCGATCTTTCCAAGCCGGAAGCACAGGCCCTGTTGTCCGAAGTACAGGCGCTCGAACCAATCAACATCGATCCCCCGCTGCCCAACGTGAACAGCTCGACCACCGCGCTGCGCCGGATGGTCTCGTCGCGCCGAGGCCCGGAGTAACCGCGGATGAGAAGCGGCCTTTACATCGCCGCGGCGATGGTCATCGCCGGCCTGCTTGCCAACATCGTGTTGGGCGATCCGGGCTACGTGGCGTTGCGCTTCGCCGGACGATTGATCGAAATGTCCGCCGTGACTTTCGCCCTGGTACTGATCGCCGCGTACTTCGCGGTGAGATTGTCGATCAAGCTCATCACTGCGCGTCGTTCTTGGAAAGCCGCTCAAGAAGCACGCCGCCATGAACGCGCACGTCGCAGTTTTGCTCAGGGCATCCTGGAGCTGTCAGAAGGCAATTGGGAAGCTGCCGAGAACACGCTGACCCGTCACGTCCGCGAAGCGGAGAATCCTGCGGCTCACTATCTGACGGCAGCTCGTGCTGCCGACTTGCAAGGTGCGGCGGACCGGCGCGATGAGTATCTGCAGCGCGCTTTGGAAGTTGCCCCCGACCGCCGTGCGCCCGCGCTCGTCATGCAGGCCGAAGTGCTGCTCAAACACAAGCAGTTGCAGGCAGCGCTGACGACGCTCGAGCAGCTCGAGGCGATGAAACAGCAGAACGCGCGCGGCTTGCTGCTGCTGGCTCGCGCATATCGTCAGTCCGGCGATTGGCAAAAGTTGCAGGCACTCGAACCGCGACTGCGCAGTACGCGCGGCATCACGGCCGCGATGGTCGACGAGACGGTCGCGCAAGTTCATCTGGATCGCCTGAAAGACGCCGGCACCAAGTGCGACCTGAACGAATTGAAAGCTGCCTGGAAGGAAACCTCCAAGTCGCTGGCCAAGCATCCCGAGATCGTGGTCGGTTACGCGCGCGCGTCCATGGCCTGCGGCGATCACGAGGCCGCGGAAGCGGCGCTGCGTGATTGCATCAACAAACAATGGAATGAGTCGGCGGTGCTGGCATTCGGCGAGCTGGAGACCAGCGAACCGCTCAAGACGCTGGATCGCGCCGAAGGATGGTTGCCCGAGCACGGCGACGACCCGGCGCTGCTGTTCACCTGTGCGCAGCTCGCAACTCGTGCCGAGCTCTACGGCAAAGCGCGCAGCTTCCTCGAAACCAGCATCGCAATCCGCCCGCGCCTGGAAGCGTATCAACTGCTCGCAAGCCTGATGGAACAGTTGGGCGATCGCGAGCGCTCGGTGAAGGCGCTGAACGACGCTCTCGCGTTCGCTCTTGGCCGCAAAGCCAATCTCCCGAAGATCCGCGCGCGCCGTTTCCAAGAGCGCCGACAAAGCGATCGACGGAGAAACTAGTACCTCATCATGTCCGCGCCCCGGCCTTATGCCCGCGTTACGCTGCTGCCCTCGCAGCAGATCCTCACCGTCGAGCGCGGTGAGACCATTCTCGATGCGGCTCTACGGGCCGGCTTGAATCTTCCCCATAGCTGCAAGGGCGGGCATTGCTCTTCGTGCCGCGCTCGCATTCGCCAGGGTGAAGTGAGCTATCCGCACGGCCGGCCACTCGGATTGATGGCGGACGAAGAGCGCGATGGTTACGCATTGCTCTGCCAGGCGCATGCCGCCAGCGAAGATCTCACCATCGAAGTGCGCGAGATCCGCCCACCTGTGCCGGAGATCGTCGTCAAGAGCCTGCCTTGCCGCATCGAGCGGCTGGAGCGACTCACGCCCGAAATCATGGCGGTGTTCCTGCGCGTGCCGGCCAGCGAATATTTCCATTTCGTGCCCGGCCAGTATCTGGACGTCATGTTGCCGCAGAACCGGCGGCGGAGTTTCTCCATCGCGAGCACGCCCGGTGACGGCAAGATGCTCGAGCTGCATATCCGTCGCGTGTCGAGCGGCGAATTCACTCAGCAATTGTTCGACGGCACCCTGGAAAAATCGCTGCTGCGGATCGAAGGGCCGCTCGGGCAGTTCTGGTTCCGTCGCGAGTCGCCGCGGCCGGCACTGCTGATCGGCGGCGGCACCGGCTACGCGCCGCTGCGCTCGATGCTGCACAGCCTGCTCGAAGTTGGCGATCGCCGGCAGCTCTATCTGTATTGGGGCGCGCAAACAGCGCGTGACTTATATGAAGACGCGCACCTTCGAGCGCTGGCCGAGCAGCACCCCAATCTGCACTACATTCCAGTGCTCTCGGCACCGCGCGCCGAGGATCAGTGGCAAGGCCGAACGGGCTGGGTGCATGCCGCAGTCTTGGAAGATCACCCGGATCTCACCAGGGTCGATGTCTACGCCAGCGGCCCGCCGGTGATGGTCGAGACGATTCGCCACGAGTTCACGCATCGCGGCTTGCCGCCCGAACAGTTGTTCTTCGATTCGTTCGATTACGCGCCCGACGTCTTGGCCAAGCTCGGCAATGCGTTCATGCCGTCGCAGGATCTTTAGCGCGCAATAGCTCGGCGAGCGCCGCGTTCAGTTCGGGGTAGCGGAACGCGAAGCCGGCATTCAGCGCTTTGGTCGGCAGCACCTTCTGCCCTTCGAGCAGCAGCTGTGACATTTCTCCCAGCGCGGCTCGCAGCGCAAACGCCGGCACCCGCACTGGCAGCGATCGACCGAATTGCGCGGCCAATGTCTCGGCGAACTGTCGTTGTCGCACCGGCTGTGGCGAAGTGGCATTGATGCCGCCGTGCATATCGTCCTGTTTGATACAGAACCACAGCAGATCGAGCAGATCGTCGATGTGAATCCACGACTGCCATTGCTGACCGGAGCCGAGCACCACACGCATGCGCATGCGAGCCGGCCGGATCAATCCCGGCAATGCGCCACCCGACGTTCCCAGCACGATGCCGAAACGCAGGCGACATACGCGAACTTCATATTGCTCGGCAGCTTGCGCAGCCAATTCCCAGGCCTGGCACAGGTGCGATTGAAAGATCGGCTGACCCCGCGCCGCTTCGGTGATTTCCTCTTCGCCGCGCACCCCGTAGTAACCGATAGCAGACGCGTTGACCAGCACTTCGGGCTTGTGTTCGAGCCGTGCAATCAGCTCGGTGATCTTGTTGGTGACACTCAAGCGACTGTCGAGCAATTCAGCGCGACGCGCTGCACTCCAGGGCCGCGCAAGAATCGGAGCACCGGCGAGATTGACGACGATATCGATATGTTCGCTCGCCTGGATGTCATCGAGCGAAGTAATGACGCGCACCATGGAACCGAACAGCTTGCGCGCACGCGTAGCATCGCGCGTCAGCGCCACGATGCTGTGACCGTCGGCGAGCAATCTGCGACAGAGCCTGCGACCGATGAAGCCAGTCGCGCCCGTGACCAACACGATGCCTGGCGCGTCCGAACGAACGGCGCGCCGGGGCATGCGTTGCCACTCAGGTCGGCTCATGTGACGATCTTTGCCACCTTCGTGCCCATGCGCATGAGCTTCAGCAACGTGGGCCGCGGCATGGCGCGGACCTGCTCGTACCATCCCGACAGCTCTTCGAGGAACTCGAGCATGTCGCCGATACGTTGCTTGACCGGCTCGGGCGTCTCGTTGTCCTTCTTGGCGTCGGCGGTAGCCTCACGCAACATCTGTAAAGTCGGGTCGATTTCGCGTTTCTTGCGCCCATCCATAATCATGGTGAGCACTTCCCATATATCCTTGCGCGCCAGAAAGTAGTCGCGCCGATCACCCAGTTGATGAGTCACATTGACCAGATCCCAGGCCTGCAACTCCTTCAGGCTGACACTCACATTGGAACGCGCCACATTGAGCGTTGCCGCGATCTCGTCCGCGGTCAGCGGCGCAGGCGCCAGGAACAACAAGGCGTGGATCTGCGCTACCGAACGACTGACGCCCCAACGGCTGGCCATTTCGCCCCAATGGAGCACGCACCGATGCATGGTGGGAGTAAGCTGCATGTCTAGACCCATCTGTAATTTCTGTCTTTTCTGAAATTTAAATATGCACCGACACTGTGTCAAGTCGATTGCCCGAGGGCGCGCATGAGCGCGGCCCGTCCTCACGTCCTGATTGCGGGGTGTGGCTATGTGGGCCAGCGCCTGGCCGCCCGCCTGCGCGACCGTTATGAGGTCACGGCCCTGGTCCGTGCCAATGACAAGGCAGCTGCGCTGGAACGCCAGGGCTTGAAGACCCTGGTCATCGACCTGGACCGGGTCCGGGTCGGCGCCAGCATTCCGGAGCGGCTGGATCAGGAAGCCATCGTTTACCTCGCCCCGCCGCCCGCCTCGGGCGAGAGCGACCTGCGGCTCGACCGCTTTCTGCACCTGGCCTTCGTGCCGCCGAAGAGCTTTGTCTACATGAGCACGACCGGCGTGTACGGCGACGCCGAGGGCGGCCTGGTCGACGAAAGTACGCCCGTGATGCCGCGGACCGATCGAGCTCGCCGGCGCGTGAGCGCTGAGGAAATGACTCGGGTGTGGTGTCACGAACGACGCGTGCGCCGCGTCGTGCTCCGGGTGCCTGGAATCTATGGCCCGCAGCGGCTGCCCCTGGAACGACTACGCAAGTCTGAGCCCGTCGTACGGCCCGAAGACGCCGGCATCAGCAACCGCATTCACGTGGATGACCTGGTAGCGGCCTGCGAAGCGGCCATCGAGAACAAGGAAGCGCGTGGCGTTTACAACGTCACCGATGGCAATTCCATCAGCTCGACGTCGTTCATCGACCTGGTCGCAGACATCGCCGGCCTGCCCCACCCGCCGCGGGTCTCGATGGAAGAAGCCCAGCTCACATTCAGCCCTGAGCGCCTGTCGTTTCTCAATGAATCACGTCGGGTCAGCAATGACCGCATGCTGAAACATCTGGGCGTGAAGCCGCGCTACGCGGACCCCGAGGCCGGCATCCGCGCCAGCCTGGGCGATTAGCTCGGCTGGCTCTTCTTGCTGTCCAGCCACTTGGTGATGGGCTTCCACTGGTCCCAGTCGGGGCTGGCCAGGTATTCGGGCAGCTCGAAGATGCTCATGCCGCGCTGATAGGCGCGCAGATAGTTGGCCGACTGCCGCAGCTGGCCGAGATACGGCACTTTGAGCTTGTCCAGATACTGATCCAGCTCATCGAACAGCAGGGTGTTCTCCCGCACCCGGTTCGCCACCATGCCGAGCCGCGCCTGTTGACGTTGCACCTTGCCCAGCTCGAGCAGCTCTTCCATGAAGCGCGCCGAGGCCTTCATGTCGATGGGCGACGGCATCACCGGAATGAGGATGGTCTCGGCCCGTCGCACCAGCTCGTTCATTTCGGCGCCATGGGTCCGGGCCGGGGCGTCGATCACCAGCACGTCGGTATCGCGCGGCACGCCTCGTATGCCCTCGTCATAGGCCGGCACGCCGGTAATTTTGGGCAGATCGTCGGGACGCAGCGCCAGCCAGTCGAGGCTGGAGCGCTGCGGGTCGTAGTCGGCGATGGTCACCTTGGCGTCCTGGCTCGCAAAGTAACAAGCGATATTGGTCGCCAGCGTGCTCTTGCCGCTGCCGCCTTTGGAGTTCATTACCATCACGTGGCGCATGAAATGCCTCGCTTCGCCGGAAAACAGCACATCTTGGGCCCGACCGGGCGCGCCGGACTGTGCTGGGTTTCGCGTTGTTGCGAATGATATGCTGCGCGCATGCGCCTGTCTTTCACCAAGATGCAGGGCCTGGGCAACGATTTCATCGTGTTCGATGCTCCGGCCGGCACGGAATTGCCCTCCGCCGAAGTGTTTCGCCGCCTCGCCGATCGCCGTCTGGGCATCGGTTTCGATCAGGCATTGGTGCTGATGCCACCGGCGAAAAACGACTTCGATGTGTTCTATCGCATCTTCAACGCCGATGGCTCGGAGGTCGAGCAGTGTGGCAATGGCGCCCGCTGTATTGCCAGCCTGGTCGCTCGCAAGCTCGGCAAAGCCCGCGTGCAGATGGACAGCCCCGGCGGCCAGGTCAACGGCTTCCTGCGGGATGACGGCCTGGTCTCGGTCGACATGGGCGTGCCCAACTTTGCTCCCGACGCGCTGCCGTTCGAAGCTTCACGCGAAGCCGACGTGTATCCGCTGCGGGTCGGCGAAAAGGAGCTGCAGATCGGCGCCGTCTCGATGGGCAATCCGCACGCTGTCATGCAAGTGCCTTCAGTACGAGAAGCTGCCGTGGACACACTGGGGCCCGCGGTAGAGAATCATTCCCGCTTCCCGAGGCGCGCCAACGTCGGCTTCATGGAAGTGGTGAGCCCGACTCACATCCGTTTGCGGGTGTTCGAGCGCGGTGTCGGCGAGACACAAGCCTGCGGCACCGGAGCATGTGGCGCTGTCGCCGTCGGACGACGTTGGGGACTGCTGCAAGAGGAAGTGCAGGTCGACGCGCCGGGCGGTCGCATGATCGTGCGCTGGCCCGGTCCCGGCCAGGCGCTATGGCTCACCGGCCCGGCAGTCACCGTGTTCGAAGGGACGGTGGAAGTTTGAGCATTAGAATCAAGCGGAACAACAAGGCACCTGTATGAGCAAGCAACCGGTCCGCGGTGTCGATGTCGAGAATCTCCCCCCCGCGATCAGCGGCAAGCGAGATGACAGTGGGCTCAGCGAGACTGAGATCGCCGACTACCTGCAGAACAATGTCGATTTCTTCGAGCGTCATGCGACGCTGCTGACCAAGCTGAAGCTCCCGCACAGCCGTGGCAATGCCACCGTGTCGCTGGTCGAGCGTCAGGTCTCGGCGCTGCGCGAAAAGAATCAGTCATTGGAATCGCGCCTGCGTGAGCTGATCGACGTGGCTCGTAGCAATGACGTGCTCGCCGCCAAGATCCATCGCCTCGCCTGTCGCCTGGTGCGCGCCCGCAATGCGACCACGCTGCTGGACTCGATGGAGACCTCGCTGCGTGAAGATTTCGGCGCTTCCGAATGGCTGCTGCTGCTCGCACCGAATCGCCAGACGGGCTTCAGCAGCATCGACAGCCGTCATCTGCGCCTGATGGATGCGAACGCGTCCGAGCTGAAAATGTTCGACACGCTGTTCGAATCCGCTCGTCCTCGCTGCGGCCAGATTCGCGACAGCCAGCGTGACTTCCTGTTCGGCGCCGGCACCGTCGAGATCGGCTCCGCCGCGCTCGTTCCGCTCAGCCGCGAAGCCGGCTTTGGCCTGCTGGCGATCGGCAGCCCCGACGCACAACGTTTCCACCCCACCATGAGCACCGACTTCCTGGCGCGCATCGGTGACCTGGTGAGCGAGGCCGTCGCGGTCGCCTGATCGTGGCCGCGCGGATCGTCGATCGATGGATGAATCCGCCCTCGCCTGGCTGCCAAAGTTTTTCAGCCACCTGTCCGTGGAGCGGCGCATGTCGCCGCACACGGATTCCAACTATCGGCGCGACCTGAAACGTTTCGTCGCTCACTGCGACAAGCACGGCGTGACCGACTGGTCGCACGTCGACGGTCAGCAGGTTCGTTCCTTCGCCGCTGCCGAGCATCGTCAAGGCGCCTCGCCTCGCACCATCCAGCGCCGCCTGAGTGCCCTGCGCAGCTTTTATAACTTCCTGCTGCGCGAAGGCGTGGTGAAGCTGAACCCCGGGATCGAGGTGCAGGCACCCAAGGCGAAGAAACGTTTGCCCGCGACCATCGATGTCGATCAGATGACTCGCCTGCTGAGCTTCCGCACCGACGAAGAAATCGGCGTGCGCGACAAGGCCATCATGGAATTGTTTTATTCCTCCGGCCTGCGTCTATCCGAACTGGTCGAACTGGATCTCACCGACATCGATCTCGCGGACCGAACCGTTCGAGTGCTCGGTAAAGGCAGCAAGACGCGCGTGGTGCCCGTAGGTCGCCACGCGGTCGAAGCCATCAGCCGCTGGCTGCTCGAGCGCACCAAGCTCGCCGACGTAGGAAATACCGCGCTGTTCGTCGGTCAGCGCGGCGATCGCATCAGCCCGCGCTCAGTGCAGAAACAAGTGGCGGCGTGGGCAAAGCACCAAGGCCTGGGCGTGCACGTCCATCCACACATGTTCCGCCATTCGTTCGCCACGCACATTCTCGAATCCAGCCAGAACCTGCGCGGCGTGCAGGAGCTGCTGGGTCACGCGAACATAGCAACCACTCAGATTTATACTCACCTTGATTTTCAGCACCTCGCCAAAATCTACGATGCGGCCCACCCGCGGGCACGCAAGAAGAGTTGACGGCGCGAAAAGCAGACACCATGAGCGAATCACCCCACGCAACTACTATCCTGTCCGTCCGCCGCAACGGTGTCGTCTGCATCGGTGGTGACGGCCAGGTTTCGTTAGGCAACACCGTGATGAAGGGCAACGCCCGCAAAGTGCGGCGTCTGTACGACGGTAAAGTGCTGGCAGGCTTTGCCGGCGGCACCGCCGACGCGTTCACGCTGTTCGAGCGCTTCGAAGCCAAGTTGCAGCAGTACGGCAATTTGACGCGCGCCGCCATCGAGCTCGCGAAGGACTGGCGCAGCGATCGCAGCCTGCGGCGACTGGAAGCCCTGCTGTGCGTCGCCGATGGCAAGAGCTCGTTCATTATTTCGGGCAACGGCGACGTCATCGAGCCCGAAGACGATATCATGGCAATCGGCTCCGGCGGCGCATTCGCTCAGTCCGCCGCACGCGCGTTGTTACAGAACACCGAGCTCGATGCCCGCACCATCGTCGAGAAGGCATTGAACATTGCCGCCGACATTTGTATCTACACCAATCGCAATCTCACGATCGAAGAGTTTTGCAGTAAACTTCTTTTCCACTTTGTATGTCCATTGACTCCCCGAGAAAATCGTTCAAGAGCTCGACAAGCACATCGTTCGGTCAGGGCGCGGCCAAAAGCGCGCGGTTTGCTTAATTCGCGCTTGCGTAAATCGCTGGCGCCGCATGCAGGTCACCGAAGCGCTGCGCGCCGAGATCACGCCCAAGAACATTCTGATGATCGGCCCCACCGGCGTCGGCAAGACTGAGATCGCCCGCCGTCTCGCTCGCCTGGCGCGCGCGCCGTTCATCAAAGTCGAAGCCACCAAATTCACCGAGGTCGGCTACGTCGGCCGCGAGGTCGATTCCATCATCAAGGATCTGATGGACGTCGCAGTCAAGATGACGCGCGAGGAAGAGATGGAGAAGGTACGTCATCGCGCCATGGATGCTGCCGAGGAGCGCGTGCTCGACGCTTTGCTGCCTCGACCGAAATCGCTCGGCTTCACGCCCGAGCCCGAGCCCACGCCTCGCGACGGCGACACGCGGCAGAAATTCCGCAAGATGTTGCGTGAAGGCCAGCTCGACGATCGCGAGATCGAGATCGAAGTTCGCGCGCTGCCAGTCGGCGTGGAAATCATGGCGCCCGCCGGCATGGAAGATCTCACTCAGCAACTGCAGAGCATGTTCTCGAATCTGGGCGGCTCTCGCACCAAGACGCGCAAGGTCAAAGTTCGTGAAGCATTCAAGCTGCTCACGGATGAAGAGGCCGCCAAGATGGTCAACGAAGAAGAGCTGAAGATGCGCGCGTTACAGAACGCGGAGCAGAACGGCATCGTGTTCATCGACGAGATCGACAAAATCGCTCGTCGCCAGGAGACCCACGGCGCCGACGTTTCGCGGGAAGGCGTGCAGCGCGATCTGCTACCGCTCGTGGAAGGCAGCACCGTTACCACGAAGCACGGCATGGTGAAGACAGACCATATTCTGTTCATCGCCTCCGGCGCGTTCCATATGTCGAAGCCGTCGGATCTGATCCCCGAGCTGCAGGGTCGCTTCCCGATTCGGGTGGAGCTCGACGCGCTCAAGGTCGAGGACTTCATCCGCATCCTCACCGAGCCCGACGCCTCACTGTGCACGCAATACAAGGCGCTGCTGGCTACCGAAGGTGTCACGCTCGAGTTCGACACGAGCGGTGTCCGGCGCATCGCCGAGGTCGCGCATCAGGTGAACGAGCGTACTGAAAACATCGGCGCTCGCCGCTTGCACACGGTGCTGGAACGGCTGCTCGAAGTGCTGTCGTATGAGGCGGCCGACAAGAATGGCGTCAATGTCACCGTCGATCAGGAATACGTCGACAAGCACCTCGGCGAGCTGGTGAAGGACGAAGACCTGACCCGCTACATCCTGTAGGTCCGCCCCGACCATGCCCCATCCGACCAACATCAAATCGCGCACCAAGTCGCGACTGCTGGAAGTGAGCTTCGACGACGGCTCGGTGTTCGAGCTGCCGTACGAGTATCTGCGTGTCTTCTCGCCGTCGGCCGAGGTGCGCGGCCATGGGCCAGGTCAGGAGCAGCTGCAGCTCGGCAAGCACGAGGTCGCCATCACGCAGGTCGAGCCGGTGGGCAACTACGCCGTCAAGCTGGTGTTCGACGACGGCCACAACACCGGCCTCTACACCTGGTCCTACCTGTACGAGCTCGGCCGGGACCGCCCGCAGAAATGGCAGAGCTACCTGGACCGGCTGAAGGAACTGGGCATCGCCTACCCGACCGTGCTGCCGAAAAAGCCGGCGCCGTTTCGCTGAAGAGAGCCCCCGCTGCCCTGAAGCCAACAATCTGGCCCAATAAGGCCCGGCGCTGGCTCAGCCCTCGCGCAAAAACGATTAGAATGCGTCGTCACAGCCAGCGACGACCATGACCGCCAACTCTCCCCACTCGCCCCCGGATGGCACCACCGACTTCGGCTACCAGCAGGTGCCGGTCGCGGAAAAACAGGCACGGGTTCGGGCCGTCTTCGAATCGGTCGCGAGCAACTACGACCTGATGAACGACCTGATGTCGGCGGGCACACACCGGCTGTGGAAGCGTTTCACGCTGTCGCAGACCGGATTGCGCCCCGGCCAGCGCGCGCTCGATGTGGCGGGCGGCACAGGCGACCTGTCGGCAGGCATGTGCAAGCAGGTCGGTGACAATGGCCTGGTGGTCCTGACCGACATCAATGCGGCCATGCTGGCGGAAGGCCGCGACGCGATGACCGACCGCGGCTTCGTGAACAACGTTCGGTTCTCGCTCGCCAACGCCGAGCGCCTGCCCTTTCCCGACAGCAGCTTCGATTGCGTGACCATCGGCTTTGGCCTGCGCAATGTCACTGACAAGGCCGCGGCGCTGCGCTCCATGAAGCGCGTGCTCAAGCCCGGTGGCCAGCTGTTGATTCTCGAGTTCTCACATCCCGTCGTGCCGGGATTGAAGCCGCTGTACGACGCCTATTCGTTTTCGGTGTTGCCGTGGCTGGGCAAAGTCGTCGCGCGTGACGCGGATAGCTATCGCTACCTCGCCGAGTCGATTCGCAAATTCCCCACGCAACCGGCGTTGATCGAGATGATGCAGGAGGCGGGATTGGAGAACTGCAAATATCACAATCTCACCGGCGGCATCGTCGCCCTGCATCGCGGCTATCGTTTCTGACATGCGCCTGACTCCGCTGGAATCGCTGCTCAATCGAAATATCGCCGCCTCGTCGGCGGCGCGTGCGTTGTGCCGCCGTCTGGATACCAAGGTGATGGCGCTGCATGTCGAAGGCATGCCGCTCAGCATCTATTTCAAAGCGAACGGCGAGCAAATGTCGCTCGACACGCAGCACGAGGGCGCGGCGAACGCAACGCTGTCGGGCACGCCGCTGTCACTGCTGCGCATGGCCGGACCAGCGCCCGAAGCGGCGTTGCGAACAGGGTCAGTGCACATTCACGGCGACGCCGAGATCGCGCAGACGTTCAGCGAGCTGCTCAAGCAAGCTCGGCCCGATCTGGAAGAAGAGTTGTCGCGAGTCATTGGCGACGTAGCCGCTCATCAAGTCGGCAATGTGGCTCGCTCAGCTCTTGAGTTCGCGCGCCGGGCGACAGACACGTTCGCGCAAAATGTTTCTGAATATCTCCAAGAAGAAGGGCGCGATGCTCCCAGTCGGACCGAGGCAGATGAATTCATCAATGGCGTCGACAAGCTGCGCGACGATGTCGATCGCCTCGAGGCGCGTCTGTCACTGCTCGAACGCAAGCGCGGTTGACGCATGCGCCTGAGAGTCATTTCCCGGCTGCTGCAGATTCAACGCGTCCTGGTGCGGCATCGCCTGGACGAGATCATTCTCGCCACCCATCTGTTCCGGCCGGTGCGGTTCGCGTTCTATCTGTCGCCGAACACCTGGTTCCGGCGTAAAGCGTCACTGTCGCGCGGCGAACGCTTGCGCCTGGCGATGGAGGAGCTCGGCCCGATCTTCATGAAGTTCGGCCAGACGCTATCGACACGTCGCGACCTGCTGCCGCGAGACATCGCGGACGAATTGGAGAAACTGCAGGACCGCGTGCCGCCGTTTTCGAACGACGCCGCGCGCGCCATCGTCGAAGCTGCCTATGAGCGACCGGTGAGCGACGTGTTCGCCCGCTTCGACGCCGCCCCGCTGGCGGCAGCAACGATCGCACAAGTGCACGGTGCGCAGCTCAAAGACGGCAAGGAAGTCGTCGTGAAGATCGTGCGACCCGGCATCCGCAAGCTCATCGAGCGCGATCTTGAAGTGATGTACGCGCTCGCTGATCTGGCGAACAAGTACTGGAGCGATGCGCCCCGACTGCACCCCGTCGAGCTGGTGCGCGAGTACGAGAAGACCATCATCGATGAGCTGAATCTGAAGCGCGAGGCGGCGAACGCGACGCAGCTCAAACGTAACTTCGCGAACTCCCGGATGTTGTATGTGCCCGAGGTGTATTGGGATTACACACGCAGCAACGTCATGGTGATGGAGCGCCTGCAGGGCGTGTTGATAAACGACGTCGCTGAGCTGCAGCGTCGTGGCGCGAACATTCAGCG
The DNA here is from genome assembly GCF_003104955.1 of Steroidobacter cummioxidans. Lineage (NCBI taxonomy): Bacteria > Pseudomonadati > Pseudomonadota > Gammaproteobacteria > Steroidobacterales > Steroidobacteraceae > Steroidobacter > Steroidobacter cummioxidans. The sequence continues at coordinate 82,518 of NZ_LSRW01000004.1, read as the reverse complement.
CCTGGCTGAGAACGGCGTAGAGATCTTTTTCACGCAGGCGTTCCGCCACAACTTTTTCCATGCCGACATGCATCCGGGCAACATCTTCGTGTTGCTGGACAATCCCGAGCAGCCGCAATACGCGGCGGTCGACTTCGGCATCGTCGGCACGCTGGCGCCGCGCGATCAGCATTATCTAGCCGAGAATTTCCTGGCGTTCTTCGAGCACGACTACCGCCGGATCGCGCAGCTGCATATCGATTCGGGCTGGATTCCGGCGCATGTTCGGGTCGACGAGCTGGAATCGGCGGTGCGCACGGTGTGCGAGCCGATTGCCAACAAGCCGTTGCGGGAGATTTCTTTCGGTCAGGTGCTGATCAGCCTGTTCGAAGCAGCCCAACGCTTCGACGCCCAACTGCAGCCGCAGCTGATGCTGATCCAGAAAACGCTGCTGCAGATCGAAGGCGTCGGCCGGCAGCTGTATCCGGATCTGGATTTGTGGAAGACGGCGCAGCCTCTGCTCCGTCAGTGGATGGCGGAACGCTGGAGCGTGCGAGCGCTGGCGCGCGATGTGCGCAAGCAGCTGCCGGACATGCTGCAGGCGTTACATCAATTGCCTCCGCTGGTGGAGAACGCGATTCAACGCATGTCGGACGGGCGCTTCAGCGTGCCGATCGAGACGACGGAAATCGAGCGTCTGAAACAGACGATCAGAGAAGATGGCCGCCGTCGCGACGTGACGATAGTGACGGCCATCGGAGCACTGAGCGGCATCATCCTGATCGCCACGGGAGCCGGCCCAGACTGGCTCGGCTACACCCTGCTCGGAGCAAGCATCGTCGGCTTGCTCACCCTGCGCAAATAACTACGCGCCGGCGGGCTTGCGTCCGCCGCGCATCAGTTCCCACACCACCGGCATCACCGAGATCACGATGATCGCGATGGTGACGATGCCGAAGTTCTCCTTGATCAGGGGCACGTTGCCGAACAGGTAGCCGCCCCAGATGAAGATCGACACCCACAGGAACCCGCCCAGCAGGTTGTAGGTGAAGAACTTCGCTCGATTCATGTCGCCTACGCCGGCAACGAACGGAGCAAACGTACGCACGATCGGCACGAAGCGCGCCAGCACGATGGTCTTGCCGCCGTACTTCTCGTAGAACGCGTGCGTTCGATCCAAATATTCCTTTTTCAACCACGGAATGGTGCCGCTGAATGCTCGCGGCCCGACGGCTCGCCCGATGCGGAAGTTGACCGCATCGCCCAGCCACGCCGCCACCATCAATAGCGCCCACAACGCCGGCGCGTTGAGCGTGCCCGTGGTATCCACTGCCGCTAGGGCACCGAGTGCAAACAGCAATGAGTCGCCCGGCAGAATCGGCGTCACCACCACGCCGGTCTCGCAGAAAATGATCACGAACAGGATCGCGTAGATCCAGTAGTGATAATCGGCGATCAGCTCGATGAGGTGCTTATCGAGGTGCAGGACGAAGTCGATGAACCAGGTGATCAACTCCATGGCTGCGGCGCTCTCAAGACGCCGCGCGCAGCGACTTCACTCGCGGACGATTCTGCTCGTCCACCAGCACCACCACCGGCTCGTGCTGCTCGAGCTCGGCTTCCGAATATTGCGAGTAGGCGCAAATGATCAGCAGGTCGCCGACCATCGCCTTGCGCGCTGCGGCGCCATTCAAAGAAATCGCACCCGAGCCCCGCGGCGCCGTAATGATATAGGTCGAGAAGCGCTCGCCGTTGTTGACGTTATATAGCTCGATGTACTGATTTTCCCGTAGCCCGGACGCCTCCAGCAGCGCCTCATCGATGCCGCACGAGCCTTCGTAATCGAGATCGGCCTGGGTCACGCGCACCCGGTGCAGCTTGGCCTGGAGCATGGTTCGGAGCATGGAATCCTCTTGGGGTCGGTGGGCCTTCGGCCCTACGGATAGCGGGCCGAAGGCTGCAGGCCGAGGGCACCAGTGTCAAGGTGAGACGCGGCAGCAGAGTTACTTGGGGGCAGTGCTTTGGGAAGCAGCTATTAGCTGATCCAGCAGCGGCCCGACTTCGGTCCCGACCTGCAGCGCCGCCCGATGCTCGGGCCGCTGGAAGCCCTCGGACAGGGTCAGGTCCAGGAATTGGACGAGGTGATCGTAATAGCCCTGGAAATTGAGCAGGCCGCTCGGCTTCTTGTGCAATCCCAGCTGCGCCCAGCTCCAGGCCTCGAACAGCTCATCCAGGGTGCCGATGCCGCCCGGCAGGCTCAGGAACGCGTCGGACAGCACCCCCATCATGAACTTGCGCTCGGACAGGGTGCTGACGATGCGCAGGTCGGTCAGGCCGCGGTGAGCGACTTCGCGTTCCAGCAGCATCTGAGGAATGATGCCGATGACCCGCCCGCCCGCGGCCAGCGCGGCATCCGCCAGGGCGCCCATCAGCCCGACTTTGCCGCCGCCGTAGATCAGGGTGAGCTGCCGTTCGGCGATCAGGCGACCGGCGTCCCGGGCCAGGCCTACATACTCGGGCCGGTTACCGGGGCTGGAGCCGCAGAACACACAGATGGAGCGCATGGCCCGATTCTAGCCGAGGTTGCATTACGTTAATCGAAACGACGAATCGTGCGAAGCAGCGCACACTTCGGGACATGTATCGTGCGTGTCAGTGTTCTTTGGAGCACTGGCGCTCAAGCCGGGTGGCCAGGGCCCGATATGTTCAACAGATGTTCCCCCGGCCAGGGCACGACAGCTGTTTGTTTACATGCAAGGGACTCTTCAATACTGGTGGGCGTATCTGCCGCTGCTCGCGATCCTCCTGGCGCCAACGGCCGTCGCCACCTGGCTCGCGATCCAGCTGCACCGCGAGCGCGTCCTGCGCCGTCGCAATGGCGCCGATTACCTGACCGGCCTGCCCACCCGGAGCACCGCCGCCTCCGTTGCCGCCCAGGCCATGCTCGACGCGCAAAACAGCGGCACCGAATTCGCGCTCATCGTGCTGAACGTCGATCGTCTCAAACCGATCAACGACTCGCTCGGACATCAGGCCGGCGATGAGCTGCTGCTCGCATTGTCACAGCGCCTGCGCTCCGTGCTCGGCTATGCGAACGTGCTGGCGAGACTGGCAGGTGACGAATTCACCATCATCGCTCGCGGGCTGAAAGGCCCGCGCGAAGCCGAGGCGCTGGTGAACAGAATCAACGAAACGGTGCGCGAGCCGTTCGTGATCGCCTCGTTCGATATCCATACCTCGCTGACCATCGGCGTCAGCATGTATCCGCTCGATGGCGACACGTTCGACGTGCTGCTGCGTCGGGCAGAGATGGCCTTGCGCTGTGCGAAGGCGGCCACTCGTGGCAGCTATCGTTTCTATGCGCTGGAAATGTCGAACGCCGCCGACGAGCGTCTTACGTTGGAAAACGATCTGCGTCGGGCGGTCGAGCTGGGTCAGCTGGAGCTGCACTATCAGCCCAAGGTCGACATCGGCACCAATCGAATTCGTAGCGCAGAAGCGCTGCTGCGTTGGCGGCATCCCACGCGCGGGCTGGTGGCGCCGAATGTTTTCATTCCGATTGCCGAGGACACCGGACTGATCGTGCCGATCGGCGAATGGGTGCTGCGCGAGTCCTGCCGCCAGATCCGCGCCTGGATCGATTCAGGCATGTCGCCAGTGCGCGTGGCCGTGAATCTTTCAGCCAAGCAGTTCCGGCATGTCGATCTGGTTGCAGTGATCCGCTCGGCGCTCGGTGAAGCGCAGCTGCAGCCCGGTTATCTGGAGCTCGAGCTCACCGAGAGCGCGATCATGGACGACGCCGAGAAGTCGGCCTCGACCTTGGAATTCTTGAGCACCATGGGCGTGCACATTTCCATCGACGATTTCGGCACCGGTTACTCCAGCCTGAGCTATCTGCGCCGCTTCCCGCTCGACAAGCTCAAGATCGATCGCAGCTTCGTGCGCGATCTGATGTCGAGCCCGGATGACGCGTCCATCGTCAAAGCCATCATTTCGCTTGCTCACAACTTGCGACTGCGCGTCGTCGCCGAAGGCGTGGAAACCGCCGAGCAACTGAGCTTTCTGCGCGAGCTGGGCTGCGATCAATACCAAGGATTCTTTTGCAGCCCCGCGGTGCCGGCGCCGGCCTTCGAGGCGCTCTTGCAAAGAATGCGGGCTGATCTTCCGGAGCTGACCGAGGCTGACATGCTTCGCACGCAGAGCCGGCTATCGGCGTTCTCGCCGCAGAGCACTCGTTAGTCTAATAGCTATCGGTGGCGCGACGGCCGCGCGATTGGCGGCGCTCCTGTCCCGAATATCCCGCCATCATCATGCCGATATCGCTGTTTCGTCGCGGTCCGGAGCGACGGTCCTTATGGTGTTTGAAGCGGCAGCCGCAGGTCGCGGCATCACAGCTGGGCAGCGGCAAGCGCGGCGCCTGCCGGGACAAGAATCGCTGACCGGAAAAACGATAGGCCGCGGCACACGCACTGGTACCGGGCAGAACAGAAACTGCGTGATACGGATTGGTCGGGCTCGGCGTACGCTGCGGCTCCGGGGCCTTCTTTGCCCCGAACAGCGACGCGAAAAATCCTGGAGACTTCGATGCCATCACTCCCCGCCGGAATCAGTTTCCGCGGATTGTTCCCAAACTCGCGCCTGCAACGCAAGTGAACGATGGACCAGCCGCGCCGCCCCATCACGCAGATGTAGCGGCGCATTCATCAATCGGAAATATTTACCGTCGCGCGCGCACGACAATCGCGCTCGCGACCCACTCACTCGCGCAGTGAGCGCAGGAATTTCGCTGGATCCTCACCGCGCTCCAACACTTCCACGAGTGCCGAGCCGACGATCGCGCCGTCGATGTACGGCGCCAGTCGCTGCACTTGCTCGCGACTGCGAATGCCGAAGCCTGCGCACACCGGCACCGGCGAGACTTTCTTGACGCGACCGAAGTACTCCAGCACTTCCTCGGGCACTGCCACGTTCTTGCCGGTGGTACCGGTCATGGTCACTGCATAAATGAAGCCGCTGCTGCCTTCGCAGAGCATCTGCATGCGCTCGGTCGGCGTCACCGGCGTGACAAACTGAACGAGCGCAAGACCGCGCGCCTCCAGAGCATTGCGCAGCTCGTGACTTTCTTCGAACGGCAGATCGGGGACGATGAATCCTGCGATGCCGGCGCGAGCGGCATCCTCGGGCAGTTTGTCGATGCCATACGCCAGCAACGGATTCAGGTAGCTCATCAGCAACAATGGCGACTGCGGCTTCACTTCGGCTCGCGTCAGCTCTTGCAGAATCCAACGCAACGACACGCCTTGCTCCAGCGCGACCCGGCTGGAGCGCTGAATGGTCGTGCCGTCGGCCATGGGATCGGTGAACGGCACACCGATTTCCACGACATCCGCCACTGCGCCGACGGCGTTCAGTTGCTGAATGAAACCTTCGCGCTTGGGGAAGCCGGCGGTGATGTAAGCGATCAACGCCGGTTGGCCGGTCGCACGCCGGTTGCGAATCGCGGTGCTGACGGAATCACGAGCAGACATCAGAGCACATCCTTCAACAAAGTACGTTGCAGCGTCGGCATGTCCTTGTCGCCGCGACCCGAGAGCGCGATCAGGATGCGCTTGCCCGGATTGGCGAGGGCGTAACGTTTCGCACCGGCCAGCGCGTGCGACGATTCGATTGCGGGCAGAATGCCTTCGGCCGCACAACATTCGGCCAGCGCCGCCAGCGCGTCATCGTCATTCACGGCCTCGTACTTCACCCTATCGATGCTCGCCAGCAAGGCGTGCTCGGGGCCGACGCCGGGATAGTCCAGGCCTGCCGACACGGAATGCGTTTCCTGGATCTGGCCGTTCTCATCCTGCAACAACAACGAGAAACAACCTTGCAGAACGCCCGGCGTGCCGTACGCGATCGACGCCGCATTCTGACCGAGACCCGAGCCGCTGCCGCCTGCCTCGAGGCCGAGCATCTGCACGCCTGCGTCCTTGACGAACGGATGAAACATTCCGATCGCATTCGAGCCGCCGCCGACGCACGCAACCACGAGGTCAGGCAACTTGCCCGTGCGCTCGAGAATCTGCACGCGCGCTTCGCGGCCAATGACCGACTGCAGCTCGCGCACGATGTATGGATAAGGATGCGGGCCGATCGCCGAGCCTAAGCAGTAATACGTGCCGTTTGGATCGGATACCCAGTCACGCAATGCTTCGTCGACCGCCGCGCGCAATGTTTTATCGCCGCTGGTAACGGGAACGACGGTGGCGCCGAGCAGCTTCATGCGGCCCACGTTCGGCGCCTGGCGCTCCATATCGACCGAGCCCATATACACCGTGCAGGGCATGCCCAGGCGTGCACACGCCGCGGCCGAAGCCACACCGTGCTGACCCGCCCCCGTCTCGGCAATCACTCGCTTCGCACCGAGCTTTTTCGCCAGCAGCACCTGGCCGATGGAATTGTTGATCTTGTGAGCGCCGGTGTGCGCGAGATCCTCGCGCTTCAACCAGATCTCCGCGCCCCACTTCTCCGACAGCGTCCGCGCGAAAGTCAGCGGTGTGGCACGACCAACCCAGTTATGCAGCTCGTCGTGAAACTCGCGCAGGAACTCCGGATCGCGCAAATAGCGATCGACACCGACCTGCAGGCGATCCAGCGCCGGCACCAGGGTTTCTGGAATGTAACGGCCGCCGAAGGGCCCGAAGCGGCCGCGCTCGTCGGGATAGGCGTCCTGCTGGACATTGGCAATCAGCGCCTGCTGCTCGCTCTTGCTCAAGGAATGTTTCATTTCATTGCTCCGTTGTCCGCCGCACGTGCGTTTCGGACAAAGTCATAAATCTTCTGCGAATCCTTCACCCCGGGCCGCGCTTCGACGCCGCTGCTCACATCGACGCCAAACGGCCTTGCGACCGCGATCGCGTCAGCAACGTTCGACGGATTCAGCCCGCCGGCCAATATCAGCTGCGTACGTGCAGCGAGGCTGGCAGCGGCCGACCAATCCGTCGTCTCGCCCGTGCCGCTGACTGGGCCTTCGAACAGCAGCCGCGTCGGTAACGTCGCCGGCAGCTTGCGGCCGGCGCGAAAGACCGGTGTTACCTGCAACTCAGCGGGCACCTGCAATGTCGCGAGATCGTCGACGTCGGTCTGTAATACATCGGGCCGGAACTGCGACCAGACTTCATCGAGTTCGACCTGCGATGGATGCAACATCACTGCGACACGCAAGATGTCACGAGGCACATCGCGCGCCAGTTCAGCCGCTTGTCGAGCAGTAACCCTGCGCCTCGACTCCGCAAACACGAAGCCGACTGCATTCACTCCGGCATCGACTGCAGCCGCAACGGCATCCGCGGTCGTCAGTCCACAAACCTTGACCCACATCATTCTTCGCGCACTTCGCCCTTCGCGATGCGCAGCTTGCGAGTGGCCATGCTCATCGCGGTCTGACGACCGGTGGCGAGCATCTTGCCCAGCAGCTCGCGCGGCTTCGGCGAATTCATCAGTGTCGTGCCGATCAGCGCGACACGATAGCCAAGACCGACGATGGTAGTTACGTCATCGAGCGTGTTCACGCCGCTCTCGGCAACCGGCGCAAAGCCCGGCGGCATGCTGTCGGCCAGCTCGGACAAGCGCGACAACTCGACGGTGAGCTTGTCGAGATCGCGGCAGTTGAGCCCGACCAGGATCTGCTCGTCGTGACTTCTTCGCAGCGCCAGCACTTCGCGCGCGATCTGCAGATCGGCGGCATCGAACGCTTCGAGCAGAACGAACATCTTCAACATGCACGCACAGTCGAGCAGTGCCGTGATGCGGCTCTTGTCGAGCATGCGCACGATCACGAGCACACCGCCTGCACCCGCCGCACGCCCTTCCATCACCTGATAAGGATCGACGAGGAAATCTTTGCGCATCACCGGCACGTTGTAAGGTGCGAGCACGCGCGCGGCACGCGTCAGATGTTCGAGCTGACCGCCGAAGCGCAGCGGCTCGGTGAGCACCGACACCGCCATTGCACCACCGCATGCATATTCGGTGACGCGACTTTCCACGTCGCTGGTATTGGCGGACAGATCGCCGGCCGAGGGCGAATGCAGCTTGCATTCGGCAATGACATCGAAGCCCTCCGGCGACAGCCGCAGTGGCGGCGCCGCAGGCATGTCGGAGGCTCGCGCCCACAACGCCTTTTCGGATTCGCGCGCACGCGCTTCTTCGAGCCGTGCAAGGCTCGATTGAGTCATTTGAGTCAGCAGCCCGGACATGTTCAGCGCCCCTGGCCCGCGGCCGATTGCTTGTGGCCGAAAGCCGTCAATTTTTCCAGCAGACGCCGCCCGGCGCCGCTCTCGATGGCATCCTGTGCCATGTGCGCCGCATCCTGCGCCGAAGCGGCTTTGCCGAGCAATTCGAGCACCAGGGCGGCTTGCAAGATCAACGCGTTGCGATGGGCACCCTGTTCCCGGCCTTCCAGAACGGCGCGCAGATGCTCGGCGTTGTAGGCCGCATCGCCGCCCTTCAACTCCTCGGCACTGCACTGGGGCAGCATGAATTCCTCGGCGCTGCGCGTCGCACGCACAACCCTGCCGGGCGTGACATCGAACACGGTGAAAGGACCGATCGGCGTGGCCTCGTCCCACCCCGACGCGCCGTGCACGACGTAAGCGCGCTGCAGCGGCATGCCCGCCATGGTTTCGGCCATCAGCTCGGCGATGTCGACGTCGTATGCGCCGATCAAGTGAAACTCCGGCTCGGCCGGATTCGACAGCGGTCCCAGGATGTTGAACACCGTGCGCACGCCGAGCGCCTGCCGGATCGGCATCACGGCTTTCATCGCGGGGTGATAGTGAGGCGCAAAGAAGAATGTGAAGCCAGTGGCGTCGAGACACTCGCCCGACACTCGCTCATCGAGCGGCAAGCTCAAACCGAGCGCGCGAATGACATCGGCGCTGCCGCTGCGACTGGAAACAGAGCTCGTGCCGTGCTTCGCGACGCGAATGCCCATCGATGCGACCAGCAACGCCGCACCCGTGGATAGATTGAAACTTCCCGAACCGTCGCCGCCGGTACCGACCATGTCGACCAGCGGCCCACCCGGCGGCAATTCCGGTCGACGCGCGAGCTTACGCATGCTCTTGGCGAAACCGCGCACTTCATCCGCCGTAACGCCCTTGGCTCGCAGCGCCGCGAGGACCGCGCCGCCCATAGCCGGAGGAAGCGTCGGATCCGTTAGTGCGATGAGCAGCTCCGAAGCTTCCTGCTCGCTCAGGTTGTCGCCATCGAGCAATCGTTCGAGCGTCTGGCGCATGATCATGCCGCTCGCTTGCCGGAACGCTGCTGCAGGAAGTTGCCCATCAGCACCGGTCCTTGCGGGGTCAGCACGCTTTCGGGATGGAACTGCACGCCTTCGATGTTGAGCGTTCTGTGCCGCACGCCCATGATCTCGCCTTCATCGGTGCGCGCCGTCACTTGGAGCACCTCGGGCAGCGTGTCGGGCTGCGCGATCAGCGAGTGATAACGGCCCGCTTCGAACGGCTCGGGCATGTTCTGCAGGATGCTCTTGCCGTCGTGATGCACGAGGGAAGTCTTGCCGTGCATGAGACGACCGGCGCGCACGACTTTACCGCCGAAGACTTCCACCAACGATTGGTGGCCGAGACACACGCCGAAGATCGGCACTTCGCCGGCGAACGCCTCGATCATGCGCATCGACACGCCCGCGTCATACGGCGTACCCGGGCCCGGCGAAATGCACAGATGCGTGGCATTCAGCGATTTCGCCTGCTCGATGGTGATGCTGTCGTTACGATGCACGAGCACGTCGGCACCCAGCACCATGAAGGCCTGCACCAGGTTGTAAGTGAACGAATCGTAGTTATCGATCAGCAGCAAACGTGCTGTTTCTTGAGTGCTCACAGCCCCTCCTCCGCCATTGCGAGCGCACGACGCACGATGGCGCTCTTGGCCAGGACTTCCTGATATTCAGCCGCCGGGACGCTGTCCGCGACCACGCCAGCGCCAGCTTGGAAACTATAAGTGTCGCCGCGGAACACCATGGTGCGGATGGTGATCGCATGATCCATGTCGCCGCCGTGACCGAAGTAGCCGACCGTGCCGCCGTAGAAGCCGCGTCGGACGGGCTCCAGCTCATCGATGATTTCCATCGCGCGCACCTTCGGTGCTCCCACCAGCGTGCCGGCGGGAAACGCGGCAGCAAACAAATCGAATGCATCTTTGCCGGGAGCGAGCTCACCGTTCACGCCGCTCACGATGTGCATCACGTGGCTGTAGCGCTCGATACTGCGATAAGGATTCACATTAACCGAGCCGGCCTTCGCGACCCGCCCCAGATCGTTGCGAGCCAGGTCGACCAGCATGATGTGCTCGGCGTTTTCTTTGGGATCGGCGAGCAGTTCCTTTTGCAACAAGGCGTCCTCGATCGAATCGCGCCCTCGCGGCCGGGTGCCGGCGATGGGACGCATCGAGCCGCGGCCGCGTGACAATTTCACCAATGCTTCGGGCGAAGAGCCGACGATGGTCGCATCGCCCAGCTCGCAGAAGTACATATAAGGAGAGGGATTGAGCAGCCGCAGCGCTCGATACGCTTCGAACGGCTCCAGATCGCACAGGCCGGCGAAGCGCACCGACAACACCAGCTGATAGACATCGCCGGCGGCGATGTATTCCTTCACTCGATGCACGCCCTGAATGTATTGCTCTTCGGTCAGACTGCCGACGGCCGGCGAATATTTGATCTTCCTGTCGCTGGCGGGAATGGCACCTCGCAATGCCTTTACCACCTCACGACGCAGGGCAATGCGCTCACTATCGCTCCCGGCATGCAACAGCGCGACGCCACGAGTGAGATGGTCGAAGACCAGCAGCGATCGAGGCGCGAGGTAGTGTGCTTCGGGGGTGGGCTCAGTCTGCGAAATTCGCGGCGGGAGGCGCTCGAAGCGCCGCACTAGGTCGTAGCTCGCCGCACCGACCAGGCCGCCCGGCAAGGGGACGCCGGGAATCTGCGGGCTGGGCTGCGGTGCGCGCGCCAGTGCACTGCGCAGTGCACTCAGCAATTCAGCCTGGGTTTGTGGGGGCGGACCGATGCGTCCGTCGATGCTCAAGCCCCGTTCGTCGAGGCGGACTTCCAGACAATCGCCAAAGCCAATGAAGGAATACCGCGCCAACCGCTCGCCGCCCTCGACGCTTTCCAGCAGAAAGCGCGGCTTGAACGGCTTGAGCTTCAGATAGGCCGAGACTGGCGTGTCCAGGTCTGCGGCGATGTCGAAGGGTGGTTGCACTGAACTGTCCTCGGCGTTGAACCGTGCTCTTCGGTCCGGCGAGGGGCGATAAAAAAACCCATCTCCGGATCGGTGCGCGGAGATGGGTTCTTTGGATGCTTGGCTAGTGTGTGTTTGTTACGCCCAACAAGCTCCAGCGGCCCTCTCCTGTGAGGGTCGCCACCACCAGCGATGCGTTGCAAGCGTCGGAGTCATGCGCGTGAGTATTACCGGCCGCCCAAGGGGGAGTCAACTTCCTTGTATGCAATCGCTTAGCCCCCGGGTACCTGCCGGGATCCGCAAGATCTACCTACCCGCCGGGCTTACGACCCGTTTGTCACGGTCCCCCGACTGATCCTTCACCTGCCCGCTCCTACGATGGCCTTCCTCGATGGGTATGGGCGACCGTCTGAGGCAGCGTGTCATTGCAACGATCCTCAGGGGCAGTTTTATGTCATCGAATCTGCTGTCTGTAAGCATTGGACTGATGCTGAGCCTGGCCGCCGCCGGTCCACGAGCAGACGAGTTGTCCGACCTGCGCGAACGGCTCGAAGCGCAGGAACAGAGGATTCGAATCCTCGAGCGCAAGCTCGAATTGAGTGAGGCAGCGACCGCAGCTGCAGTCCCCATGACGCCGATCGTGCGCGCCTCGCCTCAGCAAGGCTTCCGTATTCAATCCGCCGACGGCGCCAACGTCTTGCGCTTTCGGGGCGTGCTGCACTTCGATGGCCGTTACTTCCTGGACGACTTCACGCCTGCGACCGCCAACACCTGGATTCTGCGTCGCGTGCGTCCCACGTTCGAAGGCACGCTCAACAACATTTATGACTTTCGCTTCACGCCGGACTTCGGCGGCGGTCGCACGATCATCCTCGATGCATTCCTCGCCGCCCGTTTGCAGCCATGGGCCGTCGTGACCGCAGGCAAATTCAAAGTGCCCGTAGGTCTGGAGCGCCTCATGTCGGCCACCGATCTGCGTTTCATCGAGCGCGGCCTGCCCACCGACCTCGTGCCCAATCGCGATCTGGGTCTGCAACTGGGCGGCGACCTCGCCGGCGGCGTGGTGAACTACTCGGTCGGGTATTTCAATGGCGTCAGCGACGGCAGCAGCAGCGACAACAACACGCCGACACCTGATGTAGAGAACGACACCAGGGGCGACTGGGCGGCACGCGTATTTTTCCAGCCCTTCCTGAACTCGGACAACTTCGCGCTGCGCGGTCTCGGCTTTGGCATCGCAGGCACGTATGTGAATACGACGGGCGACACGACCACGACACTTCTGCCCAGCTATCGCACGCCTGGCCAGCAAATATTCTTCAGCTATCGCGGCACGACTGCGGCGAGCGGCACGACGCCCGCTGTGAATGGCACGATCGCCGACGGCGAGCGTCTGCGTTGGACGCCGCAAGCCTACTACTCGATCGGCAGCTTCAGCGTGCTGGGCGAGTACGTGACAGTTTCTCAAGAGGTGTCGCGACTCACGCCGACCGCGGGACTGCGTCGTGACAGACTCGACGACACCGCCTGGCAAGTGCAGCTCGCGTGGTTCGTGACGGGCGAGGCTGAATCGTTCCGTGGCTACACCCCGCAGTCGATTTTCGATCCGAGCAAAGGCACGTGGGGCGCGCTTGAACTGGTCGCGCGCTATCACCAGCTCGACATCGACGATGACGCCTTCGTCGGCGGCGCCAACTCATTCGCCAACATCGCCACCGCCGCCAGCAAAGCCAGCGCCTGGGGCATAGGCGTGAACTGGTATCTGACCCAGAACTACAAGTGGTCACTCGGCTACGACGTCACTCATTTCGACGGCGGCGCTGCCACCGGCGATCGCCCCGACGAGAAAGCGTTGTTCACCCGTTTCGCGCTCGGCTTTTAATCCTTCTCATTCACTTACTACTGGAGACAACGACCATGGGTTCCAAGCTTGTTTCATGGCGCAGGTGGGCGGGCATCGCGCTCGCCGGCGTCGCGCTGAGCGGTACGGTGGCGCAGGCTGCCGACGTGACTCTGCTGAATGTTTCTTATGATCCGACCCGCGAGCTGTACGAGAGCTACAACAAGGCGTTCTCCGCGTACTGGCAGAAAAGGACCGGCGACAAAGTCACGATCAAACAATCGCACGGCGGCTCGGGCAAACAGGCGCGCACCGTCATCGACGGGCTGCCGGCCGACGTTGTGACATTGGCGCTGGCTGGCGACATCGACGCCATCGCGACGACCGGCAAGCTGCTGCCGGTCAACTGGCAATCGCGTCTGCCGCACAACTCATCGCCTTACACCTCGACCATCGTGTTCCTGGTGCGCAAAGGCAATCCCAAAGGCATCAAAGACTGGGGCGACTTGATCAAGCCAGGCGTGCAGGTCATTACGCCGAACCCGAAGACGTCGGGCGGCGCGCGCTGGAACTATCTCGCAGCCTGGGCCTGGGCCTTGAAGCAACCCGGGGGCACCGAAGCCTCGGCGAAGGAATTCACGAAAAAGCTGTACAGCCACGTGCCCGTGCTCGATACCGGCGCGCGAGGCTCGACGACGACGTTCGTCCAGCGCGGCATCGGTGACGTACTGCTGGCGTGGGAAAACGAGGCATTCCTGTCCATCAAGGAGTTGGGCCCGGACAAGGTGCAGATCGTGGTGCCGAGCTTGAGCATTCTGGCCGAGCCGCCGGTGACGGTGGTCGACAAGGTGGTGCTGCGCCGGGGCACGCGCGAGGTGGCAACCGAGTACTTGAAGTACCTTTACAGCCCGGAAGGCCAGGAAATCATCGCCAGGAATTTCTATCGGCCGGTCGATGCGGCGGTGGCGGCCAGATACGAGAAGACTTTCCCGAAACTGAACCTGGTGACCATTCAGGAGTTTGGCGGCTGGGCCCAGGCGCAAAAGGTGCACTTCGCCGACGGCGGCGTGTTCGATCAGATTTACGCGCCGAAGTAACCAGCCTCGAGCTGAGCGCGCCAGCGCTCGATGGGGCGCCTCCGTTCAGCCAGATGCACTCTGCGCCGGGCAGGGGGCATTCTTTTTGTGCGCTCTATTCGTCGTCGCGCTTGCTCTGCTCGACGCGTTTGCGCAGCTCCATCCACTCCTGCAGCTTCTTCAGGTCGGTCGGCTTACGCTTGGGATCGGCGGGCTTGAGTGGCGCGCGCCCGCCACTATTGTAGGGATTGCTGTCAACGTTGCCGCGGGGTGTCGAGGAATTGTCGTAAGGATTACTGCCGCCGAGCCCGGGCGGACGCCGATTGATGGCGGTGTCGGCAATGGACAGGTCGTTCAGATCGAGCTTCTTCAGGCGCTGCGTGCTGATGTCGCGGCTGTAGACGCCGGTCTCGAGTTGCCATTCCCAGACTGAATTGCCGCGCTCATCATAGGAGATTCGTCCGGAGCGCTTGTCGGCCTGTGAGTCCTCGGCGGGTTCGCTGGTGTCCTTGCCAGGCGCCTGGAAGCGCTTGTCCCCGGGGTTGCTCATGAGATAGCTATCTCTCGGATAAATGAATGTGATGTTGGAGATTCTGTGCTGCTGCAAATGACAAAGCAATCGACGATGAAGTGCGCATGAGCTCGTTGCGTCGCCCTGCCAATGCCAAACCTGAACTGGCGCGAGGTTTCGCTGGCGTATTTGCCTATAGCACACGCGCGCTGGAGCTCGTGTGGACCACCAGCCGTCCGCTCACAATCGCGTTCGGGCTGCTGACTTTGATTGCGGGCGCGTTGCCCGCTGCAGTCGCTTACGTTGGCGCGCTGATCGTCGACGCCGTAGTGGCTTCCATTCAGGCTTCAGCCGACACCCGCGAAGCATTGACCCAACATGCGTTGTGGCTGGTGGCAGGCGAAGGTGTGCTGGTTGCCGCCATCGCCGGTGCACAGCGCGGCCTGAATCTGTGTCAATCGCTGTTACGCGCTCAGCTCGGCCAGCGCGTCAACGTCATGATCCTCGAAAAAGCGTTGACGCTCGACCTGTCGCATTTCGAGAACTCCGATTTCTACGACAAGCTCACCCGCGCGCGACGCGAAGCGTCGAGCCGTCCGCTGTCATTGGTCACGCGCACGTTCGGTCTGCTACAGAACGCAGTCTCGCTCTTGAGCTTCGGCTCCTTGCTGCTGCACTTCTCGCCCTGGGCCGTGGTGCTGCTGATCCTCGCCGGCCTGCCCGCGTTCCTGGCGGAGGCCAAGTTCTCCGGCGACAAATTCCGCCTGTTCCTGTGGCGCTCGCCCGAAACACGCATGCAGTTGTATCTGGAAACCGTGCTGGCTCGCGAGGATCACGCCAAAGAGGTGAAGCTGTTCGGCCTGGGCCCCTTGTTCCTGGAGCGCTACCGGAACATTTTCAACAAGCTCTATCACGAGGATCGCAATCTCACGATTCGTCGCGACACGTGGGGCTTTTTCCTGGGCCTGATTGCGACCGGAACGTTATATGGCGCATACGCATGGATCGCGCTCTCCGCCATCGCCACACGCATCACGCTGGGTCAGATGACGATGTATCTGATGCTGTTCCGACAGGGCCAGTCGGCGGTGTCGGCGATCCTGTCCGCGGTCGGCGGCATGTACGAAGACAATTTGTACCTGTCGACGCTGTACGACTATCTCGAAACGCCGGTGAACAATGACAAAGGCGCGGCCGTGCATGGCCCGCAGCCGGACGACGGCATTCGTTTCGAGAAAGTGAGCTTCACGTATCCCGGCGCCGAACAGCCGACGCTGGTCGAGATCGATCTGCACATCCGCCCCGGCGAATCGCTCGCGCTGGTCGGCGAGAACGGCTCGGGCAAGACGACGCTGATCAAGCTGCTCACTCGTTTGTATGAGCCGAACTCCGGCCGCATCCTGCTCGATGGCCAGGACCTGCGCGAGTGGGACGAAGCCGCGCTGCGCGATCGCATTGGCGTCATCTTCCAGGACTTCACTCGTTATCAGCTGCTACTCGGCGAGAACATCGGAGCCGGCGACGTGCGCCATTTCGAAGACGAAGAGCGCTGGCGTGACGCGGGCGAGAAAGGTATGGCGGCCCCCATCGTTGAAGCGTTGCCGGCCGGCTATCGCACCCCATTGGGCAAATGGTTCAACGACGGCCGCGAGCTGTCGGGCGGGCAATGGCAGAAGATCGCTCTATCACGCGCCTTCATGCGCTCGCGTGCCGACATCCTGGTGCTGGATGAGCCTACGTCGGCAATGGATGCAAGCGCCGAAGCGACCATCTTCGAGCATTTTCGGACACTGACCCGCGGCCGGATCGCGATCCTGATCTCGCATCGCTTTTCCACCGTGCGCATGGCGGATCAGATCGTAGTGATCGAGAACGGCCGCATCATCGAGCGCGGCAGCCATGACGCGCTGATGGAGTTGAACGGCCACTACGCACACCTGTTCTCGCTACAAGCCAAAGGCTACCGCTGATGAGCAGCATCGTTAGATCAGGGTTATCGATGCCTGCCGCTCCATCAACTAAAGGTATTCCACCAGCGCAGTGCGTCCCGATATCGGGCAAACACAGTGACAGCGCAGGTCGCAAATGATATTTCTGTCGCGCGCCTGGGGCCGTCAATGAAGGCGCGCCGCCAACTTTCCTGGTCCACTTCATGTCCAGCTCTGAACCCACTTCACTGCGGTCAGCGGCCGCAGCCGCTCCCATTGCCACTGCTACCTGGCTGACACCGGCGGAGTTGTTGCTGCTGGGCGCAGTGTGGGGCAGCTCGTTTCTGTTCATGCGTATCGCCGCGAAGGATTTCGGCGCGTTCGCGCTCGTCGAAATGCGTCTGGCGCTGGGCGCGCTCATCCTGCTGCCATTCCTGTTGCGAGTAAAAGATCAGATCAAGCCATCGCACTGGTGGCGCTTCCTCGGCCTCGGCATCGTCAATTCCGCCGCACCGTTCGTTCTGTTTGCATGGGCCGCGCAACGCGCGCCGGCTGGCGTGGTCGCCATCAGTAACGCGACGGTCGTGATGTTTACGAGCATCGTCGCGTTCCTGTTGTTCGGCGAGAAGATCAGCAAGCGTAGCGCGATCGGCTTGCTTCTCGGCTTCATCGGTGTCGCCGTGCTTGCGAGCGGCAAGACCTCCGGAGGCAGCGTACTGCCGGCAGCGCTCGCTGGCGTCTTGGCGTCCGTCCTCTATGGCTTCGGTGGGAATTTCACCAAGCGCTATTTGCACGATCTGCCGCCAAGCGCCGTGGCGGCAGGCACGGTAATGTGTGCAGCCATCGTGGTCGCACCGCTGGCTTTCTCGACCTGGCCGAGCGCGCCCGTGCCCGCACTTTCCTGGCTTTCTGCAATCATGCTCGGGGTGCTGTGCACCGGCCTGGCGTATTTCCTCTATTACAGGCTGTTGTATCGCATCGGTGCGCCCCGCACCTCGACGGTGACTTATCTGGTGCCGTTGTTCGGCGTAATCTGGGCGTGGGTATTCCTGAGCGAGCCGCTCACCCTCAGCATGGCCGTCGCCGGCGCGCTGATCCTGGGTGGCGTGGCTTTGAGTCAACAGCGCGCTCCGGCAAAGAAGTAACGGAGCGCTGAACCAGGGCCTGTTAACACTCATTGGATGGGCTGCGACGAGCTATTGCGGTTCAGGGCTAGGCGGGACGACCGCCGTGTGCTCTCTGCACACAAGGGAGGAGCAACGACGTCCTGAACCGCAATAGCTCGTCCCATCTAAGGATATTTATTCATTATATGGGTTGCGCCTCGAATCGCCTGCCGCTACGTTACAAAGCTTGCCCGTATCGACATACGGGCTGCGCTTTGCGCCTTGCTGCAGGCGATTGGAGGCACAACGCAGCCCATCCAATGAGTGTTAACAGGCCCTAGACAGGTGTAGCGATGAATGCACGCGAGCAAGAAGCCGTCCTGACTATCGCCCTGCTTGCGGCGTTTGCCGACGGCGCCAAAGACGAGCGCGAGCGTGAGGAGATCAAGCGCATCGCCGAGTCATTGACCGGCGAGCCCAACGCGCCACAAATGTCACAGCTGTATCAGAATGTGCTGCTCAAGCGAGTGAACGCTGCGCAGGCCGCGGCCGTGCTCACCGATCCGTCACATCGTCAGCTCGCCTATGAAATGGCGGTGTGCGTGTGTGACGCCGACGCGGCCACCAACCCTGCCGAGCAGAAGTTCTTGCAGGAGCTGCGCGGCGTACTGGGCCTGGACACCCAGCAAGCAGTGCTCGTCGAGAAAGACGCGGCCGCGCTTGCAGACGCGCCACTGAGCAACACGCAGGCAACCCTGTCCGATGCCGAACTGGATAAGTACATCCTCAATCACTCGATAGTGAATGGCGCCATCGAGCTGTTGCCGCAGTCGCTCGCCACGATGGCCATCATTCCGTTGCAGATCAAAATGGTGTATCGCATCGGCCAGGCCTACGGCTTCCAGCTCGACAAAGGTCACATTCGTGAATTTCTCGCGACCGCCGGCGTCGGGCTGACATCGCAATACGTCGAGCAGATTGGCCGCAAGCTGCTCGGTGGCCTGCTCGGCAGTGTCGCTGGCGGACTGGGTCGTGGACTCGGCCGCGCTACTGCGGGTGCCGCATTTTCGTTTGCAACGACCTATGCGCTCGGTCAGCTGGCGAAGCGCTATTACTCCGGCGGCCGGCAGATGAGCACCGCACTGATTCAACAAACCTATCAATCATTGCTTGGTCAGGCGAAGCAATTACAAGGGCAGTACGCGTCGGAGATTCAGCACAAGGCCAGTGGGCTCGATGCCGCGCAGGTGATGTCGATGGTGAAGAACACCTGATGTCTGCGGAGTGTGACGTCCGCCAGCCGACCACACGCGTCGGCTCATGACGACAGCAATTTACAAAATGTTTTTGCGCGCGGAACCTCGTCAGCGCTAGCGGTATTCACAACACTGAGATTGCCGCAAGACGAGGAGATCCTCATGAGTGTACGTTCCACCCTTCTTTACACCGCGCTGTTCGCTGCGAGCGCCGTTGCAGCCCCCGCGGCATGGGCGCAGGCACAAGAGCCCGCACCGCCGATGAACCAGGCACCGGCACCGAGTTCCGCCGCGTCCGCCAACATCAGCGATCAAAAGATCGAGCAGTTTGCGGATGCATACGTTGCGGTGCAGACGATTCAGGAAAAGGCTGCGAATGACCTGCAGACGGCGAAGGAGCCGGCGCAGGCCGATCAGGTCAAGGCGAAAGCCGAGTCGGACATGATCGCCGCGGTCGAGAAGTCCGGCCTGAAGGTCGATGAGTTCAATCAGATCGTGGAAACGATGACGGCCAATGCTGACGTGCGCGAGCGCGTCGCCGCGAAGTTGCAGGAACGTCAGGGTGGTGGCTAATTTTTAGATAGCGTCACCCGGCACATTCGACTCCTTCCAGTGGAGCCGAGTTTTCCTGCACCGGACAGCCCGCTGTGTTTTTGCCGCACGGGCTGTCTTTTTTGCGCTCAGCCCAATTGCACTGTCAGCATCGAAATCGACCCGCCGTCGACGCCCTCGATCGGGAAAGTCACCTGGTCGCCGGGCAGCTGTGCCCCTAATACATATAACAACGGCAGATAGTGATCCGGGGTCGGCGCCGAGAGCGCTGCATCCTTACCCAACTGCTCATAGTTGATCAGTGGATCATGATCGCCTGCGAGCATCCACTCGCGAGCCTGTTGTTCGAAGCGCACCGCCCAATCGTACGGCTCCATCACTCGTCGGCCCCAGCCATACGTGTGCAGGTTGTGGACGAGGTTGCCGCTGCCCACGATGAGAATGCCCTGCTCTCGTAGCGGCGCGAGCGAACGGCCGAGTCGATAGTGGTCTTGCGCCGTCAACGTCTCGTCGATGCTGAGTTGCACGACGGGCACATCGGCATCGGGATAGCAGTGGCACAGCACGCTCCATGCGCCATGATCCAACCCCCACGACTCGTCGAGCGTCACCGCCGAACCCAGCAGCTCACCCACTTCAGCAGCAATCTCGGGACTGCCCGGCGCGGGATACTGGAACTCGAACAGCTCGCGAGGAAAGCCACCGAAGTCGTGAATGGTTCGCGGCGACTGCATGGCTGTCACCGCCGTGTATGGCACATACCAATGCGCCGATACACACAATACCGCTCGGGGCTTCGGGAAAGATTCGCAGATCTGTCGCCAGCCCTGCGTGTATACATTGTCGGCCAGGGCATTCATGGGATTGCCATGGCCGAAGAAAATCACGGGCAGACGTTGGGGTGCGCTCACTCGACAGCTCCGCTGTGACAGAGCATCAAGTATTGGACTGACCGGCCCCACTTACCATGGGCCGCGGCGCATAAGTGTTATGCGTCTTTCGAGGACTTCAGGCCGGTAGCAACTGGAAAGCGTCGGCCACCGCGTCGCGCGGCGACAGCCCTTGATCGTAGAGCGGACGCCACGCGTCCCAATCCACGTCCTCTTCACCCACTTCTGTCAGAACTTCGCTGAAGTCTTCACGAATCAGCATGACGACAGAATGCTGCCATTCACACCAAGTCTGCGTGTCCACGTTGTTGTTCATCCTCGCTGCTCCCCGGATCTTTCCGGTAAAGCGCCGCTGAGCGCTGGCGCACAGTAACGCCTCAGGGTGTCTGCAGTTCCCGTCACTGGGATCCGCCGACGCAGCGTACAGCAAGCACGCAAGAAGTGACCACCTCGCTCAGATCGTCGCGGCATATCGAACTGATCAGTGCATGTGGCTCAAGAGCAACGCAGCGATCTTGGAGTAGTTGCCATCGAAGTGGTGACCGCCGCTAAGTTTCACGACGTCCAATGATTTAGCCACCGGCTTGGCGCACAGCGACCCTGTTTCATCCGCGCCATAGACGCACAGGACGCGAACGCCTTTCATTCTCGACAGCTCGGGCGCGACCGCGATGGTGTTCTTGGCTGCGCCAATCCAGTTCTGCAAATGGAACTCGAACACCGCGGTCTCCGACAGCGATAGCAGCGCAACCAGGCGCAGCCGCTCGCGCGTGGCCGCCGGCAAGCGGTTCACGACGAACGGCATCACGTCGGCCCCTTGCGAGAAACCAATCAACAGCACCGACTGCTTCTTCCAGGCGCTCAGGTAGTGGCGCAACAATCGATCCACATCAGCTGCGGTGCCCTCGGGCGTACGCGCCTTCCAGAAATAGCGCAGCGAATCGAGCCCCACGACCGGCATCCCTTGCTTTGACAACGCAGCTGCGAGCTCCTTGTCGATGCCCGCCCAACCACCATCGCCGGAGATCAGCACGGCCAGTGTGTCGCTGTTGCTGTTGGGCGAGTGCACTTCCACAACAGGCAGACCCTTCAGCTCCGCAGCGCCCACCTCCGGCAAGCCACGCGTGCGCGCTGCCAGACGCTGGAAGGCAGCTGCGAATTGCGGCTCCCAGGTGTGGAAGTCGCTTTCACCGTGGTCGTCTCCCGGCACGGCAATCACTTCCGCCTGCTTCACATTCGCGAGGAATTGTCTGGCTTGCGTCCGACACTGTTGGTCGTGCACACCTTGCAGCACCGTCCATGGCGCGCTCAGTTGCGGCGACGTTGCTGCTCTACCGGTGGGACATAGCGGCTTCTTCAACTCACGGGTCGGACAGAAGCCCAGAGAGATGCCACCACCGAACGTCCCCGCGGGCGCCTGCGCCAGGATTGCGTGCACGAACTCCGCTCCGGACGCCGTGCCGACCAGCAGCGCGGGACGATACGTCGGCAATCGATAATAGGCCTGCAGGAAATGACTCAGGTTTTCCAGATCGCCGTCGGGCGAGACGCAGGTGCCACCGTCCTTATCGAGATTGCGAAAGAACGATGCCGTGTCGATCCCTGCGACCAGCGCGCCCTGACGAGCCAGCGATTGTGCGATGGGATCGAGGTCGGCCGTCCAGCCGTGCTCACCCGAAAAGAACAACACTGTCTGGCTTGGCGCGCCCTGCGGCCGATACACCGTGAGCTTCTCGAAGCGACCGTGCGAAATCGTCTCGGCGAGCGCCTGCGATCCAAGCACTAACAGCAACACCAGCAGCCAGCGGCGACACACCCTCATTTCGCAATGATTCCTCGCAACCCGCCACCGATCAATGTCGCCACGTCGGCCAATGTGAGCAACGGTGTCAGACCACCGCCGGCAACCAGATAGCGCGGCTCCCACACCGGATCGAACTTATCTTTGAAACCTCGTAGACCGCGGAAGTTGTAGAACGTTTCGCCGTAATCGAACAGCAAGCGACCGAACCGATGCCAGCGCGGCGCCAGCTCATGACTGGCCATGCCCGACATGGGCGCCATGCCCAGCCCGAAGCGCTGATAACCTTCGCTCTGGAAATGCAGCATCAGCTTGGTGAACAGGAAATCCATCGTGCCCGCCGGCGCGAGCGGCAGCTGACGCATCAGATCGACGCTGGCTTCGCTCTTCATGTGGGTGCACAGCAGATTGGCGAATGCGACGATCTGCGCCTGCTGACGCACGATCGCAATCGACTGTCGCGACAGATACGCAGGCTCGAACAAGCCGAGCGAGAAACCTTTTTCGCGCGCGTCCTGGCCTTCCAGCCAGGCATCCGAAACGGCTCGCAATTGCGGCAGCAGTGCCGTCACTTCGGCCGGCGGCACGATGGCGAACTCGAGCCCATCCCGCTCGCCCCGATTGATGGCCTGTCGCAGATGCGAGCGCTTCGAACCCTTGGTGGTGAATTCCTGCAGCTGCACGTACGCATACTCACCCAACTTGTAAGCACGCAAACCCGCGTCGAGATACAGCGGCAGCGAGTCGCCGCGCACTTGATAGAAGGTCGCACGACCGCCGTGATCCGTCGCCAGCTCGATGAATCGCCAGATCAGTTCCTGCCATTCCGACGGCCGACCGACCGGATCGAACAACGAGATCCATGAGCGGCCTTGTCGGCCATACATGATGAAGGCGTTACCTTGCGCCGAGAACAGCAAGCGCTTGTCGCCCAATAGCGCGAGATTCGCTTCCGCCGAAGGCTGTTCACGCACGATCTTGCTGGCGCGATCGAGATCTTCAGTGGTTGGCAGCACCGGCGCGCCGGGCGATGGCCGCAACAGCTGCCACAGCGCGATACCCAGACCTGCCACCATGACGCCCATCATCGCCCGCAGCGAGCGCGGCGCGTTGGCATTGAACTCGAATTGCCACCACAGCTCGTTGGTGTAGTCGACGCGCCGATAAACGAAGAACAACAGGAACACTGTCGCCGCGACCACCCACACGACCGAGATCAGCCACACTCCTCGCAGCGGATGTGCAAACAACGCGGAGCGTCGATCGAACTGGGCGCGCGACACGTACAACAGGATTGCCAGCACCACCAGGTAGAACGCTTGCACCAGCGCGAAACCCTTAGGCATGGCCAACACGGCGGCTACCAACGCCAGCACGAACGCCGACCACCACGCGGCATCCAGACGATGTAACAAGCCACGCGCGACTACGATCATCGCAAGACCGGTGACGCTGCCGAGAAAGTGCGACGCCTCGACCAGGGGCAGCGGCACGCGCAGGGCCAGCATGTCAGTGGCTTGTGCAGATGCTGGTGTCACGCCCGAGACGAGCAGCCAACCGCCAGCGATGAACGTCATCGTTGCCAGCAACATCGGTGACAGTCGTACTGCTGCCCGACCCATCGGCGCCGCGATGCCGACACGCATTTCATAGACGGCCAGCAACACGGCGGCCAGCACCAGCGGCAACAAATAGTAGATGACTCGATAGAGCACCAACGCGCTGACGATGTGCTCCACCGGCGCACGGTCGCCGCACGCGAGCAGAATGACAGCTTCGAAGACACCCAAACCGCCGGGCACATGGCTCAGGATGCCGAGCACCAGCGCGATCGAGTACCAGGCCATGAACTCGCCCGGCGCGACGGCGCCGGACGGCAACAGGAACCAGAGCGTCGCGGCTGAGGCGATCAAATCCAGCGCCGAAATCACCAGCTGTTGCACGGCCAGCCGCGCCGGTGGCATGCGCACTTTCCAACGCCAGGCGATCATGACTTCGCGGCGCCGCGCAGCGAGCGCGATGAATCCAGCCACGCCGAGCAACACCGCCACGGCGATCACCCGCAGCAGCCATGCGGGCATATGGGCGAGCTGGGCAACGCCATCCGCCCCCCACAACAGACCGGCCGCACCAAACGCAGCGGTGCCGAATGTGAACGCACTGGCATTGAAGGCGATGACTTCCGCGACCTTGTTCGCCTCGATACCTGCCGCCGTATACAGCCGCATGCGAACGGCACCGCCCGTCAGAACGCCCAAGCCGACGGTATTCCCTAGCGCATACGCAATAAATGAAGTGAGCAGGACCGTCGAACGGCGGATGCGCACTTCGGCGTACTTCATGGCGGACATGTCGTAGCCAGTGAGCACGAGATAGCTCACGGCAGTCGCCAGCAGGGCGAGCAGCAGGTTCTGCAGCGGCTCGGCTTCCATCTGCTGCATGACCTTGGAGAGATGCACTTCGGCGAGCAGCACCCGGAAAGCATCGAACAGCAGCAAGCTGATCAGGCCGGCACCGGCCGCAATCAGCCAGATGCGCCACTTTGCCCAACCGCTCACTGCCTCGGTCACAGTCCGTGATTTCCTGAGCTCACCGCAAGTAAGCAGCATTCTGCCGCGCGGCCGTCACAAGAACATTACGTTATTGACACAAGCCGCTGGCCCGCCGCCGGGCACCATGAAGAACTTGTCATGGTCGGACAATTCGTTGAGGCCGCGGTCCAAACGGGGGTCAGCGCTCGCATTTACCCCGTTTTGTGAACTGTTAGAGTATGTCGAAATGGGATATCCGCCGGCAGGATCGACGCCCTATGAAGTTGCTTCCAACAACACCACATCGGCAACTGATACACATGCTCACGGGCGCGCGGCAGCGCGCGTCATTGTCGCAATCACAGTTGGCGGAGAAGGTCAGCGTGCAGCCGGCATTCGTAACAAAGTACGAAAGCGGCGGCGGAAAAGAACCCTCTCGTCGCCGGTGAGGGTCAGCGACGAGAGGGTGAACAGACTGCCGGCCCAGGGGGATAAACGGCTTGCAGCCTGCGACACCGCAACCCCTTGTCGATTGCTGTGTCGCTTGGTGGCCAATCTACAGGGCGCGGGTCATGCGGTCAGTCGATGTCAGGTCACAGGTCGGTCAGCTGCAGCGGCGCTGGGGCGATCGGCGGCCGGCTCGGTGGTTACGCGCTATGAACAGATAGCGACTTGATCTTAGTCAGCCACCAGCTTGTAGCCGGCACCCGGCGTGGTCTGCAGCACTTCCGGCGCCGACGCATCCGTTTCGATCTTGTGGCGCAAGCGATAAATGAGCTGCTTGAGCGTGCGGCGCTCGCGGGCGGTGGCGCGCCCCCACAGATGAAGTAACAACTTTTCCGCGGTCACCGTTCGTCCCGGCGTGATCATCAGCAGCTGAATTGCTTTCAACTCCAGCGGCGTGAGTCGAATCGGCGGCGCCGCGCCGAATTGCAGGCTGCGCTGATCCGGATCCAAGCGCAACTGACCTGCTGTCACCGGCCCCGCATCGAACGGCTCGGAGCGTCGAATCAGCGCTCGCACCCGCGCCAGCAAGGCTCGCGGACTGAAAGGTTTGTGCACGTAATCATCCGCGCCCGAATCGAACGCCTCGATGAGATCTTCTTCCACATCTCGCACCGTCAACATCATGATGGGCACGGGCGAGCGGCCGCGAATCTCGCGACAGACTTTCAAGCCGTTCGGCTCCGGCATGTTGATATCGAGCAGCACCATATCCGGGGAGTCGCGCTGGAATGCCAGCAAGGCGCTCTCCCCGTCTACCGCGGTACAGATATCGAACCCCGCCTGCATCAGCGTGAATCCAATCAGTGCCCGCAAATCGGCATCATCATCGGCAACCAGGATTCTCATGGCGTCAACGCCGCTCCGTAGCCAGTAGCGCAGCGAGCTTTTCGGCATGACCGCGCAGCTCATGAGCCGCGGTTGCCTCCCAATGATCGGCACGCAACATCGGCCCCACATAGAAAAGATGCGGACCTGGCCAGCCATCGGCATCGACGACGGCGCCACTCGGTCCGGTACGCAATCCGAGGCCCAGCGTGTCGGGCACACACAGCCCGGTTTGAACGAGGTTGCTCCACAACGGCTCGGTCGAGCGTGCGATCGCGTAGTCGGGGCCCGTGCAGTTGATCACACGATCGAATTGCTGCGCGCGCAGCTCCTGCGAGCCGCGCGGACGCCAGATCACTTCGATGCGCTCGTCCCGTGGAATGAATTGTTTGATATGGCCGGCGTGAATCGTCAGTCGCCCCGAATGGCGGAGCGTATCGATCTTCTGAATCAGCTCGGGCGGCAATCGATGGCGATAAATGTCCCAATGCGCTCGCACGTGACGCAGGAAGCGCACGCGATCGCGCTCCGGCAAACGCTGCCAGATGGTCGGAGCCATGTTACGAACGAAAGTAATCGCCTCTCGCCAGTCGCCGCCCATCTGCTCGGCCTCGTGCGCCAGCAACCGTACCGAACTGACCAGTCGTCGAAGCGACGTCGATGCGGCAAGCAACAGCGCATTGCCGTCGCCTTTGAACGCATCGGGCCGGAAGGGCGTTTGTCGAGGGGGCACCAATCCGTGACGTGACAAAGCGTGCAAGGTCGGCGTCCGCTGCGGATCGGATGCAGCCACGTTGATGATGTCGGCGGTAGTCAGACCCGTGCCGATCAACAGCACGGTCTGCGACCGATTGAACTTGAGATCGACCGTCCAGGGATCGGCAACGTAGGCCGGATGGGTCAGCACATCCTTGGCCACCGATAACGAAGCCGGTTTGGGATTGCCGAGCGCGAGCACGACGTCGTCCGCGGTGAAACGCCGCCCGTCCTCCAGCTCGACTCGCAGCGGCAGATGCCGCTCGATACGACGCAGGTTGACCACCGAGCCCCGGACAATTTCCAGCCGAATGTTTCCTGGCGCACTGAGCTGCGCGGCGAGCAGCACCTCGCTCAGGTACTCGCCATACAGCGTGCGCGGCAGAAAATCTTCGCCAGTGACCTTCGGAATGCGCCGCTGTGCGAACTCCAGAAATTCCTTGGGCGCAGCCGAGCTGGCCGACATACGGCTGGCCGGCACGTTGAGCAAATAAGGGAAGCTGCGCTCGGCGTACGCGGCGCCACGCGCCACCTCGTTGGCGCGCTCGATCAGGACGAGGCGCGTCGGGCCGGGTGGCGGACGTCGCAACAGATTCGCGGCCACAACCGTGCCGCTGAATCCGCCACCGACAATAACTATGGTTCGAAGCAGTCCCGCCAATCGTCGCTCCCATCAATCTGGAAGCAACAGCGTAGGCGAGCGACCGGTATCAAGTCTGTAACGTGCGAGTCACGAAATGGCGCAGGGAATGCTACGACCCTGCAACCGATTTATAACCACACCGGCGAACGTCAATCGACGACGAGCTTGTAACCCGCACCCGGTGCCGTCTGCAGCATTTGTGGCGCAGCGGGATCGATCTCGATCTTCTGGCGTAGCCGATGCACCAGCTGTTTGAGCAGCTGACGATCGCCCGAGCCCTTGTGACCCCACACCTGCATCAGCAAGCGATCCGAGCTGACCGTGTGACCGGCGTTGGCGATCAACATCTGCAACAAGCGCAACTCGAGCTTGGTGAGTCGTAGCGGCTGATTCGTGCCGACTTGAACCGTATGTTCGTCGACGTCGAGCTGGATGCGACCGGCCGCGAGCGGCGCAGTGTTCTCCATGCCCGCCCGACGCAGCAGCGCCTTGACTCGTGCGAGCAACGTGCGCGGGCTGAAAGGTTTGCTCAGGTAATCGTCGGCACCGAGCTCGAGCGCACGCACCAGATCTTCCTCTTCGCCACGCACGGTCAACATCATTACCGGCACGCGCGACTTGGTACGGATCTGCTCGCACACTTGAAAACCCGTGGCGCCCGGCATGTTGATATCCAGGATCACCAGGTCCGGCCCTTCGGTTTCGAAGGCGCGCAATGCCTGGGTGCCGTCGCTGGCTTTGACCACGAGATAGCCCGCCTGCGACAGCGTGAAGGCGATCAACGCCAGCAAATCCTTGTCATCGTCGGCAGATAAGATCTTCATGAAGGTTACTCGGCAGTCTGTCGCAGCTTCACTTCGAAACGGGTGCGGCCCTCGGCAGTGCGTCTCGCGGCGACGCTACCGCCATGCCGCTCGACGATGGATTTCACGATCCACAAGCCTAGACCCAGCCCACCGGGCTCCGGTTCCTGGCCGCCGCTGCGGTAAAAACGATCGAAGATCGAGTTGCTCTCGATCTCGGGCACGCCCGGACCTTCGTCCTCGACCCAGCTCGTGACGAACTCGCCACTGTGCTCGGCGCCAATGCGCACGACTGTATCTTCCGGCGCGAACTTGCTCGCGTTGGCGAGCAGATTGACGAACACTTGCGTCAGTCGCGGGCCATCGCCATCCACATTCGGCAGGTCTTCGGGCAAATCCACTTCCAGGCGCTGGCGGCGCTGCGTGAGCAATGCGCCGACCAAAGCTTCGGAATCTTCAATGACCTCCGCGAGCGCCACGGCCTGATGGCGGATACTGAGCTGGCCGGACTCGATGCGCACGCTCTCGAGCAGGTTGTCGATGAGCCGCGTCAAGCGCAAAGCGCCGCGCTCCAGCGACAGCACCAGTTCTTTTTGCTGATCGACCGACATCGAATCGAAGCCGTCGCGCAGCAGCTCGATCGACGCAAGCTGCGCAGCAAGCGGCGTACGGAATTCGTGCGAGATATTGACCAGCACCGAGTCACGCGCCCGGCGCACGCCTTCCAGCTCGGTTTCGTCGCGAATGACTTGCACCTGCAGCTCGTCGACGGGGCTGGAGCTGGTGATGATGGTGATGCGCGGCGCGCCGTCTCTCAGCTGCAAACGTTCCGTCGCCTGCGAGCTGCCTTCGTGACGCGCACGCAGGATGGGGCAATTGGTGTCGCACGGACGCACGCCGTTCGAATCGCGGCAGGGCTTCAGCACGTCGCCGCAGAAACGGCCGATGGCTTCATGAGCTTGCACGCCCAGCAATTGAGCGGCCTGCGGATTCAAATAACGGATGACCCGCGACTTGTCGACGGCGTACACGCCTTCGACGATGCCGCCGAGCACGGCCTGCGCTTCCGCCTCGCGACGACGCAAGGTGCCGGTCAGCTCGACCAGGTTGTTGCGCATGTCCTCGATGGTGCGGGCCAGCTTGCCGACTTCGCGAGTGCCGCCCACTGGAATCGACGTCGAAAAGTCGCCTTGCCCGAGTTTCTCCACGGCGTCCGTCAAGGTCGACACCGGACCTGTCACCTGCCGACCGAGAATGATGCCCGCCAACACGGCGAGCGCCGCAAGAATGATCGCGGTGATGAGCAATCGTTTGGCGAGCCCGCCAACCGACGCATCGATATCCGACGACGGCAGGCGCGCTTCGAGAAACGCGATGGCTTCACCCGACACGGCAAAGATCGGAAAGCTCGCGGCGTACAGATCGAGCGCGTCCAACCGCGCCACCGCCGAGCCGCCATCGGACAAGCCCGCCGAATGCAGCCGCGTGAAATCGTCGACCTTGCGCTCTTCGATGAACAAGCGGTAATTGATCAGCCGGACCTGCATGCCGACGCGCTCTGTCAGGATGTCCGCCATCCTTTGATCGAGCAAGCGAGCGACATACACCCGCCGCTCCGTCGCCCCGCCAACTTGAGCGGAAGCACCGAGCAGCGCGTATTCAGACCCTGTCGGCGCTGCCATGAACCGCTCGCCCTGTTCGGCGGCGGAGGTCGCGATCAGTTCCCAAGGAAGTTGCACGCCGGCCTGTGCGACCAGCTGACCGCCTTCGAACACGGCGCAAGAGGCGATGGTTTCTGAATTGCAGGAGCGGCGCAGATACGGACCGACCGTGGCCGAGCGCCGATCCGCGAGCAGGCGCTGAAAAGTCTGGCGCTCAGCAACCGACTTGGCATGAGTCAACGCGTCTTCGCTGTACCGTCTTATATCTTCGCGCGCCATCGCGCCGGCCAGCTGCACGCGAGACTTGCCCTGCTGATCGGCCAGATCCCGCAGCGAACCAATGGCCGAAATGGAAATGCCGCCGACCAGCAACAGCACGATCGCAACATTGATGACCGCGATCCACACTCCAAGACTGGCGCGCGAAGTATCGATCTGCAGCCGGTCGATGAACTGCTGAGTGCGGTCGACGACGTATGAGAAGAAGCGATCGATCACTTCCTCTTCATCTCCACTAAGGATTTGATGATCAGCGTCAGCACCGCCAGCAGCGTCAACAGCGAGGCCACCGCGAACGAGCCGACGAAGTTGTACTCGTTATAAAGGATTTCTACGTGCAACGGCATAGTCGTCGTCAGGCCGCGCACGTGCCCGGATACGACCGAGACGGCGCCGAACTCGCCCATCGCGCGGGCATTGCACAGGATCACGCCGTACACCAGGCCCCAGCGAATCTTCGGCAAAGTGACGTGGAAGAACGTCATCAGGCCACCCGCCCCCAGGGTGATCGCGGCCTCTTCCTCGTCGTTGCCCAGCTGCTGCATCAATGGAATCAGCTCGCGCGCCACATAGGGGAACGTCACGAACATGGTTGCGAGGACGATGCCCGGCACGGCAAAGATGATGCTGATGTCGTTTTCCTGCAGCCACAGGCCAAACCAGCCCTGCGCGCCAAACAACAACACGTACACGAGACCCGATATCACCGGCGACACCGCAATGGGCAAATCGATCAGGGTGATCAGGAAGCTCTTGCCCCGAAAACTCGAAATTTTTCGCAAATCGCCCAAGGCCGCGGCGACAACCCGAAAAGATCGTATTGGTGGGCACGACGATCGCGGCCACCGTCAGCGTCAGCCGGATCGCGGCCAGGGTGTCTTCATCCTTGAAGCTCTCGAAATACATCTCCCAGCCCTTGCTCAGCGCCGTGATGAACACGGTGGCCAGCGGCGCGAACAGCAGCGCCGCCAGGAAGCCGAGCGACAGCAGGATGAAAACGTACTTTACGATGGAAGAGATCAGCGTATCGCGGCCCGGCCGGCTCGCGATTTCCGCCAACATCTCCTTGGAAGGACCGCCTGCCATCAACGTCCCGCGGCGACCATGCGCCGACGGCTCCAGGCTTGCAGCAGGTTGATGGACAGCAGCATGACGAACGACATGGTCAACATGACGAAGCCCAGTGCGGCCGCGCCCTTGTAGTCGAATTGCTCCAGCTTGATGACGATCAGCAGCGGCGTGATCTCGGTGCGCATCGGCAGGTTGCCGGCGATGAAGATCACCGAGCCGTACTCACCGACCGCGCGCGCGAACGCCAGCGTGAAGCCCGTGGCCAGCGCAGGAAACACGGTTGGCAGCACGATGCGCCGGAAAATCGTGAAGCGGCCCGCGCCGAGCGTTTCGGCGGCATCTTCCAGATCGCGCTGCACTTCGGCGATCGCCGGCTGCACCGAGCGCACCACGAACGGCAAACCAATCAGCGTCAACGCGACGACCACGCCGATCCATGTGTACGCGACTTTGATACCGAACGGCGCGAGGTGCTGACCGATCCAGCCGTTCTCCGCGAACACTGCGGTCAACGCGATGCCCGACACCGCGGTCGGCAATGCGAACGGCATATCGATCAGAGCATCGATGAGCTTGCGCCCCGGAAATTCATAGCGCACCAGCGTCCAGGCGATGATGAACCCGAATACGCTGTTCAAGGTCGCGGCCAGAATCGATGCGCCAAAGGTCAGGCGATACGAAGCCACGGCCCGCGGATCGGTGACCACGCGCACGAAATCGCCCCAACCCATCGTCGCCGTCTTCATGACCAGCGCCGCGAGCGGCACCAGCACGATGGCCGACAGAAAGAACGTCGAGAAGCCCAGCGTCAGCCCGAAGCCCGGCAGGATGGAGGGCTGGCGAAAGCTCATTTGCCCCTGCTCCCGCCGCCATAAATGCGATCGAACAGCGCACCGTCGGCAAAGTGCCGCTCATGGGTCGCCTTCCAGCCGCCAAACACCTGGTCGATGGTAAAGAGCTCGAGCGCCGGGAACTGATCCTTATGCCGCTCCAGCACCGCAGGATTGCGCGGACGGAAGTAATGGTTGGCCGCGATCTCCTGGCCCGGCTCTTCATATAAGTACTTCAGATACGCCTCGGCAATCTGGCGCGTGCCGCGTCGATCGACGACGGTATCGACGACCGCCACCGGCGGCTCGGCCAGAATGCTGCTGCTCGGCACGACGATCTCGACCTTCTCGGGCCCCAGCTCCCTGATGGCGAGCAGCGCTTCGTTTTCCCACGCGAGCAACACATCGCCGATCTCACGTTGCACGAACGTGTTGGTCGCGCCTCGCGCGCCGCTGTCGAGCACCGGCACGTGCTTGTACAGCTGCGTCACATACTCTTCGGCTTTCTTCTGAGCAGCAGCGACCGCTTGTTCGTCCGCGGGATCGTCGAGCTTCGACCAGTCGCCACCGAGCTCGGTGCGCAACACCGAGCCCCACGCGGCGAGATAATTCCAGCGCGCGCCACCGGAAGTCTTGGGATTCGGCGTGACGACGGCAATGTTGTCGCGAATCAGATCCGGCCAATCCTTGATCTGCTTGGGATTGCCCTTGCGCACCAGGAACACGATGGTCGAGGTATACGGCGAGCTGTTCCCTGGCAGACGCTTCTGCCAGTCCGCGCCGAGACGCTTGCCCTTGATCTGAATCGAATCGATGTCGTACGCGAGCGCGAGCGTGACCACGTCCGCGTCGAGACCATCGATCACCGCGCGCGCCTGACTGCCCGAGCCGGCGTGAGATTGTTTGATCGTGACGCGCTGCTTGTGCTCCTGCTCCCAGCGCTTCGAGAAACTTTCGTTGAATTCGCGATACAGCTCGCGCGTCGGGTCGTAGCTGACGTTGAGCAATGTCACGCGACCGGCATCGTCACTGCTGCCGCAACCCGCGAGCAGCGTCAGCATGCCCAGGCACGCCGCCAATGTGCTGCGCTTGAGGATGTTCATTCGGCGGCTCCTTCGCTGTTGTCCTTGCTGGGCCGGTAGACGACCATCATCGGGTAGCTCGCGCCCGACGTGAACAACGCACCGAACGTACCGCGCAGTTGCGCCGGATCGGAGACGCCGAGAATCAGCATGGGATCTTGAGAATCGTTCAACTGGCGCTGCAACTCGTCGGCAGCCGCGCCGAATCGCAATTCAGTGCGCATTTCGAGACCGTGCACTGCCTGCGCTTCGGAGCGCGCATCTAGCAGAGTGCGTACGCCGAACGGACGCTGCGATTCGCCCGAGCCTTCGGGAAGAATGCCTACGTAAACCGCTTCGGCCGCAACGTGACGCAGCAGACTCGCGGCCACGGCGAGCGTCGAGCGACGCGCCGAATCATCCGCCCAATGAATCAGCACTCTTTGCGGAGACGCGGAATGCGCCGGCAACACCAGTACTTCGCCAGCGCCGTTCTGTAACAACCACTGCAGTTGATCCGCAGTCTTCGGACCCGCAGCAATCACCGCCACGCCAGAGACAGGCGCGCTCGCCGGCGCATCGCACGCCACCAGTGGCGCCTCATTGCGCTTGATGATGCGCGTTTTCATCCGAGTGGCGAGCTCGACCAGCAATGGATGCTGTGACAGACGCTCGCACGAAGTTTCATCGGAACCGTAAGCGGTGTAGCTGGACAGCGGCGTCGGCAGCACGTGAATTCGGCGCACGCCAATGGCAACCGACTGACCCAGCGCCACCGGGAACAAGCGTTGTTCGTACTGCGTGCGCGTGACATCGAGCAACGCAGCTGGTGCGTTGTTGCCGTTGGTTTGTGGCGCGATGTGAGCATCGGCTGCGCCATCCGCCATGCGCACGCGCATGCGTTCGAGCGCGCCAGTGAAGACCAGCTCTTCTACGATGCCATTGGCGATGAAGTTGGTGCGCAGATTGTCGCGCGTCGGTGCCAGCTCCACTTCTTCAGGGCGCAGCACGGCGACCACTTCCTGCTCGCGCCCGCCTTCGAGCTTCTCGACCCGTCGCGCGTTCACGGGCGCCGCGCCAAAGCGAATGCCCTGCTCGGTCTGACGCGCCAACAACAGGTTTGCGGCACCGAGGAAGGTCGCGACGAACCGGGTCGCCGGTCGCGCATACAGCTCATCGGGCGCGCCGCTCTCGAGCAGGCGGCCGAGGTTCATCACGCCGATGCGATCGGCCATCGCGAACGCTTCTTCCTGGTCGTGCGTCACCAGCACGGTGGTAATTTTCAGCTCACGCTGCACCTGACGAATCGTCCGACGCAGCTCTTCGCGGATCTTGGCGTCCAACGCGCCGAAGGGTTCGTCGAGCAGCAACACCGGGGGCTTGTGAGCGAGCGCGCGCGCGACGGCGACACGCTGCTGCTGACCACCCGACAGCTGGGTCGGCAAGCGATCGTCCATG
This sequence comes from Steroidobacter cummioxidans, assembly GCF_003104955.1. Classification (NCBI taxonomy): domain Bacteria; kingdom Pseudomonadati; phylum Pseudomonadota; class Gammaproteobacteria; order Steroidobacterales; family Steroidobacteraceae; genus Steroidobacter; species Steroidobacter cummioxidans. Next base: position 47,902 of record NZ_LSRW01000004.1, on the reverse strand, counting down.
CCTTCCAGTGCCACCAGACGCAGCAGTTCCTTGCGGCGCTCGCGACGCTCGGCGGATTTCATGCGTCGAACCTTGAGCGCGAACTCGATGTTCTCGCCGACGGTCATGTGGCGGAACAGCGCGTAGTTCTGGAACACCAAGCCGACACCGCGTTGCCGCGCGGACACGTGCGTGACATCGTTGCCATGCAGCGCGATGCGGCCATGATCGACGCCGGTCAGGCCCGCAATCGCTCGCAACAGAGTGCTTTTGCCGCTACCGCTCGGACCGAGCAGAACGTAAAACTCGCCCTCGCCGACTTCCAACGAAACGTCGTTGACGACTGGCGAGCCTTGATACCGTTTGGTGACTTGGTCGAGCGTGATGGACATACGGGCCGGGAGCTTACCGGCCAGCAGTGATAAGGTCAGTAATCGACGGGTTATAAAACGGTTATAACGTCAGAAGCGAACGACGCCGCGTCATCGCTAAAAGTTCTGAGCGGGCGCCCGCAAACGAGCAATTTTTTCATGGCGACTCTCCCTTCCTACGAAGCCCTCGGCTCCTTCTATCTGGGCCGCGAATACGACTCCGAGCGGGGTGCCGATCGCCCCGACTTGCTGCTCTACGACTCGCGCGATCTGACCACGCACGCGGTCTGCGTCGGCATGACCGGCAGCGGCAAGACCGGGTTATGCCTGTCGTTACTCGAGGAAGCGGCCATCGATGGCATCCCGGCTATCGCCATCGATCCGAAAGGCGACCTCGGCAATCTGCTGCTGAGCTTTCCTGCGCTTCGGTCCGAAGACTTCGCACCCTGGATCGACGCCGGCGCCGCGGCCCGTCAAGGCATCACCCCGGCAGAAGCGGCCACCAAGACAGCGGAAACCTGGCGCAAAGGCCTGGCGGAGTGGGACGAAGACGGCGACCGGATCGCTCGCTTCCGTCACGCTGTGGACATTGCGATCTACACCCCCGGCAGCGAAGCGGGCCGTCCGCTCTCTGTCCTACAGTCTTTTGCGGCACCGCCCGAAGAGCAGCGCGTCGACAGTGGCGCCCTGCGTGAGCGGGTCAGCGCAACTGTCGGCGGATTGCTGGGATTGGCCGGCATCGCAGCCGATCCTCTGCAAAGTCGCGAACACATTCTGCTGTCGACCTTGCTCGAGCAGGCCTGGTCCGCCGGCCGCGACCTCAGCCTGGCCGCACTGATACAGGGCATTCAGAAGCCGCCGTTCGACAAGGTCGGCGTGCTCGACCTGGAGACTTTCTATCCGGCGAAGGAGCGTCTGCAGCTGGCGATGGCGCTCAACAACCTGATCGCGTCGCCGAGCTTCGCAGCCTGGATGAAGGGCGAGCCGCTCGATGTGCAGCGCTTGCTGTTCACCGCTGAGGGCAAACCGCGGATCTCGGTGATCTCGATCGCGCATCTCGGCGACGCCGAGCGCATGTTCGTGGTGACGCTGCTGCTGGGTGAAATCGTCGCGTGGATGCGGCGCCAGTCGGGCACGTCGAGCTTGCGTGCACTGCTGTATATGGACGAGATCTTCGGCTACTTCCCGCCGAGCGCCATGCCGCCGTCGAAGATGCCGCTGCTCACGCTGATGAAGCAGGCGCGCTCGTTTGGGTTGGGCGTGGCGTTGGCGACGCAGAACCCGGTCGATCTCGATTACAAAGGGTTGTCGAATGCCGGCACATGGTTCATCGGGCGCTTGCAGACCGAGCGCGACAAGGCGCGCGTGATCGACGGCCTGCTCGGCGCAGCCGGCGAAGGTCTGGACAAGGCGCAGTTGGAAAAGCTGCTCGCGAACTTGGGCAACCGCGTGTTCCTGATGCGCAACGTGCACGACGCCGTACCAGTGTTGTTCCGCACGCGATGGACGCTGTCGTATCTCCGCGGCCCGCTGACATTGCAGGAGATCGCAAAGCTGTCGCATGCCACGCCGGCGTCGAGTGCCGCGCCAGCCACCGCCGAGCAGAAATCTTCCTTTGCATCTGCGGCTTCGGACCAGGCGAGCGGAGGAAATATTCGTCCGGCTGCTGCAGAAACGAGCCCCGCTTCGGACAAGCCCGTCGTTCCCTCCGATATCAACGAGCTCTATCTCGACACCGCGCAAGCGGACGCGACGTATTTGCCTCGCGTTCTCGGCATCGCGCGGCTGCATTTCGTCGACAAGGCCGCCGGCCTCGATGTTTGGGAAACGCGCTCTTTCATCGCGCCGCTCGATGACAATGAATCCAACGTCGATTGGGCTCAAGCCGATGTTGGCGACGATCTGCAGAAGCGGCTTTCGAGCAAGTCGCCTCAGAACGGGCACTATGCCGAGGCGCCCGCCGCTTTGCTGCGCGCTCAGAACTATCGCTCGTGGCAGAAAGAGCTGGTGAGCTATCTTTACTCCGAAGCGACGCTATCGATGTTCCATTGCCCCGTCGCCGGCCAGTCCGTCGCACCCGGTACCAGCGAGGGCGACGTCCGCGCCAAGCTCAGCCTCGCCCTGCGCGAGAAGCGCGACGCCGAGATCGAGAAGCTGCGAAAGAAATATGCGCCCAAGCTCACGACGCTGCAGGATCAACTGCGGCGCGCGGATGAGCGAGTCGAGCGGGAGCGCTCCGACTTGTCACAAAAGAAAATGCAGACCGCGATTTCAGTGGGAACGTCGCTCCTGGGTGCGTTGCTGGGACGTAAAGCCGTCAGCGTCGGCAACGCGCAGCGACTCGGCAGTGCCGCCCGCAGCGCTGGCCGGCTCGGCAAAGAAAGTGGCGATATCGATCGCGCGGAAGAAAACCGCGAAGTCATTCAGCAGCGGCTGACGGAGATGCAGAACGAGCTGGAATCCGAAGTCAGCCGACTCCGCAGCGAGCTCGATCCCGCGACGGTGTCCATCGAACAGGCTGCCGTGAAGCCACGCAAGACCGACATCGACGTACGCACCGTCGCCCTGCTGTGGGTGCCGAGCTGACCGCACAAGAGCATCGCGCGCCAACCTTTCGGGTCGGTCGGCGCGGCACGTGCACACTCGCTTCAACCCACTACATTCGATAAGTCTCGAACGCCTCGATGGGCACCGCCCTGAGAATCACCTCGGGACCTTGCCGCAGAATATCCTTGGAGATCTCTCCCGCCAGCATCGAGTGCGTCGGGCTCGATAGCGACTGACGCAGCAGGCCGAGCATCTTCGGCCCTGCCACCAGCACCAAGCGATCGAACTCATTGCGCGCACGATCGGTCTCGATCTTCCGTGCCACTTCCTTGGCGAACAAGGTCAGCTCGTGTTGTACGGTGCTCTTCTCGCCCGTCACGCCATGATGGTGGCCTTCGATGCCACCGATGCCGCGACCGACTCCGTTGGTGCCGCCGAAGCGGCGGCCGGGTCGATCGGTTTCGAGGTCAATATCTCTTTTGCCGCCCCTTTCATTGTGCAGCGAGCCGCGCTCGGTCAACGGTGACTTGGGGGTCACGGCATCGTAAAAGCTCGCCTGACGTTCATCGGCAACGACAATGCGTACATTCATGGCAGCTCCCTTGGAACATGTGGACAGCAAAAAGCCTCCTCTGCCCACCGACAGAGGAGGCTGCGAAAAAGAATAAACCGCGGATGCGCTCGTCATTGCAGCCCGACTATTGCACGTCGGAAGCCACCCGCGATCGATTGTCGGAAAAGACCATTTCGACGCGTCGGTTGCGCTGACGACCCTCCGCGTTATCGTTGCTGGCGACCGGCATGGACTTGCCCTTGCCCACGGCCGTGATCTGATTCGCGGCCACGCCCCGCTCCATCAGCGCCGTCTGTACGGCTGCTGCGCGACGCTCGGACAGGGCCTGGTTCATCTCATCGGAGCCCACGCTATCGGTGTGGCCTTCGATCACTACCTTGCGGTCCGGCGCTTCCATCAATACCGAGGCGAGCCGATCTATGGTGTTATAAGCACCGGGCTTCAGCGTCGCTTTACCCGTATCGAACAGCACATCGCCCAACGTGAGCACCATGCCTCGCTCGGTCTTCTTGGCGCGCATGTCGGAGAGCTCCTGCTCCAGCGAGTTGGCGCGCTGCTCCGCCCGCTTTGCTTCGGCTGCGCGCGCGTCCGCCAACACCTGCGTACGCTCGGCATTGCCCTTTTGAATTTCATCCTGTGCCTGTGCAGTCAGGATCTTCTCGTTGGCAATCTGCGCGTTGCGCGATGCCACCTGCGCCTGGAATTCAATGTCGCCCACATTGGCGCCCTGATCGGCCAGCTTATTGGCCTCATTCAGCGCCTTGCGCGCATCAGAAACATTGGTGGCTGCAACGCCCGCGCGCGGTGAGGCTTCCACTTGCGGCACGACCGCCCGCGCCACCTCCAAGTCCTCGACGCGCGGCGGGGTTGAGCTACACGCAGTGAGCAAACCAGCAACGGCAGCAATCGACAACAAATAGTATGAACGCTTCATGATCCTTCTCCGGTGTGCTGTCACCATTACTGCTGAGGTGACGCGGTGGTCCCGCGGGCCGCTTCCTGGCGCAATTGTTGAATGCTTGCCGTCAGCTCATCGGCTGCCTTACGGGCCGACGCGCTTTGTGACTTCGACACGGCAAGCTCCGCATCGAGCTGTGTGAGCTGCGCATACCGTTCGGCCTTTTCGCCTTCTCCCTTGTTCACCGCAGCCTTGGCCTGCTCCAGATTGTCCCTGGCACGTTGCAGCTCGATAGCACCCGCTTCGGAGCGACCGACCGACTGCTGTGCCTGTTGATACGATTGCTCGCTACGGGCAACGCGTTCCTTGGTGACCTGGGAAACACTGCTACAGCCCACGAGCACGCCGGCTGCAAGCACACCCAAGATTGGCAGCCCAGCCCGGAAATTCGCGGTTCTCATAGTGCCTCCACGTGGCCTGCATTTGGATTTCAGTGGTCCGAAAACGCGCCATTCGTCAGCGCGGTTCCGGGCACGACAACAGTGCTTCGTTCGCGTCGCGTTGTGCACAGGCACCAACGTTCTTGCAGTTCGCAGGCAGACGCCCGACACTGCCCGCATCCGAAGCGGAGCGATGCATGTATTCAGCGGCTTGGACTTCAGCCCATGGGGTGTTTTTGCGCTTGGTTCTGGCGGCAACGCTGGTGACCGTCGCCGCCTGCGGCCGGCCGGTAGATGAACCACCCACAGGTCACTATCGCGCCACGCTGCAATTGCCTGGCGGCGAAGCACCTTTCGGTTTGCAAATCAGTGCCGAGAACGACCGCTTCGTTTTGTACCTAGAGAATGCAACCGAACGCACCCGCGTCGACAATGTAACGATCGCGGACGGCGAGCTGACCGCTGTGTTCCCAGGTTATGAAAACTCCTTGCAGGCGCGCATGTATCGTGACCGTCTGGAAGGAAACGTCACGCTCATCAAGGATCGCAGCAAGGAGCAAGTGATTCCTTTCCGTGCACAGCTGCAGGACAAAAGCGCTGCGGCGTATCGTTTTTATAAACAACCGCTCACCGACAACGCCGACCTCGCCGGCCGTTGGGCAATGACGTTGACCAGCGATGGCAAGAGCAGCCCGGCGGTCGCTCTGTTCGAGCAGCAACACGATCGAATCACCGGCACGGTCATGACACCGACCGGAGATCACCGTTTCCTCGAAGGGCAGGTGCACGGCGATGAAGCACAGCTTGCCACGTTCGCCGGCGGGCTGGCTTATCTGTACAAGGTGAAAGTGAACCCGCAGGGCGAGCTGGAGGGCGAGATGTGGCAGGGCCTGGCGTCGCACTCGACGGTAACGGCCCGACGCGACGAGAACGCGACGCTCGAAGGCCAGGGACCGAGCACGGAGCTCAAGGATGCAACCTCGCGCTTCGACTTCACCTTCCGGGATCTGGACGGCAACGAGGTCTCACTGCACGACGAGAAGTTCCGGAACAAAGTCGTCGTCGTGACCCTGGGCGGCAGCTGGTGCCCGAATTGTCACGACGAGGCCGTGTTCCTGGTGCCCTTCTATGAGGAATATCAATCCAAGGGCGTGGAGATCGTCGCACTGATGTTCGAGCGCCATGGCGAGTTCGAGCGCGCCGCGCAGGCAGTGCGAGGCTACCGCAAGGATCTGGGAATCAAATTCACGACATTGATCGCCGGTGTCTCCGACACTGACGAAGCCAGCAAGGCACTGCCTACGCTCACCGGCATCTACGGCTACCCGACGACCATCGTCGTAGATCGCGCCGGTACAGTGCGCGACATTCACGTGGGCTTTTCCGGCCCCGCCACCGGCCGGCACTACGAAGAGTACGTCGCAGAGTTTCGCAGCCTCATCGATACCCTGCTGGCCGAGTCTCCAGCGGCAGCCTCGGACTAGCCGCGATCCCGGACGGCAAGGTGCCCTTCGGCAACGACAGAACGTGATATTTTTACCTCCATGGAAGGACAAGGCGAAGCAGCGGCAGATGTCATCACTGGCGGCGTGATCGCGCGGGCCGTCGAGCCAGCTGCGGGTGAAACGAAAGCCCACGAACACGGCCAGTGCCGTAACTGTGGTGCTGCCGTCAGCGGCGCCTACTGCTCCAACTGCGGCCAGCCCGCCCACCTGCATCGCAGCCTGGTCTCGCTAGGCCATGACATCCTGCACGGTGTCTTTCATTTCGAAGGCAAGATCTGGCGCACCATTCCGGAGCTGCTGTTTCATCCGGGGCGCCTGACGCGCCGGTACATCGACGGCGAGCGCGCCAAGTTCGTCTCGCCCATGGCGCTGTATCTGTTCATCGTGTTTTTGATGTTCGCGGTGATCCCGTTCACCGGGCCCCTGATCGATACCGACGACACGGACCCGCTGGGCGTCGGCGAGCAGTTCAAGGAGAACGTCGAGGGCAACATCGAACGACTCGACGGACAAATCGAGGCCGCCCGTGAACGACTCGCGGAAACACAGCCGAGCGCTCCGGAACGCAAGCGACTCGAGGATCACATCGCAGCCTTGATGGCGACGCGCGAAGCCAATCAAGCCATGATCAGAGGCGACTGGAAGGACATCGTCAAGTTCGCGCAGGAGCAGGAGGCGCGGGCCAGGGCCAGCGATGCGGCTGCTTCCGAGTCGGCCGACGCCGAGAGCCGACTGCGAAGCGCGGTCAAGCACGCCAGCGACAATCCCGCACTGGTGGCGTACAAGCTCAAAACCACCGGCTACAAGTTTTCCTGGGCGCTCATTCCGTTGAGCGTGCCGTTCATGTGGTTGTTGTTCTTCTGGCGCAGAGACATTCACGCCTACGACCACGCCATTTTCATCACGTACTCGATCAGCTTCATGATGCTGTTCGCCGTCATCGTGACCTTGCTGAATGACGTGGGCGTGAGTGCCTGGATCTGGGGCACGGCGATCGCCATCGTGCCCCCTTTGCATCTCTACAAGCACTTACGCGGCACCTATGGGATCTCCCGCTTCGGCACGTGGGTGCGACTGTTCATGCTGACCATCATGATCAGCTTCGTCCTGACCATGTTCGGCGTGATCCTGGCCGCGATCGGCACGTCGGGCTAAACGCCGCNNTTCGCGAAAATACTCGGCGTTGAGCTGCCAGGTATTGCCTGCGTCCTCCGAAAACTCGCCGCGCCAGGTGAAGCTGTCGGCGGCGATATCGGTGAACGTCCAACGTCGCGGCTGACCGCTCGCGTTCGCGCCGATCTGCACCACGTCCGATCCGACCTTGCGTGCGTCGAGCTGCACTCTCGCGCCCTTCACAGGATCGATCCATGTGATGCGCCATACTTTCTCGACCGGGTCATACACACGGAACGTCGTGCCACAGGCCCGATTTGCGCCGGCGATCGGCAACTTGCCATCGAGCGGCCAGCTCCATACGTCTTGAATCGCACGACCTTCCAATGCACGCGTGAAGGTCACAACCATGGTGACGGGCGTCCCTTTGCCCGGTTCCGGATACTCGGTGCCAGTGATGTTCCAATCGCCGAGAAATGGCGCGTAAAGGTCCATGTCCGCGGGAATGGACGCATGCCTCGCGGTCGCGACGAGCGCTGGCACGAAGCCCGATTGTGGTGTTGATGACGATGCCGCGCCGCTGCCCGCGAGACTACCGGCAGCGGCCAGCAGCGATGGAAATATGAACGAACGTGCGACGGACACGGCTGCGCTCCTAATCGATCCAGTGGGAGCACCAACCTACTGCGGGCCTCACGAGTGCGCTGTTCGATTCTTAAGGAGTTGCGACTGATGGCGCGACGGCGCGACGCCATACATCTTCGTGAACGCGGCACTGAATTGGCTGTGACTGGAAAATCCGAGATCGAGCGCCAGGCTGGCAAGATCTTTCGCCTCGGGCAAACGATGTAACGCGAGTGCCAGACGCAGCTGAGTCTGATACCGATACAGCGGCACCCCTTCGCCGTCGCTGAATGTTTGTGTCAAATGCACGGGCGACGCGCCGACGTGATTGGCGATCTCACCCAACGACCAGCGTCGATACGGCTGGCTATGCAAAGCTTGTTTGGCTCGATCGATCAGCCGACGCGACGCCGCCGTGCTGCGCTGAGCGCGCCGCGACTCACACGCCAACTCCTCCGCGAACAGCGCATTATGAGATGAGTGGCGCAGCTTCGAGATCTGCAGCTGCAACGCCGGCGGGATTCGTCGTTGGGCTGCGGCGAAACTCACCACGCCCGAGCGCGTGCGCACGGCGCCTTCAGCCAGGTCTTCCAGCACTTCATCGGTGACCTCTAGCGATACACAGGCATCACCCTCATCGGCCAGATGGTCGATCCGGTACTCTTCGGCAACATTGAAGAACACTGCCTGATTCACATCGGCATGCGCGACGCGCGCACCGACACGACGGACGAAACTGCCACGGTAGGGAATGACGATATGGGTGACGGAATCGCATTCAGCGACGCCTCCGTGCCGACCGCGGCAAGCAAAGCACTGCACGTCCCGAATGCGGACCAGCGGGCTTTCCAGCAGGGTTCGTGACAACAGGGCCGGCATGACGGCAGTATAACGACATGACACTACGAGCAGGCATCATCGGGTTCGGCGTTGCGGGTCGGTATTTTCATGCGCCGCTGCTGCGCGCCGCGGGTTTTTCGATTCCGGCGGTTGTGACCAGCAAGCCCGCGCCGGCGCAGGAATATCTGGGCGATGTCGATGTACTCGCCACGGCCGAGGAATTGCTCGCGCGCAAGGACATCGACATGGTCGTGATTGCCTCGCCGAGTCCATTGCACGTGGCGCATGCGGCCGCCGCGCTGCGCGCCGGCAAACATGTCGTCGTGGACAAGCCACTCGCCCCCACTACTGCGGAAGTCAGTGAGCTCGAGCACCTGGCAACGCAATCCCAGCGCAAGCTGTCGGTCTTCCAGAACCGGCGTTGGGATAGCGATTTCCTGACAATCAGGAAACTCATCGAGCAAGGCCGCCTGGGCAAGATCAATTCCTTTCACGCGCGCTGGGATCGTTTCCGGCCGCAGGTCAGCGACCGCTGGCGCGATCGCGACGAGCCTGGCAACGGCATCCTCTATGACCTGGGCACGCATTTGATCGATCAAACGCTGCTGCTGTTCGGTCAGCCCGAGTGGCTGTACGCCAACGTTTTCAGTCAGCGCGAGAACAGCGTGACTGCCGATGGCTTCGAGATCCTGCTCGGCCTGGGCTCGTTGCGCATCACGATCGGCACCTGTTTGCTGTGTGCTGACGGCGGTTATCGATATCGCGTCAACGGTTCGCAGGCGTCCTTCCTGAAAGCGGGCCTGGATCAACAGGAGGCGCAGCTGCGCGCCGGCGTCGAGCCCGACGAACACCTGTTTGGCACCGAGCCTGCCGAGCAATGGGGCACGCTGGTGCAAGGCGAAACCGGCCAGCGTGAAATCATTACGCCCGAGACCGGCCGCTGGGTTTCTTTCTACGAGGCCATGCGCGAGGCCATCGAACAGGACAAACCGGTCCCCGTGTCAGCCGCGCAGGCCTATGACACAATCCGCATCGTCGAGGCCGCGCTCACCAGCAGCGCCATGGGTTGCCGCATCGACCTGCAGCCCGCCGCGCCTCTCGTCAGCCGCTGAAGAATTGCCATGCCATCGTTCGATATCGTTTCCGAGCTCGATGCCCACGAAGTGACCAATGCCGTCGACCAGGCCAATCGCGAAGTCGGCACGCGTTTCGACTTCAAGGGCAGCGATGCCAGGTTCGAGCTGAAGGACCTGGTCATCACCTTGCACGCCAAGGCGGAATTCCAGCTCAAGCAGATGCTGGATATGCTGATGCTCAAGCTCTCCAAGCGCGGCATCGACGTTGCTTGCACCAAGGTCGATGACCCGGTGGTGCTCGGCCAAACGGCGCATCAGGTCGTCACCTTGCGCGAGGGCATCGAAAGCGAGCTGGGCAAGAAGCTGCAGCGGCTGATCAAGGACTCGAAGCTGAAGGTACAGGCCGCGATTCAGGACAAGCAGGTGCGCGTCACCGGCAAAAGCCGCGACGATCTGCAGGAGGTGATTCGACTGGCCCGTAACGCCAAGCTCGACATGCCGCTGCAGTTCAAGAATTTCCGGGACTAGATCGATCGGGATACGACTGCCAGTCCTTGGCGACGATCAAGCGCGCGCCGCGCCCGAACGTCATATAGGACCAGGCCCATTGCACCAGCACCGACAAGCGGTTGCGGAAGCCGCTCAGTCGATAGATGTGCACCAACAACCAGAACCACCACGCCGGCACGCCGGTCAGCTTCCAGCCGCGAAATTCGCTGATGGCGCGGCTGCGGCCAATGGTTGCCATCTGCCCTAGATCCACATACTCGAATGGCGGGCGCGCACTCGGCGCGCCACTGCGAACCTCTTTCCTGATCGCATTCGCCGCGTAGATGCCTTCCTGCATGGCCACGAGCGCGACACCCGGCAGAGGTTGTCCATTCGAGCCGGCGCGACTCGACATGTCGCCAAGGACAAAGATCTCGGGATGACCTTCGATGGTGAGATCCGGCTTGGTGATCACGCGCCCCGCCTGATCGACCGGCACGCCCAGCGAGCGACCGATATCGGAGGCGCGAACACCCGCGGCCCAAAGCACAGTTGCGGCGGCAATCTTGTCATTGCCAATGACCACGCCTTCGTCAGTCACATCCGTGACGCGCGCGCAGGTCCAGACTTGCACGCCCAGCGATTCGAGGTCTCGCATCGCGCGTGCGGCGAGTTTGTCGTCGAAGCTGGTGAGGATTCTCGGACCGGCTTCGACCAGGATCACGCGCGTCTGACGCGGATCGATGCTGCGAAAGTCGTGATTCAGCGTGAAGCGACTCATCTCACCGATCGCGCCGGCGAGCTCGACGCCCGTCGGGCCGCCGCCAATCACGACGAATGTGAGATGGCGGCGCCGCTCGTCGGGATGCGTTTCGCGCTCTGCGATCTCGAACGCCTCCAGCACGCGGCGGCGAATCTCGGTGGCTTGCGGCAACGTCTTGAGCCCGGGTGCGTGCGCTTCCCACTCTTCATGCCCGAAGTACGCGTGCTGCGCGCCGCAGCCGAGCAGCAGGTAATCGTACGGAACGTCGCCAACATCGGTGAGGACTTTGCGATTCGAGGTATCGACGCTGTGCGCAGTCGCCTTCAGGACGCGAATGTTTCGATATTTTGCGAGCAAACTGCGGATGGGAACGGCGATGTCGGCCGGACTGAGCGCGGCCATTGCGACTTGATACAGCAGCGGCTGAAACAGGTGATGATTCTCGCGATCGATCACCGTAACGGCGATGCCAGCGACGTTCCCCAGGCGTTTCGCGGCATTCAGGCCGGCGAAACCGGCGCCCACGATGACGACCCGTTGCTCGCTCATCTATCCGGAAGCCTCACCAATATCCAATGCGCCCTGGCGCGGCTCGATATAGCCGTCCGCCCACTCGATGATGGGGGCGACCCGGGGCGAAACCAATCGCATCGCTTGCGCCCGATCGACCCAACGAAACTCATTGTGCTCGGCGCGGCCCAGCGCTTCGATCACGGGCAACGTCACTTCGACGGTGCGGGTTTGGGCGAGATAATAGCGGGCGACCTTGCCGCGGCTATACGGATTGGTCTGGGTGTAGACCTCACCCCACGCGAAGTCCAGATCCTCGATCAGGGTCTCTTCGCGCACTTCGCGGATTGCGGCGGCCAGCGGCTCCTCGCCGGGCTCGACCATGCCCTTGGGGAAGTCCCAGTGGGTGTAGGCCCGCAATAAGAGGTAAAGCCAGCCCTCGTGAGTCTCACGAATCACAACCACGCCGGCGGACAATCTCGTGGGGCGGGGGGACATGGCGGCAGTATAGCCGCCAGTCCGGATTCTCACACGCTTGCAGCGGCCGCCGCTGACGCGTGATATTCCAGGACGCCCGCGACGGCGTGGATCACCGACGCGATGCGCACCGCGCTCTGGACCTGCTCGCGGCTGATGCCGCCTTCACGCAGCTTCTTCTCGTGCGAGGTGATGCACATACCGCAACCATTGACGGCCGAGACCGCCAGCGACAGCAACTCGAAGTCGAGCTTGTCGATGCCCGGGTTGCCGATGATGTTCATGCGCAAGCGCGCCGGCATGGTCGAATACTCGCCATCTTCCACCAGGTGGAGGAAGCGGTAATAGATGTTGTTCATGCCCATGATGGCCGCTGCGGCTCGCGCACCGTTGACATACGCGTCGTCGAGGTGCGGCCTGGCCCACGCCTCGATGGCGAGCGTGAGGTGCGGGTTGCGGGCGGCAATCGCCGTCGACAGGGCGACAGCGGCAATCTGCTTCTCGCTCAGGCCAGGAGCGCCCGTGGGAGCGAGCACGCTGCCGATATTGAGCTTCAGATCGCGCGCGTAATCCGGCAGCTGATCGCGGATCGTTTCGAGAGACATTGAGAACCTCCGTCGGTGGGAACACCGGCGCGGATCGCTCCGCGCCGGCGTGACTCATCAAGAATCGCTGCGAATTTCGCGCTTGGGCTCAGGCAGCCTTCAGCGTGTCTTCGCCCTTCTTCCAGTTGCAGGGGCACAGCTCGTCGGTCTGCAGAGCATCGAGGACGCGCAGGACTTCCTGCGGGTTACGGCCCACGCTCAGGTCGGTGACGTACGCGAAGCGGATCACGCCCTGCGGATCGACGATGTACGTCGCACGCTGAGCAACACCGGCCTCCGCATCGAGCACACCGAGCGCCGAGGTCAACTCGCGCTTGATGTCCGAGAGCATCGGGAACGGCAGATCGCGCAGCTCTTCCTTGTCCTTGCGCCAGGCGAGGTGCACGAACTCGGAATCGGTGCTCACGCCGTAGACCACGGCGTCACGGTCCGCGAACTCCTTGTTGAGCTTGCCGAACGCGGCAATCTCGGTCGGGCAGACGAAGGTGAAGTCCTTCGGCCAGAAGAACACGATCTTCCACTTGCCATTGTTGCTGTTCGAATCGAACGGCTGGAACGCATTGCTCAGATCGTTCGACACCACGCCGGTCAGCGAGAACTGCGGGAACTTTTGTCCGACACCTAACATGAAATACTCCTCCATCAACAAAATGTAGCGCTGGCTTTAAGCTGGGCGCGGTTGGAATTACGTGCCATAGCGAGCCCTTTCACCAAGAGCCCGTATGGCGACGGATGCAATTATGCGGGCGGAACCCGCAATCGCCAATCGATTGTTTGGCGAATTTTGATAGACTCTGCCTATGAGCCTATTTTACTCAATTTTCGTGACGATTGGGGTGACCCGCCCATGAATCTGCGCGACCTGCGTTACTTCGTGGCGCTCGCCGACACCAAGCACTTCGGTAAAGCCGCCGAGCGCTCCTTCGTCAGCCAGCCGACGCTGTCGGCGCAGCTGAAGAAGCTGGAAAACTACCTCGGCGTGCAATTGATCGAGCGACAGCCGCGCCGGGTCACACTGACCGAGACCGGCGCGAAGATCCTGCCGCTGGCTCGCCGCATCCTGCAGGAGAGCGACGAGATCATCTCGCTGGCCCGCAACGAACATGACCCCTTATCCGGCAAACTCAAGCTTGGCCTGATCCCGACCATCGGTCCCTACCTGTTGCCGCTGGTGGCGCGCCGGCTGCGCAAGCAGTTGCCGCAGCTGAAGCTGATGCTGTACGAGTATCAGACTCAGCAATTGCTGGAAAAATTACGCGATGGCGAGATCGAGGTTGCGATCCTGGCGCTGCCCGTCCCCATGGATGGACTGGAAGCGCGCGAGCTGTATCAAGAGGACTTCAACGTCGCCGTGCCCAACAATCATCCGCTGGCGAAGAAGTCGCACATCAAGCTCGACGATTTGACCGGCGAGACCTTGCTGCTGCTCGAGGACGGTCATTGCCTGCGCGACCAGGCACTGGATGTGTGCAGTCGCATCGATGTGAAAGAGAACGAGGACTATCGCGCCACCAGCCTGGAAACATTGCGGCAGATGGTGGCCGCCGGCCTCGGGATCACACTGCTGCCGGACCTGGCGACGCGCGGACCTTTCGGTTCGGGGCAAGGACTCGCGGTCAAAGAGTTCGTCAAACCTATTCCCACTCGCACTGTCGGTGCGATCTGGCGCAAGAGCACTTCTCGCATTGAAGCGATCAACGCCATGTGCGAAGTGATCAAGACGACGATGACCGAATGATCGTGGAGTGAACACATGACTTGCGTGTTACGAAATCTGTTGGCCGCCGCTCTGGTGCTGATCGCCGGCGGTTGCGGCCAGGCGGGCGCACCGGTGAGCGTGCAGGATGCGTGGGCCAATGCCACGCCGCAGGGCGCTACGGTCGCGGCCGTGTATCTGAAGATCACGACCCAGCAGGCGGACACGCTGCTGTCCGCGACCACGAGTGTGGCCGATCACGTCGAAATGCACACCAACAGCGAACATGACGGCATGATGCAGATGCGGCAGCTGTCGAACGTACCGCTCGAGGCGGGCAAGCAGTTCACCTTCGCACCGGGCGGCGCGCACTTCATGCTGATGGACTTGCACCAGCCGCTGACGGCGGGTCTGCACTTCCCCATGACGCTGGAGTTCCAGCATGCGCCGGCGCAGACGATTCAAGTGCAGGTGGTTGAACTCGGCAGTCGCTAAGGGCGTTTAGCTACAAATGTCCAACCTGCCCGCCCTGCCCAGCCCCGCCGACCTCCACGAAGACCAGATCGTCGCACTGTTGCGGTCCGGGGCACATGCGGCGCTATTGAGTGCGTATTTCGGCGAGGTCGAGTATCGCGAGCTGTCGCAACTCGCAAAGATCGCGGCCACGCGCGGCAACGGTCGTGGCGAAGTGGTCTTCATCCTGCCCGGAATCATGGGCTCGCGCCTGGGGTCGTCGCAACGAGGCACCACGTCGTTGCTGTGGCTGCACCCCGTGGCCATCGCGCAGGGGGGCCTGTCGCAACTGGCGTTGCCGGCCGGCAAATCGCTCCGGGCGCTGGGCGTCATGCTGCCGGGCTATTTGAAGCTGCGACTGACACTGGAGATCGCCGGCTTCGCTCCGGTATTCCATCCCTTCGATTGGCGAGCGGATCTGGAAACTCTGGCTCGCGCACTGACGCGCGCCATCGAGAAGTCCGGCGCACGCAAGGTGCACATCGTCGCGCACAGCATGGGCGGACTGGTCGCAAGAATCGCGTTGGGAAACGATCGCAGCGCTCGCATTCAACGACTCGTTCAGCTCGGCGCGCCCAATCAAGGATCGTTCGCGCCAGTGCAGGCCTTGCGCGCCGCTTATCCCACGGTTCGCAAGATCGCCGCCCTCGATCACATCAGCACCGCTGAGCAACTTGCTCGCACCGTGTTCCTCACCCTGCCCGGCCTGTATCAAATGCTGCCGTCGGCGCTGTCGCCCGATGAGCCGAATCTGTTCGACCCCACGCAGTGGCCGCAGGACGAACTCGTTCCCGATGCCACGATGCTGAACCGTGCGTACAAAGTGCGCAGTCGCATGCCCGCGCCCGATGATCGCTGTGCGGTCATCGTCGGCACGAATCAGGAAACAGTGACGTCACTGAGATTGCGCGACGGTGGGTTTGAATATTCAGTCCGTCGCGATGGCGACGGTACCGTGCCGCTGACTCGCGCACTTTGGGAAGGCGCGGACACCTGGTTCGTTCAGGAGAATCATGGCGCGCTGACCAACAACAATGAAGTGCTGGCGGCGGTTACCAACATTCTGAAGGAAGGCACAACCGCCCGCCTGTCGACGACCCCACCTGCGCCGGTGAGCGAAACCGTCCGCACGGTCAGTGACGCCGAGCTGCGGGCGGCAGCAACAGAAAAAGTGCTTTGGGATCGTCTGACACTCGACAGTCGCCGTCGCATCCTGGAGCCCGTCATTACTCCAGAGTTCAGTACGGCGGTTCCGGTGGTGCCTCGCACTGCTTAGGTGTACCCTAGCTCACCGATCGAATATTCACCGCGCCGGCAACGTTTCGGCGCAGTGTCGTCGTGATAGGGGGCTAAGTAGCGGTGGAACCGACCGATACTGGAAATCCTGATTATTATCATCGCGTCGTCGATTGCCAGTGGGCATGTCCCGCCCATACAGACGTTCCCGAATACATCCGCTTGATTGCGCAGGGGCAATTCACGGCCGCTTATCTGGTCAACCGTGAATCCAACGTATTCCCCGGCATTCTCGGTCGAGTCTGCGACCGGCCTTGCGAGCCTGCCTGTCGGCGCGGCCGCGTCGAACAAGAGCCCGTCGCCATCTGCCGCTTGAAGCGCGTTGCCGCCGATCATCGCGACGATGTTCGCCCTTATCTTCCCAAAGCGCCTATCCAGAAGAATGGCAAGCGCGTGGCCTGCATCGGCGCCGGACCCGCTTCGCTCACCGTCGCCAACGATCTCATGCCGCTGGGCTACGAAGTAACCATCTTCGAGAAGTGGCATACGCCCGGCGGACTGATGCGCACCAATATTCCGTCGTTCCGCCTGCCAGAGCAGGTGCTCGCCGAGGAGATCGGCTACATCATCGATTTGGGGGTGGACCTGCGTCTGGACTCACCGGTGACGAGCATGAAACAACTGCTCGCCACCGGTGAGTTCGACGCGGTGTTCGTCGGCAGCGGCGCGCCCAAGGGCAAGGATCTGAATCTGCCGGGACGCGACGATCCAGCCGCCGCATCTCATATTCATATCGGCATCGACTGGCTGGAGTCCGTGGCGTTCAGCCACACCAAGAACATCGGCCGGCGAGTGTTGATCATCGGCGTCGGCAACACCGCGATGGATTGCTGCCGCACCTCGCTGCGACTGGGTGCTGATGATGTGAAGGTCATGGCGCGCAAGCCGCGCGGCTTCTTCAAAGCCTCCGAGTGGGAACTGGAGGATGCCGAGGCCGAGAACGTCGAGATCGTCGTGAATCACGCGCCCAAAGCGTTCGTCATCGAAGCTGGACGACTCACCGGCATGCGCTTTGAGATCATGGAATACGATCTGGATGCCAAAGGCCGCATCACCGCCGAGCGCATCGTCGGCGAGCAAGTGTTTCCATGCGACGACGTGATCCTGGCGATCGGCCAGGAGAACGCGTTTCCCTGGATCGAGAACGACCTGGGCATCGAGTTCGGTCAATGGCACGTGCCGAAGGTGAACTCGACCACGTTCCAGTCGACGCGACCGAATGTGTTCTTCGGCGGCGACGCGGCGTTCGGCCCGAAGAACATCATCTGGGCCGTGGAGCACGGCCATCAGGCGGCCATCTCCGTTCATAAATATTGTCAGGACCAGGACGTGACGCAGCGCCTGCCACGCATGCTGAACCTGTCCAGCCGCAAGATGGGCCTGCACGAGTGGGCCTACAAGAACGATTACAACCCGCTCGAGCGGCGACTGATGCCGCACGTCGCGCTCAAAGAGCGCTTCAAGAAGATCAATATCGAGGTGGAGCTGGGCTTTACCGCCGAGCAGGCCGCCGCCGAAGTGCAGCGTTGCCTGAACTGCGATGTGCAGACCGTGTTCGACGCGCGTCTTTGCATCGAATGCGACGCGTGCATCGATATCTGCCCGGTGGACTGCCTCACGATGACGGCGAACGGCACCGAGGCCGAGATCAGAGGACGGTTGAAGGCGCCTTCGTTGCGCGTCACGCAACCCCTGTTCGTTTCCGCACCGTTGCAACATACGGCGCGAGTGATGGTCAAAGATGAAGACGTCTGCGTACATTGCGGACTGTGCGCGGAACGCTGCCCGACAGCGGCGTGGGACATGCAGAAGTCGAAAATCCGCATTCCTTATGCGAGCGACGAGACCACTCCATGCACGCCACCAGCACTGCAACCGGCAGCGATCCGCCGGAGCGCATAAACGATTTCGTCATCAAGCTCGCGAACGTCAATGGCACCGGCTCCGCCAGTGCCAACACGCTGCTGATGAAATCCATGTTCCGGATGGGCATTCCGGTCATGGGCAAGAATTACTTCCCGTCCAACATTCAGGGACTGCCCACCTGGTATGAGATCCGGATTTCGCGCGACGGCTATGTGGCGCGCTCCGGTCGCATCGATTTCATGGTGGCGATGAATGCCGAGACTTATGCGAAGGATGTGAAGGAAGTCAGCCCTGGCGGCTATCTGCTCTACGACTCGACGTGGCCTCGGCCCGCACTGCTGAAGCGCGACGACATCACCATTCTCGGCGTGCCGCTGGCTCGCATCTGCAACGAAACGTTTCAGGGTGTGCGCTCCCGCATTCTGCTGAAGAACATCGTCTATGCCGGCGCGCTGGGCGCGTTGCTCGACATCGAGATCGATGTCATGCGCTCGTTGCTCGGCGAGAGTTACGCGAACAAGAAGTCGCTGCTCGATTCGAACGTCAAAGCGCTGGAGCTGGGCTACAACTACGCCAAGGAGCATTTCCAGTGCCCGTTGCCGCTGCGTGTGTCGCGCATGGACAAAACAGCGAACCACGTCATGATCGACGGCAACACGGCGGCGGCGCTCGGTTGCATGTATGCGGGCGCAACGGTCGGTGCGTGGTACCCCATCACTCCATCCACCTCATTGATGGATGGATTCAAGAGCTTTTGTCAGAAGTGGCGCATCGATCCTGAGACCGGCAAGCGCAACTACGTGATCGTTCAGTGTGAGGATGAGCTCGCCGCCATCGGTACCGTCATCGGCGCGGCCTGGAACGGCGCACGCTCGTTCACGCCGACCAGCGGCCCCGGCATCTCCCTGATGAATGAATTCATAGGGCTGGCGTACTACGCCGAAGTGCCAGCCGTGATTTTCGACATTCAACGCGTCGGTCCGTCGACAGGCATGCCGACGCGCACTCAACAGTGCGACCTGATGCTCGCAGCCTACGCGTCGCACGGCGATACGCGTCACGTGCTGTTGTTCCCGAACAGTCCGGAAGAATGCTTCTACATGTCCGTGCACGCGTTCGATCTGGCCGAGCGCCTGCAGACGCCGGTGTTCGTCATGTCCGACCTCGATATCGGCATGAACGACTGGATGTGTCCGGATCTGAAATGGGATGACGCCTATGTACCCGATCGCGGCAAGGTGCTCAGCAAGGAGCAGCTCGAAGAGATCGACAAGTTCTACCGCTACTTCGACAAGGATGGCGACGCTATTCCTTATCGCACGCTACCCGGCACGCATCCCAAGGGCGCGTATTTCACGCGCGGCTCAGGCCACACGCAGTACGGCAGCTACACCGAAGATTCGACCGAATATCAGATCGTGCTCGATCGATTGAAGCGCAAGTTCGACACGGCGAAAACGCTGGTACCGAAGGCAGTCTTCGATGGCCGCAACTCGGCGAGCCTCGGCTTGTTGTCGCTGGGCAGTTGCGATGGAGCAGTTCGCGAAGCGCTGGATCTGCTGCGTCGTCGCGGCGTACAGATCGATTACATGCGTGTGCGGGCGTTCCCGTTCGGCCAGGAGGTCGAGGACTTTCTCGCTTCCCATTCACAAATCTTCGTGGTCGAGCAGAACCGCGACGCTCAGCTGCGCAGTCTGCTGATGCTGGAGACAGCAGTGGAAAAGGCCAAGCTGCATTCGCTTCTGCACTACAGCGGCCTGCCCATGTCGTCGAGTGTAATCGTCGAGGGCGTGCTGGCCGCGATGCCTGAAAAGCGCCTGGCTGTGGGAGGTTGAGATGAGCTTCATCGCCAAGCCGAAGATTGCGCATCCCGGCCTTCCCAAGAACGAGCTCGGCCTGACCCGGCGTGACTATGAAGGCGGCATGTCGACGCTGTGCGCCGGCTGCGGCCACGACTCCATCACCGCCGGCATCATCGAAGCCTGTTGGCAGATGTCGATGCGCCCCGAGCAACTGGTGAAGCTGTCGGGCATCGGCTGCTCGTCCAAAACGACAGCTTATTTCGTCAGTGGCGGTCACGGCTTCAACTCCGTGCACGGTCGCATGCCCTCGATCGCAACCGGCGCGATCGCGGCGAACAAAGATCTGTACTACCTCGGCGTATCCGGCGACGGCGACACGCTGTCCATCGGCTTCGGCCAGTTTGCGCACGCCATGCGACGCAATCTGAACATGCTCTACATCGTCGAGAACAACGGTGTATACGGGCTGACCAAGGGGCAGTTTTCCGCTTCCGCCGACATCGGCTCGAAAGCCAAGAAGGGCGAAGAGAATCTGCAGCCGCCGATCGATCCGGTGCTGGCCGCGCTCACGCTGGGCGGCACCTTCATAGCTCGCAGTTTTTCCGGCGACAAAGAGCAGCTGGTGCCACTGATCATCGCCGGTTTGAAACATCGCGGCTTCGCGCTGATCGACGTGCTGTCACCCTGCGTGACCTTCAACGATCACGAAGGCTCGACCAAGAGCTACGAATTCGTGCGCGATCACTACGACGAAGTGGTGCACGCGGACTTCGTCCCGCCCGCTCGTGAGATCACGGCGCAATATGCGCAAGGCGATACGATGCCGGTCACCATGCACGACGGCAGTCGGATCCTGCTACGCAAGCTGGATCCTTCCTATGATCCGACGCATCGTGGCCAGGCGTTCAACTATCTGCGAGACAAGCTGGCGCAGAACGAGTTCGTCACCGGGCTGATCTATATCGATGAGAAGAGCCCGGAATTTCACGAAGTCAACGGCACGACGGCCACGCCGATCAATCAGCTGCCGTTTGCCAAACTGACCCCAGGATCGAAAGGACTGGAGAAGATTCTGTCGCGCTACCGCTGAGGCAGCGAGCTGAAATCGAACAGGACTTCCGACTTTTCATAGACTTTGCTGATGCGCATTCCGTCCCAAACGTAGGCGAGCGCCGCGCCTGCGACCGGAACGCTCACGGCCTGCGGCTTGAACGCCGCGACACATTCTCCGCCTTCGTGGCGAACGCTCCGATACACCAGTCCCCAGTGCCCCTGATCACGCAAGGGTTTGGCAAACGTCTGCGACGGGCCGTAATCATCCGGGTGATGCAGATGCTCGAAGCGTGGGCTGCGAATATCCAGAAATGGCTGCACCGGCCGGCCCACATAAGCGCGCATGTCCACTTCGCACGGGCTTTCGTTGGTCGATGCCATGAATATGCTGCGATGATGGGCAGTCTCGCGCACGGCGGTTTCCAACGAGTGGCCCGCGTAGTAAACGCCGTAACTGCCGTCGCTGAATCGACTGGGAAAGCCGGTATGTGTGAATGGAGCCATCACGATACTGGCGCCCGGTCCGTGCACCCGATCCTCATCGGGCATTACTGGCGCCTCGCCGCTCTCATCCCGCAGACGATCGTTGGTAAGACCTTCGAGAAACCAGCCCAACTCCATTTGTCGCGCCGGCAGGATGTTTTCGAACACATTCACCGGCGGATGCCGGGACGCGACGATGCGATACATCTTCTGCCAGCGGAGCGTGACCGCGCGTGGCTCGGCCATCATCCGCGTTGCGCATCCAGGTAACGGCGCACATCCGCCAGGTCGACGACGCGACCGGCAAGCATTCGCTCCAAAGCCGACTTGCCGCCGAAACCCCGCGCCGAATTGGGTTTTTTCACCCAGGCATCCGCAACTTCCTGAGTCGGCAGCAGAATATGCAACGCCTTATAGATACCCATCACATAGCTGATGCGCTCCAGGGTATCCGCGGACAGCCGCGCGGCGCGCTCGCTCTTCCATTTGAAGAAGGTAGACCGGGGCGGCGAGCCCAGCAGCACCCGCTCCTCTTCGGCCCCCAGATGCCAGGCGGCGGTGATGTTGAAGAAGGCCGTCAGGGCGGCGGAACCCAACTCGTCAGGATCGAAGCCGGCGCGCTCGAGACTATGAGGTTGCATCATGGTCCAGTCCTCCAATGGAGTAATAGCGAAATTACTCCAATTTTGGACTGAACGCCAGTACAGTTCGAGGGGTTGCAGATCAGACATGGCTCACCTTTTCAGCGCCGCGGACACCCTCCTCAGCACCCGCCGCGGATGGCGGGCCAGCTCTCGGGGATCGATGGCCAGAACCCGATAGCCCATCCCGGTGAGAAACCGGCGACGTGCCTCGGAGGGAGCCAGCTCGACGATCAGAGCCTGGGCGGCGAACAGCTGCTCGACCACGAACGGGCCGATTTCACACTGGCGGGTGAGAGGGAATTCACGCAACTCGCGGGCGGCGAGCAATTCGGCGAGCGCCTGCGCGTCGCTCGCCATGCGCTCCTTCGCACTTGCTTTGATCCTTCGATCCTTGAAGGTTTTGGTCAGCATGGAGCGCAGCGTACCTGCCGCGCTCCGGTCGATTTAGAGCAATTGGCTGTGGGTTTGCCGAGAAATTGCCTCAGCAATCCCTAAAAATTTCAGCGTGGTTTACCGAGCCACAAGCGGCAGACCGTTGCATTACGTTCAATCGCCGCTCCGACCCGTCGATGTTGCAATCCTCGCTGCATGCAGCGCGGGTCCTGCGCCCACTGCAGAGCGTAGACCATCGGATCCAGGCTGGAATTCACCAGCTCCCGTAGATGCTTACCCCATTGCTGAGTGGATTTCATAACAACCTCGGCGTCTTTCCGATCCAAGAACGTTCCGCTCGCGTAGGCAGTTCCGCAGTCTCAGTTGTCCGAGACATCGGCACATTGGTGCCGCCGTTTAGCGACAGGGCGCACAGAAACGGAACATCGCACGGTTCTTTTTCCGACAGGCAGTGCGCTCGACGAAACTTTGCCGACCGCCACGTGGAAAGCACTCGTTTGGCCTCGGTCCTTTTGAATTCTCGGTATGAGCCATGCGACCGCTTGGTTATGATCAAATCTCAACCAACAAACACGTCGTTCGTCGCTTGGCGATTGGGGGAATGTCATGACAGCCACTCTGTTCGATCTCACCGGCAAAAAAGTTCGCAGTGATTACCGGCTCGAGCCGCGGGATTGGTCGCGCCATCGCGGAGCGCATGGCGGAACATGGCGCGAAGGTTGTGGTCACGAGCCGCAAGCTCGATGCGTGCCAAGAGGTGGTCAAGTCCATCCAGGACAAAGGCGGCGAAGCGATCGCGCTCGCCTGCAACATCAGCCGCAAGGAAGAGTTGCAGAAGCTGGTCGACGACACCATCAAACATTGGGGCGGCATCGACGTGCTGGTATGTAACGCCGCCGTCAATCCCTACTACGGCCCGTCCATCAACATGCCGGACGATGCGTACGACAAAGTGATGAACAGCAACGTCCGCAGTAACTTCTGGTTGTGCAACATGGTGCTGCCGCAGATGGCACAACGGGGCGGCGGCTCGGTGATCATCATCTCTTCGATCGCGGGCATCCTCGGCTCGCCGACGCTCGGTGTCTATGGTCTGTCGAAGGCTGCCGATATGGCGCTGGCGCGCAACCTGTGCGCAGAGTGGGGACCGAAAAACATTCGCGCCAACTGCATCGCGCCCGGTCTGGTCCGCACCGATTTCGCCAAGGCGTTGTGGGACGATCCGAAAGTCTACGAGCAGACCGTCAAGGTCTATCCACTGCGCCGCATCGGCGAGCCGGATGAAATCGCCGGCGCCGCCGTATTCCTCGCCGGTCCGAGCGGCTCGTTCATGACCGGCCAGACCCTCGTGATCGACGGCGGCGGCGTGGTCGGACGCGGCGGCTAGGGCCTGGGCTCACAGGCCCTAGCTCCTGACTCGCGGCACGAAAAAGAAATCGCCTACTTCGTGTCCGGCGCCCTTGATCGACTTGAATTCGGGGGTCTGCACGAATTTGTTCTTTTGTGCGGCGACCTCGACGCGCTTGCGGATGCGACTGAACAATTCGGGGCTGGAGAGAATGCCCTGATTGTTTTCCAGCTCATCGAGGAACGCGCGCGCAAACACCGAGTTGCCGCCACTGCCCTCGTCAAGCACCGGTTTATCGCCGCCGGACGACAACAGCAAGCGCGCGCGCTTCGGCAATTTGAATTTGATGTAGTCCTTGGAATACGTGACTTTATCGTTGAGGAACAGATAGCTCGGATCCGTGGACAGCAAGCCTGCATAGCATGAGTCGGCGACGACGAGCACGCGCTTCGCGGGCAAGCGGCCGAGATGCCCGGTGATCTGTTCGTTCGGCACCCAGAAGGTATCTTTCGGCGGCGCCTCCGCGTTCACTGGCAGCCAGTAGCCTGCTTCGCTCTTGCCGCTCTGCAAGCGCGCGCCGTGACCGGCGTAGTAGATGAGCAGGTTGTCCTCCGGCTTGAGCACCGCATTGAGATCGTTGATGGCCTTCAACATCGTGATGTCGTTGGCGTCTTCCAGAATCGACACCGTGAAGCCATAACGATCGGCCAGAATGCGCGCGGCACGAGCGGCGTCGTACTTCGGTGTCTCCAGACTCTCGATGCTCTGGTAGTTCTGATTACCGATGACGATGGCGTAGTAACGCCCGAAGTTCATACCTTCGAGCGTGCGCTCGTCTGCGGTGGGCGGCAGCTGCACCAACTCGGTCGTGCCTTGCGGAGTACGCGTCTTCGGAATGCCGGCCAGACGCTCGGTGCTCTTGCGCCGCTCGGCTTCGAGCTGCGCGATCCAGCGCTTCAGCGCTTCGATCTCCTTGCTGCCGTTGTCAGCCGTCTGCTCGACAGCGGGTTGCTTCGCGAGCTGCTCCTGCAAGTCCTTCAGCTGTTTCTGCAGCAGGCCGAGCTGCGCGTCCTTTTCGGCGATGGCGGCATCGAGCTCTTTGCGGAGCTCCTCCTGCTCGCGTTGCGCGGCCGAGGTGAAGATGATGTTGTCTTCCGGCACGCCCCAAGCCTGACGATACAGGTTCAAAGCCTTGAGCCCGTCCTGGGGCACACCCAATCCCTGCTCATACATCGTGCCCAGATTGAACAGCGCGCGAGCGTAGTTTTTATCCGCCGCCTTCCGATACCACTTCGCAGCCGCTTCGTAGTCTGGCGCGACGCCGAGGCCGCGCTCGTAAATCTCACCCACGTTCGTTTGTGCTTCGAGATCGCCCGACTCCGCCGCTTGCATCCAGATGCGCAGCGCGGACTGCAGGTCGGCCCGATCGTAGGCAACGTATTCGCCGCCGCGAATGGCACATTCCGATGCAGTGGTCCGAATCGGTCGTCGCTGCGACAGGAAGCTGCTGTTGCCGAGCTGACGCACCTGCCCCGGCAGCAGACAATCGACGATCTCCAGATCGGAGCGTTTCACCATGCCCTCGGTCGCGACC
Source organism: Steroidobacter cummioxidans (assembly GCF_003104955.1). NCBI lineage: Bacteria > Pseudomonadati > Pseudomonadota > Gammaproteobacteria > Steroidobacterales > Steroidobacteraceae > Steroidobacter > Steroidobacter cummioxidans. Next base: position 22,403 of record NZ_LSRW01000004.1, on the reverse strand, counting down.
GCCTTCTCCGCAGCGCCGGGCGCAGCAGCTGAGGCGATGACGAACAGGCTCGGCGCCAGCAACGTCGCGATGCGACCCAAAGTCTTCGTCAGGTGAGACGTTTTCATATCAGAAGCTCTTCTGGAAGCGCAGGCCCATGCTCACGTCCTGGAAGTTGATGAACTCGAAGCTCTCCAGGCGCTGATACTCGATATAGCCCGAAATGCCGTGGATGAACTGCGCCGACAAACCGGTTGCGAGCCGCCAATAGGACTCATCCGGATTGTCGGTCTGTACGAGGATGGGTGGCGTGCTGGCCGCGTTCGGATCGGCTGCGAAACGCACGCCGAACACATCGACGTCGTCCTTGAACTCGCGCACGTAGTCGACGCGCAGGTGGGGCAGCAACACGCCCCAGCTCAGATTCCAGGCATACGTGACGCGGAAGCCCAGGTTGCCAGTGAAGGATTGGAACGTCTGCTTGTCGTAAATGACGTTCAAACCACCGGCACCCTGCTCGGTGAAGCTGTCGATGGTGGCGTCGATGTAGAAGAATCCCAGCGTTGGCGACAACGTGAACCCGCCGAACAAAAAGTCATACCCGCCTGAAAGCCCGGCGCTATACGTCATGCCATCCGTGTCGCCTCGTGCGTCGACATTCACCAGACCTGTGCCGTCCACATAAGTGATGTTGCGATCGGCACCGTAGTCGGCCTTGGCGATGTTGATGATGGCGTCGAAGTACAAGTTCTGAGCCGCATACGCGGAGCCGTAAAGCGAGATTGCCCAGGTGTCGGTGTCGAGCCCGCCCTCATGGCGCGGATTGAAATCGATGCTCGACTGCCCATACGCCAGCGACACGCCGCCGACCAGCTTGTCGTTGAAGCGATAATCGAGGCCACCGACCAAGGCCCACTGATCGGCATCGAATGCCGGGCTGCTGTTGCTGCGATCCTTGTTGCCAAAGCTGTAATTGCCGCGCGCCCACATGCCCCACTTGTCGCTGAGCAAGCCGCCGGGCTCATCGGCACTGGCGCCGCCGCCTAACATGCCTTTCACCATGTCTTGCAACTGTGCCAGCGGCACCGACTTGCCATCGACGATGATGTTCAGGCCGGCAAGACTCAGGCCTTTCGCGCCGCCACGCAGCGCCATCAAACGATCCATCACGCTGGCGTATTGAGTGTTTGCAAACAGCAGCGTTTGCGTACGGGCGACGGCGAAGTCGTCGGCGACCAGTTCGTCGAGCGCATCGACCTGATTCGCCGTTGTGTTGTTGATCTGCAAGCCATTGCAACGGATCAGCAGATCCTGTTGATCGGCACTGAGCCCGGAGAGATCGCGCAACTGGCCGCAGATGCGATCCAGCGCCAGCGCGACGCGACGCTGATTCGGCGACAGGTTGGGAAGATCGGCCAGCGTCGTGATCACAGGGCCGTCGGCGACCGTGATCGTCACAGTGTCTGTGGCCTGCAAACCGGCATTGTCGATCACCAGCAGCTGGATGAGGTTCTCACCATTGGGCAAACGCGTCCGCAGCGTCGGCGAGTTGCTGGTGCCGAGCACGAGCACGGTTTCCGTCTCGCCATCGGTGATGCGAGACCAGCGATAGGTCACGATCGCGCCATCGGCATCGCTGGATAAGCTGCCGTCGAGCGTGACGTCTTCGCCATCTTGATTGTCGGTGTCGGCAATGGTGCGGTCCCCGCCCGCATTCGCGATCGGGCCCGTTGCGTTGCCGACGGTGATCGCGACTTCAGCGAGAGTCCACGCCCCGGTTTCGTCGGTGACGATCAAGCGCACCAGCGAAACGCCGTCAGGCAGCGCGATGGTCGGCGCCGGTGACGTGGAAAGCTGGGTTTCGCCGTCGCTGCCATACCAGGCATAGCTGACCTGCTCGCCTTCCGGATCGCTGACGGTCGCGCTGAACGCCACATTCTCGCCCGGCGCGCCGTCAGTATCGTTAACCGTGCGGCTGCCGCCGTTGATGCTGACGAGCGGCGCCTGGTTCGGGTCTTCGCAAGCCGCGACCTCGGCCGCATTGTTCTCATTCACGATGCCGGGGCCGGGCGCATTGTTGAGCACGATGCCGGGAAAGCCGGTGCTGCCGCTCTGATCCAGGGCATTGCTCGCGGACAGCGGCGCCGACAGCGTGCCGCCAGTGCTAGTCGAATATCCGATGTTGAAGATTTGCACGCAGACCGTGCCGCCTTCGCCCTCGACGGCATCGAAGGGTTGAATGGTCAGACCGCTCGGCAGCGAGATCTGCCCATTGAGAATGATGTTGCCTTGGCCGGTGTCGATATCGATCAGCGGCGAGCCGCTAACGCCGCCAGCCGCGCGTAGATTCACGATCACGTTCTGGCCGATGGCCGGGATGGGAAGATTGATCTGGCTGCTGAAGCTCGGCGGAATCGCTTGCGCCAGTGGCGCCAGTGCCAGCAGCGCCACGCCCCCCATCCATGTCGCCAACCTCCGCCCGGCTGCTCTGAGCGCCGTCACCTTCATCGCAAGCTCTCCTGATTATTCGTTATGAGCTGGCCGGCCAGTCGCCACGCTTCCGTGGCACGTAGTTATCCGCCACTATCGCGCGACCGCAACGGGCCTTAAGTGCAGGCGCACGATCGTTCAGCCGCGCAAACTGTGCCGCCCGTGATTGACTTCCGTTGTGACGCAGGTCGCAATCACGTGTCATGAGCCTAAGGGTTGCCCTCAATGCCGTGCTCGCCACGATGCTCCTCAGCGGCTGCTCCTCTGCCGGGCAGCGGCTGGACCAGCGCGCCCGCGCGGCGGGCCTCGAGATCGTTCATGTTTCGGCCGGTGCCTTTCCCAGCATCGTCTACCTGAAACGCAGCACCGCCGCCGATCATGCCAGCGAGCCACTGACGGTTTTTCTGGAAAGCGACGGTATTCCCTGGCTCGGCCGCGCCCCCAGTGACGATCCCACTCCGCGTCGGCCCGTCGCGCTGGAAATGTTGATGCAAGCACCCTCACCCGCCGCGTATGTCACACGCCCGTGCTACAACGGCCTTCGCTCGAATAAATGCAATTTCGAGCTCTGGACCGGCGCGCGCTACTCAACCGAAGTAGTCGATAGCATGGTCGCAACAGTGCGAGACACACAGCGCCGCATCGGCGCCGAGCGCGTTGCTTTGGTTGGTTACAGCGGAGGCGGCGCGCTTGCTGTGTTGATCGCGGAGCGGCTGGAGAATGTCGCTTCGGTCGTTACTGTCGCGGCCAATCTGGACACGGACGCCTGGGCCGACCACCACGAGTACTTGCAACTGTCGCAATCGTTGAATCCGGCGTTGAGCGACAGACCACATCCCTGGCCCGAGTTACATCTGCGCGGCGCGAATGATCAGGTCGTGCCGCCAGCGACCACCGCACGATATTTCGAGCGCTACCCACAGGCGCGACAGCGTACCGTCGAAGGGTTCGATCACGTCTGCTGTTGGTTGCGCGACTGGCCGACGATCAGCGCGCAGCCCACTCCGCCCGCGCCTTGAGCGCAGTATCGGAGAAGTCCGAGAACACTCCGTCGATCCCCAACTCGTAGAAGCGCCGATATTCCTGCAGTGGATCGTTGTTGTATTCGGGCGCGAGCGTCGCCGGTTCGTTGCGAAATGTATATGTGTGCACGCGCAAGCCGGCTTGATGGGCCTGCTCAATGACAGTCGTAGTGATCAACTTCGGCTGCCCGACATCACGCAGGATCTGGCGCTTCCAAGGTCCGATCGCGTGCGCGTACTTCGCCACGTCGGCCAGACTTTTCGGTCGTTCGCCGCCGCGCCCGTCGCCATGATCTGGAATGTCGACGCCGACCACTCGTTTGCCATTGTCGTCATAGATGAGCGATCCGTCATCCATCAGTTGCACCAGCGGTAACGGCGTCTTCGCTCGCAGATACTGCAGGTTCGCGCTTTCGAACGACTGAATGAAAATCGGCGTGCCAGCCTGGTTCAGACCCCGCCGGTTCAGCGCATCGAGCAGCCGATCCTCCAACGGCAACTGCAGCTGCAAATGGAACGCGGGATGTTTGGTTTCGGGATAGATGCCGATGCGGCGCCCCCGCCTGGCCGACTCCTGTTCGACCAGATCGAGAATTTCCTCGAACGTCGGCACGCTGAACTTGCCGTCGAATTCCTTCGAGCGCGCCGGATTCGGCTGCACGGCGCGTAGCTGCCGGATTTCCGCCAGCGTGAAATCGCTGGCGAAGAAGCCGGTGATTTGCTTGCCGTCGAGTGTCTTGGTGCTCCGGCGCGCCGCGAACTCCGGTCGCGACTTCACGTCGGTGGTGTCATCCAGCAAAGGCTCGTGTCGCGCGATCAAATGACCATCGCGCGTCGCGACCAGATCCGGCTCGACATAGTCGGCGCCGAACTCGATGGCCAGCAGATACGACGCAAGCGTGTGCTCGGGCCGATATCCGGAGGCGCCGCGATGAGCGATCACCAGTGTCGGTGTGCCATCCAGCGTCAGCCATTTGCCCTTCGCCGCAGAAGATTGCGCTTGCGCCGGTCCGCTCATCGTCAGCACCATCGCCAAAAAGAAACCCAGACTGAGCAGTCGTTGCACGGCTAGTCGACGAAGAAATCCGGCTGGAATTGCCGATTGCCGGGCGTGACCGCGTACTGGTCCAGATCTTTGGTGCCCGCACTGGCCAGCACTTCGTCGTCGATAAAGAAGTTGCCGGTGCAACTGCGGGGATCGCGCGTCAGGATGGCATGCGCCGCATCCGCCATGATTTCCGGCTTGCGACCTTTCTTCGGATCGGCCAAAGCGATCACGTTCAACGCAGCCGTCGCGATGACGGTGCGCGGCCACAGTGCATTGACGCCGATGCCGTCGGCACGAAACTCTTCCGCCATGCCGAGCACGCACATGCTCATACCGTACTTCGCCATCGTGTACGCGACGTGCGGCGCGAACCAGCGCGGCTTCATGCTCAGCGGCGGCGACAAGTTGAGAATGTGAGGATTGCGGCCCGCCTGCGCCGATTCCTTGAGATGAGGCAAACAGGCCTGCGAGCACACGAATGTGCCACGAACGTTGACGCCGAACATCAGATCGAAGCGTTTCATCGGCGTGTCGAGCGTGCCGCTCAACGAGATCGCGCTGGCATTGTTGACCAGGATATCGACACTGCCGAAATGCGCGGCAGTTTTCTGCACGGCTGCCGCGACAGCATTCTCGTCGCGAATGTCGACCTGCATGGGCAACGCTTTGCCGCCGGCGGCTTCGATGGCTTCGGCCGCAGTGTGAATCGTGCCGGGCAATCTGGGATTGGGCTGATCGCTCTTGGCCGCGATCGCGATATTGGCGCCATCTTTCGCCGCCCGCACCGCAATTGCCAGACCGATGCCGCGCGAGGCGCCTGAGATGAAGAGGGTCTTGCCGCGAAGAGACATACGAAGCTCCGACCGGTTGGAAGACGCACCATCATAGGCTCGATCCGCACAGCGAGCATAGCGGCGACCTTCGCACTGGAGCGCCTGGTCCTACTGTCGGGCAGTAACGCGCCACGCACCGTTATATAGTCGAGCAGCCAACGACACTGAAACGGCAGCGCAGGAGTTCGCATGCGTAGCTGGGCTTGGGCGGTGATCTTGTCAGTCCTGCAAGGGGGAATCGCGATGGCCGACACGACGGATGTGTGGGATCAGGTCGAGCACAAATATGCCGACGCCAACGGCGTGAAAATCCACTATGCGGCACTGGGCCAGGGACCGCTGGTGGTGATGATCCACGGCTTCCCGGACTTCTGGTACACGTGGCGCAAACAAATGCGCGCGCTTGCCGACAACGGTTATCGAGCTGCCGCCGTCGATCTGCGCGGCTACAACCTATCCGACAAGCCCAAAGGCGTGGAGAACTACGCCATGCCGCTGCTGGTTGGTGACATCGCCGCCGTGGTCAAGGCGGAGCAGGTGGAGCAGGCCGTCATCGTCGGTCACGATTGGGGCGGCTCGGTGGCCTGGAACGTGGCGATGCGCCGGCCGCAGATCACGCGCCTGTTGATCATCTGCAATCTGCCGCACCCCGCCGGCATCGCGCGCGAGATCGCCAACAATCCACAACAGAAGAAGAACAGCGAATACGCCTTCAACTTCCAGAAACCGGATGCGCACAAAGTAATCTCATTGGAGCGCCTCACCCAATGGGTGACCGACCCGGCGGCGCGGCAACGTTATCTGCACGCGTTCCAGCAATCGGACGTCGAGGCCATGCTCAATTATTACAAGGCCAACTACCCGAAGCCGGACGCGCCACCGCCGCCGGAGAACTTCACCTTTCCGAAGGTGAAAGCGCCGGTGCTGATGTTCCATGGGCTGGAGGACCAAGCACTATTGCCGGGCGCGCTGAACGACACATGGCAATGGGTGGAGCAGGATCTGACCCTCATGACCGTCCCTGGTGCGAATCATTTCGTGCAGCAGGACGCGCCGGAGCTGGTCAGCAACACGATGGTGGACTGGCTGAAACGTCGCCGGTAGCCACCACACCTGCGCAGCTGCGCTCCCGCCCCGTGTCGGCAACGGGAGCGCAGCTCGCAAGTTTCTTGTTACCGAATGGTCTTCGACGCGGTGTTCGAGTTGGTGCTTTCAGCGCCGTTCGAAGTATAGGCGCGGACCGCGAAGTACCAGGTTCCAGCCGACAGATCCGGCACCACGTAACGGGTCACGCCCGCATTGGCCACCTGGATGGTGCGCGACAGGTTGCTCGAGCTGGTGCCGTAGTAGATGCGATAGCCCGCGAGATTGCTCAACGTCGAGCCGTTGGTGTTGCTGGTCGGCGGCGTCCAGCTCAGCGTGGCCGAGCCGTTGCTGCTGCCGGCGGCATTCACGGCAATGTTGAACGACGGCAACGAAGTGCGATTGGTACCGTCGCTCGCGCTGATCGCGATACCCGAGTATGTACCCACCTGCGCAGCGGTCGGCGTGCCAGTGAGCGCGCCCGTAGAGGTGCTGAAAGACGCCCAAGCCGGACGATTCGTGATCGACCAGGTGAGCGCGCGGCCTTCCGGATCCGAACCGGTCGGACGGAACGAGTAAGCGCTGCCCGCGGTCACCGAAGTCGGCGGTGTGCCGCTCAGGACCGGCGGACGATTGGTCGTGCTGCCACCGCTGCCGTCTCTCCGGGTCGATGTAATCGAGAACGCCGGCAACGTGGCCGTGCCGGTTGCGCTTCTCACTGTAATACGAATGTTCGACCAGGTGCCCGGAGTGGCCGGCACTACGCCTTCGAGACGTCCCGAGTACACCGAGAACTGCGCCCACGACGGCTTGTTGACGATTGAATAACGCAGCGTCCTCTGCGCCACGGCGGGGTCACGCGCAGTCGGCAGCCAGCTGTAATAGGTATTCACGATCGCCGTCGTTCTCGGCGTGCCAGTAATGGTCGGCGCCGCCTGGGCGATGTCAGTAACTGTAAAGAACGCGCAGACGAGAGCTAAAAAGAGGCCGAACACGCCCAAAGCAGGCGTGCACTTGGTTGCAGTGCGCATGGACAATCCTCGCGGGTATGACACGGGAGCCGCACCGCTTACGCACGCGATACAGCGCTCACCCAGAGTTGCGATCTATCGTTCCGCCTGACTCGTCCTGGTCGGCCATCGCAGGCATTGAGGCTTGTCGATGTGACGAAGTGTCGCTTTGTGGGCGGGCGCAGTTAACGAAAAGAAATTCGTTTGCGCAAAATGTCGTAACGCTCAGACAGTGTCGGCAAACGCACTCATCCGGAAATTACAAACATTTGCGAGCCGCAATTGAGAAAAAATCCTGGCCGGCGGCTGTTTTTTAGCAGTGCTCGATCAGCACGCTTGTTTGCAATAGGCCGATCTCAGCAAACAGATCAGGGCGAATTCGCTTACGTGAAACACCGACGATCTTGCGTCCCAGGTGAGCAAGCCGCGCAAGCTAGCGCGGCCGGTCGGGACAGACGGTCGGCACGGAAGCGACCACGAACGACTGGATTCGATCCTGTCCCGCGATCTGCAATCGCAGCTCGTTTTGGTTGGGCATCGAGAGAGTGGCCTCGATGGGAATGGTATCTTCGATCCAGCGAATGCGATCGCCCTCCGCGCCCCACTTGGAAAGGCGATAGGTCTCGAAGCACGAGTCCATCAACAGCGTGCGGTCGGGAAGGAAAACCATCAGCGTGCCACGCGAGTGTCCCGGCGTCGTCGAGACCCAGACTCTGCCGATGAAGCGCGGATCGGAGGGCTGCCCCAGTTCTTCTGTGTTCGATGACTGCGCACTCGGCGCGGGAGGGGGCGGCGCTGCCGGCCGTCCGGCGGATTGCTCTTTGCTACAAGCAGTGGCGCCGAACAGTGCCACGGTCATCAAGACGGCGAACGAAGCGGAAGATGGTTTGTACATAAAAGTCTTACCCGGCAGGTACCGCCATATTACTCAACGAATCCCTTGGCGATAGTCGTGACCGCGGGAGCTGACCAGATAACGACTCACGGGACGACGTTCACGCCCGCACCCTCCAGGAAATACACGCCGTTGTTATCGCCCTTGCCTTGAGCGCGCATCAAGCGCAGCTGGGCTTCCTGCATTTTCAGCTGAGCGTCCTGCTGCTTCTCGATCGCGGCACGCTGCTCGAACGACAAGTAGGGGGCAATCGAGTCGAGCATGCGCTGATTGCGCTTTCGCATTGCGTCGAGCTGACGCTCCATGTTGCTGCCGTCAGCAGCACCAAAGGCCGTCAGGCGCGCCATGGCAGGAGCCGCGCCTCGACTCACGGCCGCCGACATCTCATCTGCTTCGGCCTGCTGCGCCTGGGCCAGTGCCTTGAGCATGGGCTTGCTCAAATCCTCGCTGAGCGGCAACCCGCTCGCCGACAGCGCGTTGCGCATGTTCTCCAGCTCATAACGCATGCCCATGCTGGATTGGTATTCCTTCCAGGCCTGCAGCTTGTCCTGGCCAAAGCGCGCGGCCATCTCGGCTTCGCTGCGGCGCTGATTCTCCTGGGCCTGCTGCGCTATCTTGCGATGGCGCTCCTGCCTGGCCGCCTGGTCGTTGGGGTCCATGCTTTCCATCTCCCAGAGCGGCTGCATCTGCTCGGTGGTCCGCATCTGTTGATCGGCGAGCAGATCGAAAAATTCATCGGCCTGTTGCGCATCCAGACCCAGCTCTGCAATCACCCCGGGATACTGGCGCGCGAAATTGCCTCGTGTCTGCACGCGCATCGCCTCGCGATATTCAGGATCCTGCATCAACTGACGCTGACGCTCGCGTTGCTCACGAAACATGCGCATGCGCTCGTCGCGATTGGGTTGTGCCGGCACCGCATTGGGGCCGATGGTGAAAACCGCCGCAGCCTTCGGTGTTTCCTTCGCCGCTGCGGCAACCCCCTGGCTCGGCTGCTCGACCGGTGGTTGCTCGTTGAACTGCAACGGCGCGGGCGGTAGCGGCTGTTGCTGCTGTTCCTGCAGCGACGCAACCTGCGCTTTCAGTTCGGCGATCGTGGCCTCGCCTTCCTTCATCTGCTTGACCAGATGCAGGCTCAGCAAGCCGAGGCCCACCGACGAGGCAACCGAGATCAACACGACTTTGCTCATGACGACACTCCTGTCTTCACCGACGCACGCCGCATGCAAATCGATTCGCCGCGGCTTATTGCTTGGCGACGGCCTGACGCAGCTCTCGCAACTTGTTCTTGACGATGGCCGCGTTGGCGCTGCCCATGCGAATCAGCAATTTCTGTCCCGACGACAGACCTTCGAGCTCGGCATCGGCGAACTCGAAGTTGACGCTGGGCCGCTTGAGCTTGATCGGGCCGGGCACGTCCGGAGTCGCGAGCAGATGATCGATCACCTCGACCAGCCGATCGTTGAAGTAGCGATCCGGATAACCCAGCGACACATACGCTTCCTGGAACAGCGGGTAGTACTGCTTGTAGAGCGTCGCGACCTGCGCAGCGTCGGTGTTCTGCAGAATCTTGATGACCGGCTCGTAGCGCGCGTAGTTGGCCGCGCTGAGCGTGAGCTCCTCGCCATCGCCGGTGGCAGCGAGCTCGCCACCGATCGGCTTCACCGGCCACATCTGCACCGCCGTTTTCTTGCGAGGCAGATTGTCGATGGTCACGACCGTGTGCCGAACGATGTTCTTCGGCACCAGGAACGGATCGAGCGCGCGCCCGAACACACCGCTCAACGACTCTTGCAACGAAGGATCGCTGTCAGCCAACGGCGGCAGCGGCTTCGGCGGCGGCGTTTCCTCCAATGGATTGCGCACCGGCGGCTCCGCCGCCGGTGCTTGAGCCTCGGGAACCGCAACTGCGGGCGTCTGCGCGGCCTGCTCGGCCTGCCGATGCGAACGCCCGTAGTACAACGCCACGCCGATTGCCACCGCGACCACGGCGGGAATCGCCCAGTACAGCCATTTCTTTGTGTCGTCTTCCACGAGTGGCTCCTCGCCGCTGCAATCGCTCAGTCAGTTCGCTGCGTGGCTCACTGCGGCTTCTGGAACTTCAGCAGAAAGTTGTCCGCCTCGCCGATCGCCTGGTACTTGGCGCGGTCCTCATCGCCCATAGCCAGCGTCGGCGGCAGTGTCCACACGCCCTTCGCATAATCCTTAGTGTCCTTCGGATTGTTCAGCAGGTCGGAGCTGCTCACCAACTTGAAGCCGGCCTTCTCCGCGAGCCCGATGGCGTAGTCCTCGCGCACATAGCCGTTGGCGGCCTTCGGATCCTGCGGCTTGTCGGACGACGCGCGATGCTCCTCGACTGCGAGGATGCCGCCCGGCTTGAGCGCCTTATAGAACGACGCGAACGCCTGCTCGGCCGTGCCCTGGCTCATCCAGTTGTGGATGTTGCGAGCCGTGATGACCACATCGGCCGAGCCGGCCGGCGCGGGCTCGAACTTACCGCCACCGAAATCGGAGATCTTGACCTTGCCGTAGCGCGCCTTGTCGCTGTCGAGCTTTTTCTGCCACGTATCCGCGGCAGCCGCAGCCCGTTCGCTGGAGGCGCGCGGCGCAATCGCCGTGTAATAAGTGCCCTTGTCGTGCAGGTACGGCGCCAGGATTTCGGTCCAGTAACCGCCGCCCGGTGAGATCTCGACCACGGTCATGGTGGGCTTTACACCGATGAATTCCAGCACCTGGACCGGCTTGCGATACTGATCTCGCTCGACGAAATTCGGCGACCGATGCGCGGGGGCGACTGCCTTGGTCAATGCCTCGTCCTTGGCGAATGCACCCGTCAGCGGCAGCGCGCAGGCAACGGCGGCGACGGTGGCGAGTAACGACGATGAACGCATGCGTAACTCCAGGGGCTCGTTGGGATAGTTGTTGAGCTTGCGAATGTAACAGACACCCAGGGGTACACACAGGTTCCCGCCCCGCCACGGGGCCGGCAGCAGCTGCCAAATGTGCCGGGCACGCACCGGACGTGTAGGTCCGGCCTCGTCTACCATTGCCGCCCGTGACCTTTCGCACCGGGAAATCGATGTCGGCGATTCATAATCGATGGCGCGTCCTGGCGGCATTGAGCCTGCCATGGACCTTTTGCAGCGCATCCCAGGCGCAGGCCGCCTCATTGCCGCTCGAAGCTTGCCGGCTCCAGAGCGAGATCGCCGGCGGCGGCGTAGCAGCGCGCTGTGGCTGGCTGTCGGTGCCGGAGAATCGCGAGCAGCCCTCGGGCAAGCAGATCCGGCTGCACGTCGCGGTGATTCCGTCATTGCGCCTCGAGCCGGCCGGCGATCCGCTGTTCGTACTGAGTGGCGGCCCGGGTCAAGCGGCGAGCGACTTCTACATCTCGATTGCGCCGGCACTCGCGCGCGTCCGACGCGACCGTGACATCGTGATCGTCGATCAACGCGGTACCGGACGCTCGAATCGTCTCGACTGCTCGTTTCCGGACGAGAGCGACATTACGTTCAGCGATCCTCAGCAACTGCGCGAGCTGACGCGCTCGTGTCTCTCGAAGCTGCCTGGTGATCCGCGCTACTACACGACCAGCGTCGCCGTGCGCGATCTCGACGATGTACGCGCCGCGCTCGGCTATCAGCGACTGGATCTGTACGGTGTGTCGTATGGAACGCGAGTCGCACAGCACTACATGCGACGTTATCCGCAGCGAGTGCGCGTCGCGATTCTCGATGGTGTCGTGCCCCCGCAGTTACCGTTGGGCCCGGATGTGGCGCTCGATGCGCAGGCTGCCATCGACAGCGCTTTCGCTCGCTGCGATTCCAACGCCGACTGCAAGCGCGTCTTCCCCAACATCGCGGGCACGTTCGCTACGCTCCGCGCACGTGTAAAGGAACAGCCCGTTCCGCTGTCCATCCCGGATCCGCTGAATGCCGAGCCGACCAAGACCCAGCTGGGCACCGCCGAGCTCGGCGCGGCAGTTCGATTGCTCAGCTATTCCGATGAGACGCTGTCGACCCTGCCTCTGCTCATTCACGAGGCTGAGATCGGCCAGCCGCAGGGATTGGCTGCGCAGTACCTCATGATCAAGCGAAGCCTGGATACTCAGATCGCCAACGGCATGCACTTCGCGGTGGTCTGCAGTGAAGATGCGCCACGCTGGCATGAGCGTCCGGTTGCAGATTCCGAGCTCGCGAAAACCTATCTCGGCGACACCTTCATGCAGGCGATGCGGACCATTTGCGAACAATGGCCGCGCGGCCCGGTCGATGCTGGCTTCGGTGAGCCGCTACAAAGCGAGATTCCGACGCTGGTGCTTTCGGGCGGCAACGATCCTGTGACTCCGGCGCGCTACGGCGAGCAGATCCTTGCGGGCTTGAAGCATTCCAAGCATCTGGTGCTCGACGGCCAGGGGCACGGACAGATCGCGGTTGGCTGCATGCCTCGGGTCGTGGCTGACTTCATCGCGACCGGCAGCGTGCAAGCACTCAATGATGAATGCCTGAAGACCGTCGCCCCCGCTCCGTTCCTGCTGTCACGCTCGGCCCCCGCCCCATGATTCAAGTCGACGGATTGAAAAAGCACTTCGGCGCGGTGCAAGCGTTGCAAGAGGTTTCGTTTGCGGCAGGCGACGGCAAGATCACCGGCCTGCTCGGCCACAACGGCGCCGGCAAGTCCACCACCCTGCGTATCCTGAGCACCGTCATCCGCGCGAACGAGGGTCGCGCGCTGATCGACGGCCACGATTGCGCCACCGAGCCATTGCAGGTGCGTCGCTCGCTCGGCGTGCTACCTCATGCCAGTGGGCTTTATGCGCATCTCAGCGGTCGGGAGAACATCCGCTACTACGGCGAGCTGCACGGACTGCGCGGCGCTGAACTGACCCGCTCCATCGATCAGCTGATCGATCGCCTGGCCCTGGGCGAAGTTGCCGAGCGACGCGCCAAAGGTTACTCGCAAGGTGAACGACTCAAAGTCGGACTGGCGCGCGCGCTGATCCATCGACCACAGACCATCATTCTGGACGAGCCGACCAACGGCCTCGACGTGAGCGCCGTGCGCATGTTGCGCGAACTGATTCGAGAGCTACGCGACTCGGGCCGATGCGTGCTGTTCTCCAGTCACGTGATGCAGGAAGTCGCGGCCTTGTGCGACGACATCGTCATCATCTCGCACGGTCGCGTCGTCGTGCGAGGCACGCCGGCAGAAATCCTCAAAGCCACCGGCGCTCCGGATCTGGAAGAAGCGTTCGTGCGCGCCGCCGATCAAGGCGAGGTGGCGTGATGGGCGCACTGTGGACTGTGTTCCGCAAGGAAGTGCTGGAGAACCTGCGCGATCGTCGCGTGATTCTGTCGGCGTTCTTTTTCGGCGTGTTGCTGGCGCCCGTGATCTTCGGCCTGACCACGACGATGGTATCGAAACGTGCCGTCGCGAATCAGGACAAGCCGCTGAACCTACCCATCGCCGGCGCCACTAACGCGCCGAATCTCGTGCAGTTCCTGCGTGAGAACGGTGTAAAGGTCGAGGATGTGGAGCTCACGAGCGATCAGGCAATGAACGCGGTCCGCTCGGGTCAGCAGGATCTGGTGCTGATCATTGGCGAGGACTACGGCAAGGCGTTGCAGGCTGGCGAGTCGGCGCCGTTGTCCTTGATCGTCGATTCGTCGAACAGCAACACGTCGCCCAGTGCGGATCGAGCGCGACAGTTGCTCAACGCGTATGGGCATCAACTGGCGATGTTGAGATTGATGGTTCGAGGCATCAACCCGACTGTGATCGAGCCCGTGGGCGTGCAAACGTTGGATGTGGCCACGCCGGCGGGCAGAGCACTGCTGATCCTCGGCATGATGACTTACTTCTGTTTCATGTCGATGCTGGTGGGTGGGTTTTATCTGGCCATCGACACGACCGCGGGCGAACGCGAGCGCGGCTCGCTGGAGCCGTTGTTGACGCTGCCGGTGAGTCGTTCGCAGCTGATCGTCGGCAAGATGCTGGCGACTTCGGCATTCATGTCGGTCTCGCTGCTGCTGACGCTCGCGACGTTTGGCGTCGTGCTCACATTCATTCCGCTGGAAGCGCTGGGAATGTCCGCGAACTTCGGCCCGCGCGTGATTCTGGCGATCTTCGCGATCATGGTGACGTTCGTACCGATGGGCGCAGGCTTGATGACCGTGGTCGCGTCGTTCACCAGGAGCAATCGCGAGGCACAGTCGTGGTTGTCAGTGGTGATGATGTTCCCGATCGCGCCCATCATGTTCGCGGTGGTGACCGGCACGAAGCCGAGTGCGGGCTTGATGGCGGTGCCGAGCCTGAGTCAGCACCTGATCGCGACGAGCCTGATGCGGGGAGATTCGATCCCGGCGCTGCACATTCTGATTTGCGCGGGGACGACGCTGGCGCTTGGAGCGCTGCTGGTTGGAGTGGCGATCAAGCTGTACCAGCGCGAGGCGATTCTCGGATAGGCACGCTGCCGCTCAAACGCGTCGCTGCCAGGCGGCAGCGACGACGTCTTATCGTTGCTGACTAGACCGTTCGGTTCCGATCTCCGCTGCGATGACGCGACGAGTTACGTTGCTGGTTCGGCCGACCCTGCCCGTGACCGCCACCCTGGCCTGGTCCGTGCCCGTGCGACCGTTGCGGCCGCTGATCGTGCGCATGACGAGGCTGATGTTGCGACTGTGGGGCCTGCTGCTGCCCACCGCCACCGCCGCGACGTTTGCGACGACGACCGTCACCTCCTCCGCCAAGAGGGCGGGAAGCGTCGCCGTGCTGCTGATGCGGGGGCCGGCTTTGCTGACCTTGCGGTCGACCTTGTCGGGCTTGCGATCGGGCCAGCTCGGACTGCGACTGCCGCGGTTGTGACATCTCGCGATCGCGCGAGTCTTCTCGATCGTCAGCACCGCGCACCGGCGGCGGCGCCGGCTTGAAGTGCGGCACGTCCGCCTTCGGCACCGACTTGCGCAACAGCCTCTCGATGTCCTTCAGCAATCCGGACTCATCCGAAGCGACCAGCGATACCGCCAATCCGGTCGCGCCAGCGCGTCCGGTGCGACCGATTCGATGCACGTAGTCTTCGGGAACGTTCGGCAGCTCGTAGTTCACTACGTGCGGCAGCTCTTTGATATCGAGCCCGCGTGACGCCACTTCCGTGGCCACCAGCGCACGAATGCGAAAGTTCTTGAAATCCGAGAGCGCGGCGGTGCGTGCGTTCTGGCTCTTGTTGCCGTGAATCGCCGCAGCCTCGATGCCATCCTGTTCCAATTGCTTGGCCAGCCGATTGGCACCGTGTTTGGTGCGCGTGAACACCAGCACCTGCTGCCAGTCGCCGTCCTGGATCAGATGCGACAGCAACGCGCGCTTCTGTTCCTTCCCAACGAAATAAGCCCGCTGCTCGACCGTATCGACCGCCGCATTACGCTTCGCAACCTCGATTTCCACCGGGTCGTGCAACAGACCTTGCGCCAGTTTGCGGATGTCATCCGAATAGGTCGCCGAGAACAGCAAATTCTGCCGCTGCTTCGGCAGCAGCTTGATGACGCGACGAATGTCGGCGATGAAGCCCATGTCGAGCATGCGATCCGCCTCGTCGAGCACGAAAATCTCGACGCGCGACAAATCAACGGTGCGTTGCTGAGCGTGATCCAGCAACCGGCCCGGCGTCGCCACCAGAATCTCGGCGCCACGGCGCAGGTTCTCGATCTGCGGATTGATGCTCACGCCGCCGAAGATCACCAGACTGCGATGGCGCAGATATTTGCCGTAGCTCTGAATGCTTTCGTTCACTTGTGCCGCGAGCTCGCGCGTCGGCACGAGAATCAACACACGAGACGCTCTCGACGGCGCACCGCCCTGCAAACGTTGCAATAACGGCAGCGTGAAACCGGCCGTCTTACCGGTGCCGGTCTGGGCCCCCGCCAATACGTCACGGCCAGAGAGAATTTCAGGAATCACTCGCGCTTGCACGGGAGTGGGCGCGGTGTAGCCACGATCGGCGAGCGCGCGCGTCAGTTCGGGGACAAGCCCGAGGGCAGCAAAAGGCATGGAAACAAACCCTCAACCAGCCTGCAGAAACTTACGTTTCGGATCCAGTGAGGCGGGAGACAAATCGAGGCGGGCCCATGTTCAAAATGCGGGGCCGACGAACCCGAGGGGTGAAGCCGACCGGATGGCGGCTGAGATGAGCGCGCACTCTACCTGGATTGACCCGGTTTGACGAGCGCAATCGCGCGGGAGTGACGACCCGGTCGCGTCATAAGGCCGACTCGCAGGAACTCAAGGGGAGGGTGCGACGCTTACGCCCGCGCGTGAACTGGAAGCAGTCCGCGAAGCTTGCTGCGCAGGTCGGCCTCTCGATACGGCTTCGCCAACATATCCGAACCCTTCTCCGGCGCCGCGTAGGAAGCCGAGTAACCGGTCGCATACAGCACCGGCAATTGCGGGCGACGCTCTCGCGCCAGGCGACCGAGCTCGAAACCGTTCATGCCGCCAGGCATGACGATGTCGGTGAACAACAAATCGATCTCCGATTCCCGATCGACGATGTCCAGCGCGCGGGCGCCGTTGTCTGCTTCGATGACATTGAATTGCAGTTCTTTCAGCATCGCTGCTGTGACCGCGCGCACGCCGGCGTCGTCTTCCACGAGCAGTATGGTTCGATCCTGGCCCGACAGCGACAGGTCTTCGCCGGGCACCGCAGCCACACTCGGAGCCGCATCGGTGCGTGGGAGATAAAGTCTCACGCTCGTGCCGCGTCCCGGTGTGCTGATGATCTTTACGTGACCGCCCGATTGCTTGACGAAGCCATACACCATGCTCAACCCAAGCCCGGTGCCATGCCCCATGCGCTTGGTCGTGAAGAACGGCTCGAGCGCACGCTCGAGCACGTCGGCCGTCATGCCGGCGCCGGTGTCGGTAACGGACAGCAGCACGAACTCGCCTTCCGGAACATCGGTATCGCGCTCGCTTCGACCGACGTTGCGAGCTTCGATCGTCAGCGTGCCGCCTTCGGGCATGGCGTCGCGGGCATTGACAGACAGATTGATGAGTGACGACTCGACCTGCGCCGGATCCGCGAGCACGTTCCACAACTCGTCC
Organism: Steroidobacter cummioxidans; assembly: GCF_003104955.1. Lineage (NCBI taxonomy): Bacteria > Pseudomonadati > Pseudomonadota > Gammaproteobacteria > Steroidobacterales > Steroidobacteraceae > Steroidobacter > Steroidobacter cummioxidans. Next base: position 4,950 of record NZ_LSRW01000004.1, on the reverse strand, counting down.
TGTACCTGGACATCTATCTGGACACGCTCGCCCAGGGTGCGACCCAACAGCTTGGTGATGTTCCGACTGACCTCGCCCAGATTCACGGCGCTCGGCTGCAGCGGCTGGCGGCGAGCGAACGCCAACATCCGACGCGTCAGCTCGGCACAGCTCAACGCACCGGTAAGCGCCATCTGCGCGCGGTCGAAATTGCGGCCCGTGCCTTTCAACGCGCGAGCCAGCGAATCGAGATTGCCGATGACGACGGTCAGCATGTTGTTGAAGTCGTGCGCGATGCCGCCGGTCAGCTGGCCAACGGCTTCCATCTTCTGCGACTGAATGAGCTGCTGCTCGACGCGGCGTCGAGCCGTGATATCCAGACAGCTGCCGAAGATCTCGGACGGCCTGCCGTCATGACGGATCAGCACCGCTCGATCGAGGAACCAGCGAACCGAACCGTCGGCGCAGACCCAGCGATACTCGGTCGACATGCCGCCGAGCGTCGGAATCATCGCGACTTCGCTCAGCACCCGATCGCGATCGTCGGGATGGATGTTGTCGACCCACAGCTGCGGATCTTCCAGAAACAAATGCGGCGCGAAGCCGATCGAATCGGCGATCACGTCGCTGATGAAGCGCGGACCGGAGAATCCGGAGTCGATGGCCGCGCTATACAGCGCGATGGGCTGCGAGCGCACGATGGCGGCCTGCCGCTCTTCGACCTGACGCAACTGCCGCTCGGCTTCGAGCTTCTCCTGGCGAATGCGCAGGTTCTCTTCCTGCAGGAAACGTTCGAGCGCAGCCTTGCGCTCCACCTCGGCGCTCTTGCGATACAGGTCGACCAGCACCGCGACCTTGGAGCGCAGGATCACTGGATCGACGGGCTTGAAGACATAATCGACAGCACCCATCGCATAGGCACGTGCGATGTGCTCGTCGTCGCGATCGATGGCGCTGACGAAGATGATCGGAATGTGGCGCGACCGCTCGCGCCGGCGAATCAACTCGGCAGTGGTGTAACCGTCGAGCCCGGGCATGTTGGCATCGAGCAGGATGACGGCACATTCTTCCCGCAGCAGGAACCGCAGCGCGTCCTCGCCGGAAGCCGCTTCGACGACCGTTTCCTCCAGCTCCGCCAGCACCTGCGCAAGCGCGAACCGATTGTTCGGCTCGTCGTCGACGATCAGGATGGTCGCGCGCATCGGCAACGCCGGCAAAGTGCCAGTAGCATCCACCGCCGGCACCTCTTCGTCGCTGCCAGCGATCTGCGGGCCGAGGGCCTGCATGCCTTTGTTCAAACTCGCCGCAGCCACACGCGCATCATCGAAACCAGCTGATCGACATCAACCGGCTTGGAAATGTATTCCGACGCGCCTGCTTCGATGCATTTCTCGCGATCGCCCTTCATCGCCTTGGCGGTGATCGCGATCATCGGCAGCTTGCGGAAACGTTCATTATTGCGAATCTGTCGCATGGTCTCGTAACCATCCATGTCCGGCATCATCACATCCATCAGCACCATGTCGATGCTGGGGATCTGGTTCAACATGGCAATGCCTTCGCGACCGCTCTCGGCGTGCAGCACTTCGATGTCGTGCTGTTCGAGCACGCCGGTCAGCGAGAAGATATTGCGGATATCGTCATCGACGATCAGCACCTTGCGCCCGGCCAGGCCCGGCTCGCGCCGCCGTGCCTTGTCGATGATCCGGCGCTGCTCGTCGGGCATGTTCTCGACGAACCGGTGCAGGAACAGCGCGGTCTCGTCGAACAGCTGCTCAGGCGAGTCGGGGCCCTTGAGAATGAAAGACTCGACCAACTTGCGCAGCTTCGCTTCATCGGCCGGGTTGAGATCCTTCGCGGTGTGAATGATTACCGGCAGCCGGCGCGCAGCATCGCGACGTATGGTTTCGATCAGCTGCACGCCATCCATGTCCGGCAGCACCAGATCGAGCACCACGCAGTCGAATTCCTGAGTCGCCAACGCCTGCAATGCTTCGCGGCCGTTGATCACTCGCGTGACATCCACATCGCCATTGCCGATGAGCTTCCGAATCTCGCTGCTCTGCAGATCGTCGTCCTCGACCAGCAGCAGCCTCTTCATCTTGCGAGCGAGGAACTCTTCGGTGCGGGACAGCGCCTGTTGCAAGGTCGTGTGATCCACCGGCTTCTCCAGCACGGAGAACGCTCCCATCTGCAACCCGCGTTCGCGCGGATCGTCCACGGAGATGATGTGGATGGGAATGTGACGCGTCTCGGCGCTGCGCTTGAGAATGTCCAGCAGGCGCCAGCCGTCCATGTCCGGCAAATTGATGTCGAGCGTAATGACGGACGGATTGAATCGCCGCACCAGTGGCAATGCACCGCTACCCGTTGCCGACACCACCGCCTTGAAACCGCGATCGTGAGCGAGGTCGAGCAGAATGCGGCCGAACTTCACATCGTCTTCGATGATCAGCAGCACACGGTCGCCCGGCTGAATGTTCTGTCGGTCGTCGGTCAGCTCGGAAGCCACCAGCAGCGGCGTCGATTCACGGCTCACCACAATCTGCGATGGCGGATGGCTGAAGGCATGCGCGCTCGTCTCCGGGCCCGGCGTGAGCGTTGTCACAGTTGCCTTCGAGAAATCGTGCGTCATCGGTACATACAACGTGAAGGTGCTGCCAACGCCGGGCTTGCTCTCCACGGTGATTTCGCCGCCGAGCAGGCGGCAGATTTCACGGCTGATCGACAAGCCGAGGCCGGTGCCGCCGTATTTGCGACTGGTTGTGCCGTCGGCCTGCTGGAACGCCTCGAAGATCACGCGCAGCTTGTCGGCAGCGATGCCGATGCCGGTGTCGTGCACGGAGTAAGCAACCACCGACGATGCCGCGTTGAGCGATTGATTGGCTGGATTCCAGCCGTTGCTCGCTCGATAGATGGACAGCTCGACGCCGCCCTCGTGCGTGAACTTGAACGCGTTCGACAGCAGGTTCTTCAGGATCTGCTGCAGACGTTTCTCGTCGGTGATCATGGTTCGCGGCAGCGACGGATCCACCTCGATCTTCAGCTGCAGCTTGCGATTGCTGGCCACCTGCTCGAAGCTGCGCTGCAGGTTGTCCACGATTTCCGCGAAGTGCACGGTGCTCACATCGAGCGTCACCGTGCCCGACTCGATCTTCGACAGATCCAGAATGTCATTGATCAGCGCCAGCAGCTCGGTACCCGCGCGGTTGATGGTTTGCGCGAACTCGATCTGCTTGCCGGAGAGATTGGCATCGGCATTGTCGGCGAGCAGCTTGGAGAGGATCAGCAAGCTGTTGAGCGGCGTACGCAGCTCGTGCGACATGTTCGCGAGGAACTCGGACTTGTATTTGGAGGTGAGCGCCAGCTGCTCGGCTTTTTCCTCGAGCATCTCTTTGGCGCGCTCCACTTCCTGGTTCTTCGCTTCCACCTGCTTGTTCTGCCAGGACAGCAGATTGGCCTTTTCCACCAGCTCTTCGTTCTTGCCGCGCAGCTCTTCCTGTTGGGAGCGCAGCAGATCCTCGGAACGTTGCAGCGTGGTGGCTTGCTGCTCCAGACGATCGTTGGTCTTCTTCAACTCTTCCTGCTGACTCTGCAGCTCGGCGGTGAGCAGCTGCGATTGCGCGAGCAGCGCTTCGGTCTGCATGTTCGCGGCCAGCGTGTTGAGCACGATGCCGATACTTTCCATCAGCTGGTCGAGGAACAGCGTGTGAATGGTGCTGAAGCGCTCGAACGAGCCCAGCTCCAGCACCGCTTTCACTTCGCCTTCGAACAACGCCGGCAGCACGATCACGGTCGACGGCTTTGCTTCACCGAGACCGGACGTGATGCGCATGTAATCGTGAGGCGCGTCGGTCAGCAACATCGAGCGCTTCTCGACGGCGCACTGGCCGATCAGGCCGTCACCGAGACGCAGCTTCTGCGGCGGCCGACGACGATTCGGTGCAGCGTAGCTTGCGACCAGTTCCAGCACGTTCTCGCCGCCTTCCTGCTTGGTCAGATAGAACAGCGCCTGGTGCGCATTCACCAGCGGCACCAGCTGCGACAGGATCAGGTTCGACACGTGACGAATGTCGCGCTGGCCCTGCAACAGTCGATTGAAGCGCGCGATGTTGGTCTTCAGCCAGTCCTGCTCGTTGTTCTTCTGCGTCGTGTCCTTGAGGTTACGGATCATCTCGTTGATGTTGTCCTTGAGCGAGGCCACTTCGCCCGAGGCTTCCACCGTGATGAATCGTGTGAGATCGCCCTTGGTCACAGCGGTCGCGACCTCGGCGATGGCGCGCACCTGCGTCGTCAAGTTCGCGGCAAGCTGGTTCACGTTGTCGGTGAGGTCACGCCACAAGCCTGCGGCGCCCGGCACGCTTGCCTGACCGCCGAGCTTGCCTTCGGTGCCCACTTCGCGCGCCACGTTCGTCACCTGGTCGGCGAACGTCGCGAGCGTATCGATCATGCCGTTGATGGTATTGGCAAGCGCGGCGATCTCGCCTTTCGCTTCCACGACCAGCTTGCGCTTGAGATCGCCGTCGGCCACCGAGGTCACGACCTCGGCGATGTTGCGCACCTGGCCGGTGAGGTTCGCGGCCATGTGATTCACGTTATCGGTCAGGTCCTTCCAGGTGCCGGCGACGCCTTCCACCTTCGCCTGGCCGCCGAGCTTGCCTTCGGTACCCACTTCGCGCGCCACGCGCGTCACTTCGGAGGCGAAGGAATTGAGCTGGTCCACCATCGTGTTGACGGTGTTCTTCAGCTCCAGAATTTCGCCGCGCGCATCGACGGTGATTTTCTTGGAAAGATTGCCGCTGGCCACCGCGGTGGTAACTTCGGCGATGTTGCGCACCTGGCCGGTGAGGTTCGCGGCCATGTGATTCACGTTATCGGTCAGGTCCTTCCAGGTGCCGGCGACGCCTTCCACCTTCGCCTGGCCGCCGAGCTTGCCTTCGGTACCCACTTCGCGCGCCACGCGCGTCACTT